>JBAXRO010000030.1:0-21418 GCA_037131165.1 Actinomycetes bacterium | reverse complement strand
CCTACAGAGGACTCGACCTGCTGATCGACGCCTGGCGCGAGATGGAGGTCGCCACTCTCTGGCTGGTCGGCCGTCCCCGGATGGACATCTCCGGCCTGGTCGCTGCCGCGCCTGCGTCGGTGCGGTTCCTCACCCGGTATGTGGACGATCGCGAGATCCCCGCGATCTTCGAGCACGCCGACCTCTGCGTCCTGCCCTACACGGAGATTGACCAGTCGGGCGTCCTTGCCACCGCCCTGGCCTTCGGCAAGCCGATGTTGCTCAGCGACGCGGGCGGCTTCCCAGAGGTCGCCGCGGCCGGGGCTGCGGAGTGCGTGCCGGCCGGTGACGTCGCGGCTCTCGGCTCGGCCCTCGCATCCCTGGTGGCTGACGAGGCGAGGCTCGCCACCCTGTCGACCGGGGCGCAACGCTTGGCCGCCGGCGAGTGGTCGTGGCAGCGGGCAGCCGAGAGGCACCTCGACCTCTACTCCCGGCTGATCGCGACCGGCTGACGCCCCGGCCGCCCCGCCCGGCAGACTTGACCCGGTGAGAACCGCCCTCGAGATCATCTTCTGGCTGTCCGCAGGCCTGCTGCTGTGGAGCCAAGTCGGCTATCCGCTGCTGCTCGTCGCACTCCAGACGGTGCTGCGCAGGCCGGGGCCTCCCGGTCCGGTCAGGGGCGACGAAGTACCGATGGTCACAGTGGTCGTCGCCGCCTACCGCGAGGCAGAGGTGATCGCGAGGAGGATCGACAACCTGCGTTCGCTCGACTGGCCCGCCGACCGGATCGAGCTGATCGTCGCGTGCGACGGGTCCGATGACGGGACCGTCGAGGCAGCCCGCTCGGCCGGAGCCGATCTCGTCCTCGACCTTCCGCGTGGCGGCAAGGTCCGCGCCCAGGACGCCGCCGTCCGCGAGGCCCGCGGCGAGATCGTCGCCTTCTCCGACGCCAACGCCGTCTGGCAGCCCGATGCGCTCCGTGCGCTGGTGGCTGCCTTCGCCGACCCCGACGTTGCGCTCGCCTGCGGGCGCGTGCGGTTCGAACGAGCCGACGGCACCAACCAGGAAGGGCTGTACTGGCGGTTCGAGATGTTCATCCGAGGCCTCGAGGCGAAGCTCTCATCGGTCACGGCCGGCAACGGGGCGATCTACGCAGTGCGCCGCAGCGATTACGTCGAGGTCGATCCCGTGATGGGCCATGACCTCAAGCTGCCGTTCACTCTCGTCAAGCGCGGCCGCCGCGCGATCGAAGCGCCGGCCGCCGCCGCGACCGAGCTGATGGTGCCGAGCCTCGAAGGCGAGTTCGCACGGAAGCGCAGGATGATGAGCCACGCTTGGCCGATCGTGGTCAAGGGAGGCCTGCTCTCCCCACGCGGCTACCCGCCGCTGTACGCGCTGATGATCTTCAGCCACAGG
This sequence comes from Actinomycetes bacterium, assembly GCA_037131165.1. Classification (GTDB taxonomy): domain Bacteria; phylum Actinomycetota; class Thermoleophilia; order Solirubrobacterales; family Solirubrobacteraceae; genus WLNJ01. The sequence continues at coordinate 20,023 of JBAXRO010000030.1, read as the reverse complement.
GCGATCCGCTACGCCTCGCCGAAGCTCCACCTGCTCGCCCTGATCTCAAGCGCCCTGCTCGCCCCCGGCTCGGCCTTCTGGACAGCAGTCCTCGGCGTGCAGCTGCTGATCCTGTTCGCAGCGCTCATCGCCCGTTGGGTGCCGCTGAGGCTCCTGCTCGTCTGTCGTTACTACGTCCTGATGACCGCCGCGATCGCTGCCGGCTGGTGGGATTGGGCCAGGCACGGGACGCCGGCGGGGTGGGAGCCACCGGAGGGAACGAGGTGAAGCGCTCTTACCGGCCGGTCAAGCGCCTGCTTGACCTGCTGCTCGGCGGGGCCGCCTCGCTCGTGAGCCTGCCGGTCGTCCTCGTCTGCGCCGCGGCTGTGAAGCTCGACAGCCGCGGTCCCGTGCTGTACCGGCAGGCACGGGCCGGCCGCGACGGCCGCGAGTTCGAGATCTACAAGCTGCGCACGATGGTCGTCGGAGCCGAATCGATCGGCTCCGGTATGGCAGTCGATGAGGGTGACGCCCGAATCACAAGGGTCGGGGCGTTCTTGAGGCGCTGGTCGCTCGACGAGCTGCCGAACCTGTGGAACGTCGTCGGCGGGGAGATGTCACTCGTCGGCCCGCGGCCGACGCTGCCCGAGCAGGTAGCCGATTACGACGACCGCCAGCGGGGCCGGCTCTCCGTTCGCCCCGGCGTGACCGGCTGGGCGCAGATCCACGGCCGCGCCAGCCTGCCTTGGTCGGAGAGGATCGAACTCGACCTCTGGTATGTCGCGAACGCTTCGCTCAGCCTGGACCTGAGGATCCTGCTCGGCACAGTGAGGATGGTCTTGACCGGCAGCGACCTCTACCGCGGCGAACGCGGGGGTTGGGGGCGCTGAACCCCTGCGGGGCCTAGGCCCGCGCGGCCGTTGGCTTCTTGCGACTCGCCGGTTGGCGACGAGCCCCTGAGGTTGTGGCGGTCCGCTTGGGCTTGGTGGCCGCCTTCCTCCGCGCCGACTTCACGTCCGGCTCCGCCCAGCATTGGTCGATGAATTCGACGATCTCACCGGTCAGGCGGGCTGGCCGGGACCGCAGCTCGATGATCGAGTTGGCCTCGAGCAGCCGCGAGTTGCGCAATTCGCTCGCGAGCAGGCCTGCGTCGGAGAACGGGTGAACCGGGTCGCGCGGATGGCCGATGATCAAGGCCGGAGACTCGAAGGTCCGTCGCTCCTCCCGCGGCGGGGCAACCCGTTCGAAGAAGAGACCCCGCATCACGGCGGAGCCTGGCCGCGGGTCCTGTTCGATCCAGTCCAGCAGGACCTCGCCGAGCAGCGGCATTCCCTTCCGTGGGATCAGCGAAGCAGCCCGCCCGACACCGCGCATCACCGGCGCGGCGAACGTCTGGGCGCACATCAGTGGCGTGAACGCGATCGCGCATCCGAGCAGAGCCGATTCGAGGACCGGCATCTCGAGGATCATTCCCCTCAACCGCTCGGGCGCGGAGCTCGCGACCTCGAGGGTGGTGTTGGCCCCGAGTGATGCTCCTCCGATCACTGCCTGCTCGATCTCGAGGTGGTCGAGCAGCCCGACCACTTGGCTTGCGTAGGCGCGCATCGAGTGGCGCCACATCTCATCGGGGCGGTCGGACTCGCCATGTCCGAGCGGGTCCATCGTGACCACGTGCTCGCCGTGATCGGCAAGCGCCGCCGCGAGTTGCGAGTGCATCCGTTGGCTGGTCAGCAGACCGGGGATCAGCACGCAGACCCGTCCGCCCGCGCCGTGCTCGGTGTAGGCGATTCGCTGGCCTTCGTGGATGAAGTGCGCCATCGGTCTCCCGATCGTACGCCCAGTCGCAGCCGTCAACCGCAGTTGGGGGCGCCCGCTCCCAACCTGCCGCCGATCGGCGTCGGATCGGAGTAGCTTTTCCCTGTCGGCCAGAGGTGGCGGACGGACACCGAAAATCTTCGAGGAGGATCCCTCAATGTCGAATCAACCACGTTCACTCGTCGGCCAGGTCATCGCAATCACCGGTGGCGCCCGGGGCATCGGTCGCGCGACGGCGACCACGCTCGTGCGCGAGGGCGCGAAGGTCGCGATCGGCGACCTCGACCACTCAGGGGCCGAGCAGACCGCCTCGGAGATCGGCGGCGGCACGATCGGCCTTCCGCTCGACGTCACCGACCGCGCCTCGTTCGAGGCCTTCCTCGACGCCGTCGAGGCCAAGCTCGGCCCGATCGACGCCTTGGTCAACAACGCCGGGATCATGCTGCTGGGCGATTTCTTCGACGAGGACCCCGAGCTGGCGCGCCGTCAGATCGAGATCAACCTCTGGGGAGTGATCACCGGCTCCCAGCTCGCAGGCAAGCGCTTCCGCCGTCGCGGTCGCGGCCATGTGATCAACGTCGCCTCGATGGCGGGCAAGAGCGGATTCCCCGGAGCGGCCACCTACTGCGCGACCAAGCACGCCGTCGTCGGCCTGTCGGAATCGATGCGTGGCGAGCTCAAGGGCACCGGGGTCGAGGTCTCATGCGTGATGCCGAGCATCGTCAACACCGAGCTGGCTTCCGGCCTCGGCAGCGCGCGGTTCGTCAAGAACGTCGACCCGCAGGACGTTGCCAATGAGATCGTCGACGCGCTCAAGGAGCCGCGGTTCGACGTCTTCGTCCCGCGCAGCAACGGCGCACTGGTCAGGACGATGGCGCTGATGCCGCGACGCGTCCAGGATGCAACCACCAAGGCCTTCAAGGCCGACACGGTCCTCACCCAGGTCGACGACCGGGCGCGGCTTGCCTACCAGCAGCGTGCCACGGGCGGCCTCGGGACTTCGTCGAAGCCCGGCATCGGCAGCGGCGACGACGCTTCGTAGAGCCGGGTCAGGGACCGCGGCGGCCGCCGGCCGCTGAGCGGAGCAGGATCGCGACGAGGACCAGGGTGATGACGCTGGTGATCAATCCGATCATCCAGCCGTCCAACCCCGCGAGCTTGAGGACCATTCCGCTGACCCCGCCGATCGCGACGATCCCGACGACCAGCACGATCCGGTTGGCGATCGAGTTGTTGCTGTTGGACCCGTCCGCCACGGCCGGGACGATACCGGCCCGCGGGGCAAGTCCGCACCTGCGATTGTCCAGCCCGGCCAGATGACTGACCCGACCAACGGCACAACCCCAGCGAGCGATCAGCTGAGCATCGACACGGCACGCGTGCTCAGCGCGGATGCCGTCGAGCGGGCCAACAGCGGCCACCCGGGAATGCCGATGGCGCTGGCGCCACTCGCCTTCCTGCTGTTCGCCGACGTGATGAAGCACGACCCCGGCGCTCCCGATTGGCCGGACCGCGACCGATTCGTGCTCTCGCCCGGACACGGGTCGATGCTCCTCTATTCGGCGCTGCATCTCTCCGGCTATGACCTTCCGCTGAGCGAGCTCGAGAACTTCCGCCAGTGGGGCTCGCGGACTCCCGGCCATCCCGAGTTCGACCCCGAGCATCCAACCCCGGGCGTCGAGACGACCACTGGCCCGCTCGGCCAGGGCTTCGCCAACGGGGTCGGGATGGCGATCGCGGAGCGTTGGTTGCGCGGGCGCTTCGGCAGTGAGGTCCAGGACCACCATGTCTGGGGGATCGTCTCCGACGGCGACCTGATGGAGGGAATCGCGGCCGAAGCGGCTTCCCTCGCCGGTCACCTCGGCCTCGGCCGGATCGTTTACTGCTGGGACGACAACAGGATCAGCCTCGACGGCCCTACGTCGCTCAGCTTCGACGGCGAGGACGTGATGGCCAGGTTCCGCTCGTACGGCTGGCAGACGCTCGAGGTCCCGTCGGTCGACGATCTCGATTCGGTTCGCGCCGCCCTCGCGGAGGGTGCCGCAGACGAGTCGCGCCCGACCCTGATCCGTGTTCCGTCCGTGATCGGCTGGCCAGCGCCGAACAAGCAGAACACCAGTGGTGTCCACGGCGCCCCGCTCGGCAGCGACGAGTTGCGGGCGGTCAAGGAGAAGCTCGGCTTCGACCCCGACCGCTCGTTCGTGATCCCCGACGGCGTCGCCGAACGGTGGTCCGCTCGCGAGCGCGGCTCTGCGGCAAGGGCGGAGTGGGAGTCCCGGCTCGCCGACTTCCTCGCTGCCGACCCGGAGTCCGCCACCCTCTGGAGGGCCGCTTGGGAGGGCAAGGCGCTCCCCGGCCTCGCAGCCTCCCTGCCGACTTGGAGCCCGGACGACGGGAAGGTCGCGACCCGCAGCGCCGGCGGCAAGGCGATGGGAGCGCTTGCCGACCACCTCCCGACGATGCTCGGCGGTTCGGCTGACCTCGTCAGCTCGGTCAAGGCATCGGTGCCCGGCGGGGGCGACATGACCCGCGACGAGGACGGCCGCAACATCCACTTCGGTGTCCGTGAGCACGCGATGGGCGCGATCGTCAACGGCATTTCGCTTCACGGCGGCATCGTCCGGCCGTTCGGCTCGACCTTCCTCCAGTTCGCCGACTACATGAGGTCGGCGATCAGGCTCTCGTGCCTGATGAGGCTCCCCGTTTCGTGGGTCTTCTCGCACGACTCGATCGCCCTCGGGGAGGATGGTCCGACCCACCAGCCGGTCGAGCACCTCGCCGCTCTTCGGGCGATCCCGGGCCTGACCGTGATCCGGCCCTCGGACGCCAACGAGACGGCCGAGGCGTGGCGCGTGATCGCCGAGGAGCTCGCTGGGCCGGCGGCCCTGATCCTCAGTCGGCAGGACCTTCCCGTTCTCGACCGCACAACTCTCGGTCCCGCCTCCGGACTCGGAAACGGTGGCTATGTCCTGGCCTGCGACGGCTCACCGGCTGCGGTGATCGTCGCAACCGGATCCGAGGTCGAAGTCGGCCTCGCGGCAAGGGAGCAGCTCGCGGCCGAGGGCATCGAGGCGCGGGTCGTGGCACTTCCGTCCTGGGAGTTGTTCGAGGCCCGACCGGCCGAGTACAGGGAACAGGTCATCCCGTCGGGGGTGCCTGCCGTGTCGGTCGAGGCGGGCGTGTCGATGGGATGGGAGCGTTACGCACAGGCGCACGTCGCGGTCGACCGCTTCGGCGCTTCGGCTCCCGCTGCGGAGCTGATGGAGCGTTACGGCATCACTGCCGATGCCGTGGCCGAGAAGGTCCGCTCCCTGATCGCCTCCTGACCGGCGGCGAGCGGGACGGGCGTCAGTCGGCCGCCCGGGCGGTCAGCTCGTCGTGCAGCGACCGGGTCTTCCCGGTGCGCCTTGTCCAAATCCGATCGCGCCCCAGTTCCCATGCGTAGGTGTCGTCGGTCATCGATCGGTCGAGCGACTCGGCGAGGCGGTCCTGAAGGGCCGCCTCTTCGATCGGGACGATCAGCTCGACCCGCGAGTCGAGGTTGCGGGGCATCAGGTCGGCTGAGCCGATCCAGATGCTGCGTTCCTCTCCGCGCTCGAAGCAGTAGATCCGTGAGTGCTCGAGGAACCGCCCGACGATCGAGCGCACCGTGATCGTCTCGCTGACGCCCGGTACCCCGGGGACGAGGCAACAGATCCCCCGCACCAGCAGCTCGATCCTGACCCCGGCCTGCGATGCGCGGTAGAGGGCCTCGATCGACTTGCGGTCGACGAGTGCGTTCATTTTCAGCCTGATCCTCGCCCTGCGCCCGGCCCTGTGGGCGGCGACGGTCGCTTCGATTTCCTCGATGATCTTGTTGCGGATCCCGTCCGGGGAGATCGCGACCTTGCGGAACTCGGCCGGTCGGGCGTAGCCGGTGAGCATGTTGAAGAGGTCGCTCACGTCCTCGGCGATGTCGGGGTCGGCCGTCAGCAGGCCGAAGTCCTCGTAGGTGCGGGCGGTCTTGGCGTTGTAGTTGCCGGTGCCGATGTGCACGTACCGCCGCACTCCCTTGCCCTCGCGCCTGACGACCATCAGCGCCTTCGCGTGGGTCTTGAGCCCCGGCAGGCCGTGACACACGTGGGCGCCCGACTCCTCGAGGGTCCGGACCCAGCCGATGTTCTCGATCTCGTCGAAGCGCGCCTTGACCTCGACGACGCTCACCGCCTGCTTGCCTTGCTCTGCGGCCTCGACCAGCGAGGGCACGAGCTTCGAGTCGTCGGAGGTGCGGTACACCGTCTGCTTGATCGCGAGGACCTTCGGGTCCTTGGCGGCCTGCTTGGCGAGCCGCTCGACCGATGCCGCGAACGACTCGTACGGGTGGTGGATCACGATGCTCCCGCGACGGATCGCGGAGAAGATGTCGATCGGCTCGCCCTCGCGGCCCCGAAGCGCCTGCGGCACGACCGGGCTCCAGGCGGGATCGCGCAGGTCCTCGAACCCCCGCAGTCCGTGGATCTGCCAGAGGTCGCCGAGGTCGAGCAGCCCCTTGATCGTGTGCACCTCGTCCTCTTCGAGGTCGAGCTGCTCGGTAAGCCAGCCGCGCAGGACGGGATCCATCCCCTCTGCGACCTCGAGCCTGATCGCTTCGCCGAAGCGGCGGCGGCGCAGCTCCTCCTCTACTGCCTGGAGGAGGTCGTCGGCCTCGTCGGAGACGGTGAAGTCGGCATCGCGCGTGACCCGGAAGAGCGAATGCGAGACGATCTCCACCCCGGGGAACAGCTCGCTCAGGTGCCGGGCGATCACCAGCTCGAGCGGCACGAACACCCCCCTGCCAGCGGGCACGAAGCGCTCGATCACCTCGCGGGGGACCTTGACCCTCGCGAAGGCGTCTCCGTCGGTGATCGGGTCGTGCAGCCTGACGGCGATCGAGAGCGAGAGGGTCGAGATGTAGGGGAACGGCCTGCCGGGGGCGTCGGCGAGCGGTGTCAGGACGGGGAAGATCCGTTCGGCGAAGTCACGGTCGATGTCGGCCAGGTCGCTGGGGCCGAGCTTCTCGGGCTCGATGATCCTGATCCCCGCCGCTGCCAGCTCGGGGCGGACCTCCCGCTCCCAGGCGCGGGAGTGGCGCTCCATCAGTTCCTTCATCCGCTCGGACACCCGGTCGAAGGCGTCGTCGGGAGAGAGACCGTCCGGCCCGCGGGCATCGATCCCCGAGTCGATCTGCTCGTGGAGCCCGGCGAGGCGGACCATCACGAACTCATCGAGGTTGGTGGCGGTTATCGCGAGGAACTTCGCTCGCTCGAGCAGCGGAACCTCGGGATCCTCGGCCAGTTCGAGCACCCGGGTGTCGAAGTCCATCCATGAGACTTCGCGGTTGGTGTAGAGCGACGGGTCGTCCAGTACGACGGGTTTCGCGCCGTTGGTGATGTTCTCAAGCTCCTGTCGAAGCGTCTCGGTCGGCTCGTTCATTCGGACTTCGATCGTAGAGCCGCCGCCGCATTGCCGCGACCGGTGGGTGATCGCTCGCGCCCGTCGACGCACTGTTGCTTCTTACTCTCGCCTTAGGCCCCGGTGGCATAAAGCTCCGATGCATACATCTCAGCTACACGCCAATCCAAGCCAGCCGCTCCGCGGACCGAAGGTCAAGGCGGCGACCCTCTTCAACAAGGTTCCAGAGATCACAGTGTGGTTCTGGATCATCAAAGTGCTTTGCACGACAGTCGGCGAGACTGCCTCCGACTTCCTTCAATCTCCCGACAACGGTGGTCTGGGCTTGGGCATTCCCAAGACGTTCGCGATCATGGGCACGCTGCTGGCAATCGCGCTGGTTATGCAGATGAGGTTGAACCGCTATCGCCCGGTGTCGTACTGGGTGGCCGTTGTGCTGATCAGCATCGTTGGCACGCTCGTGACCGACTGGCTACATGACGACAAGGGCGTAACCCTCGTAACGACAACGATCATTTTCAGCTCTGTTCTGGCAGCGGTGTTTGGCATCTGGTACGCGATCGAGCGAACCCTCTCAATTCACTCTGTTTACAAGGGTCGTAGAGAGGCGTTCTACTGGCTCGTCGTGCTGGCGACGTTCGCTCTGGGTACATCGGCCGGCGACCTGCTTGCGGAGCAGACCGGCCTTGGCTACTTCGCGTCGGTCATGGTTGTGGCAGGAGCCATCGCTTTGATCGCATTCGCTCGATTTGTACTCAACGCAAACGCCGTGCTGACGTTCTGGATGGCCTACATCCTCACGCGCCCGCTTGGCGGCAACACCGGCGACTGGATCTCACTCTCGGACCCTGACCTCGGCGGCCTGGGGCTCGGCACCACGGCCACGAGCTTGATCTTCCTCGGCGTGATCGCAGCTGTGGTGACCTACTTGACTGTGACTCGCAAGGACGTGATTGAGGAGCACGGCGGCTAGGGCTTCGAGCTGGGCACAGCCCGGGCCGCTGGCCTCCGTGTCGAGAGACCCTCGACGGTCCGCTCCTGTGACTGGCGCTCAGCCGAGACTGAATCGAGGGAATTGATTGCCTTGGCGAACAATTCTGTCCTCAATGCGATGGAGCTAGCCGGAATCGAACCGGCGACCTCCTGGGTGCGATCCAGGCGCTCTCCCATCTGAGCTATAGCCCCGCGTTCGTCCGGATTCACGGCCTGCCGCGCCCGGACGCGCCGTAATCGTAGCGTCGCAGGTACGATCCACGCAGATGGGCCTGCTCGACGACGCGATTCGCGAACACCTTGAACTCATGCGGCGCCGCGGCGCCGACCCGACGGAGATCGCCAGAGCCGAGGCTGAGGCGCTGAGTCCGCCTGTCCGCGAGGTCGAGGAGCCGGAGTCCCACTCCGAGGACGGCGAGCTGCCGGCAGGGAACGAACCGGTTCCGCCCGCCGAGGTCGAGGAGGACGAGGCAGTCGAGGTGGACCTCGCCGCAGGTGGCGACGAGCTGCCTGACGACCAGGCGACTGAGCACTTCGATGTCCTCGGTGCTTCCGAGGCGGCCGAGGAAGTGGCGTTCGAAGAGGCCGACTTCGACGATCCCTCGTTGCGCTCGCCCGGCGCTGAGACCGAGTCCCACGAAGTCGAGTTCGATGATGACCTCGAGTTCGATCAGGGTCGCGCCGAAGATGCCGACGACGACGAGGACGCCGATGCCGACGACGACGACGCTGACAAGCCGGAGAGCGAGATCGAGGGCCAGCAGGCTCTTCCGGGGGTCGAGTCAGACGATGTCCTCGAAGGGACTCCCGACTTCCTCGCAGATTCGCCCGACCACGACAAGCTCTGGTTCGAGCAGTCGGGTCCCCGCGACTTCGACTTCGACGGCGACGACGGCAAGTAGCCCGCCCGCGGTCGCCCGCCCGCTTCCGCTCAGTCCTCGTCGGTCGGCTTCGAACTCCGGCTGACGCTGTCGGCCTCGCTGAACTCGCCGGTCTGCTGCTCGATCTCGGCCTCGGGCCGTCCAGCGTCGTGGAAGATGATGCCGTCCGGTCGGTCGTCGCCGTGGCTCGCGTGCCGGATCAGGTCGCTCTCGGCAAGCTCGAAGCCTTCCGCCTGCCCACCTCCAGCCTCGATCACGGGCCGCTGAGCCGGATCGAGCTCCTCGTCGCCGGCCACTCCCCCTATCGCCGCTGCCTCACGGGCGGCCAGCTCCTCCTGTTCGTCGACCAGGGGGTCCGAGGAGAATCGCTTGCGATCATCGGCCATGACCACTTCTACCCCGGATCGGTCGCCGAGTGGGATTAGCCGGGGCCTGGGCGGGCGAGTGGCGTCAGCCGACGCAGTCGGTGCCGATTGCCGTGACTGCTGCTTGGAGCTCGCCGCCGGAGGCCGAGAGTCCGCCGATCGCCTGCTGGAAGCCGGTCGTGTCGCCCTTGCCGATCGCGGACCCCGCGGTCCTCAGGGCCGAACCGATCTCCTTCACTGCTGCCGACATCGCTTGGAGCTGGGTCCCGCACTTCTCCTTGACCTTCCCCTTCAGCCCGGCTGCGTAGGTCGAAAGTTCCTCCGCGGTCGTGGCGGTGTTGGTCAGCAGCTGGTCCACGCAGGCCGCGATCCCGGCGATCCCGCCGGACTTGGCCGAGTCCTTGAGGCAGCTCGTCAACCCGGTCACCGTCGCCTGCAGGCTCTTCTGGAACTGGTCGGTCCGTTCGGTCAGCTGCTGCTGGTCCTGCTTGCTGAGCGTCGCCTTCGACTCGCCGCTTTCGCTGCCGCAGCCGACGAACGCAACGGTGCAGGCGAGAGCTGCAGCGGCGGAGATGATTCGGCTGGCGGTCATGGCGTGACCTTACCCTCGGGCTGGCGTTCGCCGGTCCGGCTCAGTCGGCGATCTTGACCACGAGCTTGCCCGTGTTCTGGCCCGTGAACAGCAGGTTGAGCGACTCCGGCGTGTTCTCGAGTCCCTCGACGACCGTCTCGCGATGCTGGAGTTTGCCCTCCCCCATCCACTGCGCAAGCTGGCCGACGGCTGCTTCCATCTGGCCGAAGTAGTCGAGGATCAGGAACCCCTGAACCTTCGCCCGCTTGCTGATCAGCGCGCCGAAGTTGGCCGGACCGCCCGGGCCCTCAGGGTCGTTGTAGCCGGAGATCAACCCGCACAGGGCGACCCTCGCCCCGATGTTGAGCCGGGCGAAGACTGCCTCCATCACTTCGCCACCGACGTTCTCGAAGTCGACGTCGATCCCATCCGGGGTCGCGGCCTTCAGCTGGGCGAGCCAGTCGTCGGCCTTGTAGTCGACGGCTGCATCGAAGCCGAGCTCGTCCGTGAGCCAAGCGCACTTGGCAGGCCCACCGGCGATCCCCACGACCCTCGCGCCGAGGATCTTCGAGATCTGGCCGGCCACGCTGCCGACCGCTCCGGCAGCCGCGGAGATCACGACGGTGTCGCCCTCCCCGACCTGTGCGACGTCTGTGATCCCGAAGTAGGCGGTCAGGCCGGTCATGCCGAGGGCGCCGAGGAACGCGCTGTCTGGCACTCCCGGGATCGCGGGCAGCGGGGTGAACGGAAGCGAGTCGGACGCGACGACGTAGTCCTGCCATCCGGTGAAGCCATTGACCAGCTGGCCGACCTCGTATCGCGGGCTGTTGGAGGCGACCACCCGGCCAATGCCGCCGGAGCGCATCACCTCGCCGATTTGGACGGGCGGCAGGTAGCCGGGGGCGTCGGTCATCCAGACGCGGTTGGTCGGATCGAGCGAGAGAAAGGTGGTGCGGATCAGGGCTTCGCCCTCACCGATCTCAGGGACGGCCTCCTCGACAAGGTCGAAGTCGGAGTTCTTGACGAGTCCTTCCGGACGGGTCTTCAGCAGCAGGCGGCGATTGATTTCGTTCATCGGCTGAACCTACCAGCGGCCCGCCGGGGCGAGTAACGGGCGGCCTTCGGTCAGAGCAGCTGCGGGAGGGTGAAAGTCCTTGCCAGGCCGCCGACGAGGAAGACCAAGGCCAAGAGGACGAGCAGGACCTGCAACCTCGGGTTGCGGAACTTCGTCGCGATGCCGGAGAAGAACAGGACCAGTGCGAGGATCAGCGCGGCAGTCACGAACTCGGTGCTCGTGTTCGAGGCCTCCTGCGCCTTGACCATCTCGGACTCGGCCTGATTGGCGAGCTGTTCGGCCCGCTCCGCCTTCGGGATCCTGTACGCGGGCCCGTCGAACGGGGTGCCCGGCGGCACCTGGCTGACCTTGCCGTCGGATCCGATCACGGCCTTGCCGGCCCACTCCCGTTGCGCTGCGGCGAGAGTCGGGCGGAAGCGCTCGCTGAGGAACCGCGCCCTTGCCTTGTCGCCCTGCGAGTATGCGGTCAGCCACTCGAGCCAGACTGCCGTGTCGATCTGTTCGATCTGCCCGGCGTCGTTCGAGTAGCGCAGCGAGTCGCTCCTCGCGATCGAAGCCGCCGCGACCGAGTCGCTCTGGGCATCGGCCCACTGGCTTGCCTGGAAGGTCGCCCATGCAGTCGCGACCGCGGCAACGGAGAGCAGTACGGCCGTGATCGCGTCGACGAGCCGAAGTCGCCTCTCCCATGGATCCTCCGGCTCCGGCTCCGGCAGGTTCTCGCCGAGGACGTCCTCGACGAGCTCCCCGACGTCGTCGAGCAGTCCCTCCCGTTCCTGATCGCCGCCAGTCATCGCAGCGGCGAATCTATTGCGCTCGCTGGCGGAATCGGGGCTCCGTCAGTCGCAATCGTGCGGCAGGTACCGCCTCGGCGGCCCGGAGCTAGACTTCTCTCCCCCATGGGGCCATAGCTCAGCTGGGAGAGCGCCTGCTTTGCAAGCAGGAGGTCGTCGGTTCGATCCCGACTGGCTCCACTTCCTTCCGTCGCGCCCCGTCTCTGGGCGCGCCCGCGACCGGGCGTCAGGGCCGCGGGGTGACGATCGGGAAGTCGGCGGGCGGCTCGTCGAGCAGGCTCAGGAAGGTGCCGAGTGCCGTTCCGTCGCCGGCGACCGCGATCGCCCCGGAGCTGAACGCCTCGATCGGGTCGATCTCCTGCAGCAGGACCGAGTCGAGGGTTGCTCTCGTGGTCGTCACCGTGGCCTGGGCCCCGTCGGAGATCCGGCCGTGGACCGCGCTCATCGCCCCGTTCGTAACGGTCAAGGTCAACTGCTCATCCGTGTCGGTGAAGTCCCAACCGAGCACCAGCTGGACGGCGGCGGCTCGCTCGCCGTTCATCCGCGAGGCCATCGCATCGAACAGCTGGCCGGTCGCGAGCGCGCGCAGAATGTCCGGCGACTGCGCCTTGAGTCCGTCTGCCGGCACGCCGTCGCGCAGCTCTGACGCCCCGGTCAGGTAGGCGTTGCGCCAGGTGGCGTTCTCGGTCTGGTAGCCGAGCTGCTCGAAGGCCTCGGCCTGCACCGCGCGCGCCTCGGCGTTGTCGGGATCTGCAAACACCACATGCCCGGCCAGCGTCGCCGCCCAGCGCTCGTCGCCCGAGTCGAGCGCCTCGCGGGCGATCTCGACCGCCCGTTCGCTGCCTCCGATCGCATCGACGTAGTGCCTTCCGGCTTCGGCAGGAGGCAGGGGGTCGAGGTTGACCGGGTTTCCGTCGTAGACGCCGAAGTAGCGCTGGAAGACCGCGCGGGCGTTGTGGCGAACGGAGCCGTAGTGGCCTCGCGTATGCCACAGCTCGCTGAGCGACTCGGGCAGCTCGATCCGTTCGGCGATCTCCTCGCCGTTGTGTCCCGCGCCCGAGAGGCGGATGGTCTGGTCGTGAATGAAGCGGTAGAGGTCTCGCTGCGCTGCGAGGAATTCACGGATTTCACTCTCGCCCCAGGTCGGCCAGTGGTGCCCGGCGAAGATCACTTCCGCCCTGTGGCCGAACAGCTCGATCGACTCGTTCAGGCACTGCGACCACCAGAGCGCGTCGCGCACCTGGGCTCCCCTGATGGTGAGGACGTTGTGGAGCGTGTGGGAAGCCGTCTCGACCACGCACAGCGCGCCGCTGTCGGGCAGGAAGAAGTTGAACTCGGCCGGCGCCTCGGTCTCCGGGACCATCTGGAACTCGAAGGTGACGCCGTCGATCGCCTCGACCTGTCCGGTCGCGGTCACGTGGTTGGTGACTGGGACCAATCCCGGGCTTCCCTTCGAGACGCCCTTCCCGATCGCGACGTCGACCTGCCCCTTGGGTCCGCGCTCGAGGTTGGCGCCGTACATGTAGGAGGCGCGCCTTGCCATCGTCGCTCCGCCGATCACGTTCTCGCTGATCGCCGCCTCGGTGAAGCCCTCCGGCGCCCAGACCGGGATGTCCTCACCCTCCTCGATCACTCCGCGCACGCCGCCGAAGTGATCGATGTGGCTGTGCGTGTAGAGCACGGCGGCGACCGGCCGCTCGCCGCGGTGTTCGCGATAGAGGGCTAGTGCCGCCGCCGAGCACTCCGGGGAGATCAGCGGATCGACCACGATCACCCCGCGCTCCCCTTCGATCAGGGCCATGTTCGAGAGGTCGTAGCCGCGCACCTGGAAGACCCCTTCGGCAACCTCGTAGAGGCCGGCGTTCATGTTCAGTCGAGCGAGTCGCCAGAGGGCCGGGTGCACGCTCTCGGGTGCTTCCGCGGATTCGAGCAGGAACGCGTAGTCCTCGAGGGTCCAGACGACCCGGCCGTCGCTCGACTTGATCGTCAGGTCCGAGGGGGCAGCCGCGATCAGGCCGCGGGTGGCATCGCGTTCGTCGTGCCCGTCGTCGGGCGGCAATGATCCGAGCGCCTTGGCGTGGCGCTCTCGCGTGTGCAGGGATGGATCCGCCGGAGAGCTCACTCCGATCGGATGGTACGCCGAACCCGGATGCGGCGCGCGACAATGACTCGGTACTGGACGGGCCGTCCGGGCCAGTTCGGTTCCTCCGAAGCAGCTCTGCCGACTGACCACACCCTCGCATGGCGTTGCGTGGGCATCGTCGAAGCGACGGTCCCCATCGAAAGGACGAGCAATGGAAGCCCACACTCACCATCACATGTCGGAGAAGAGCACAGGTGGATGGTTCACCTTCGCCGGCGTCATGTTCATCATCGCCGGCGCGTCGAACCTCCTCTGGGGTTTCGCTGCGCTCGACAGCAAGCAGTACCTGCCCGAAGGCGGACTGCTGTTCAGCAGCCTCGACTTCTGGGGCTGGGTCTCGATCATCTGGGGTGTGCTCGCCCTGATCGGCGCGTCGCTGCTGCTGACCCGTTCGGCCGGGGCGGTCGGCTTCGGCGTGACGATGGCGACCCTGAGCGCGATCTTCTGGCTGTTCACCCTCCCGGTGTTGCCCATCTGGTCGCTCGTGATCATCGCGATCAACGTCCTGATCGTCTACGGGCTGATGTCGGAGTCGAGCGAGGAGGCCTGACCCCCAGCTCGGGTCTGGATGTCGACCGGACTGGCCGCGCGACGCGGCCAGCGCCGGTCGGCTAGGTTGATTGGAAGTGTCCGAGAACCTGATCACGACCGAAGGCCTGCGCGAGCTCGAAGAGCGGCTCGTTGAGATGGAGGGCCCCGGTCGCAGGGCAATCGCCGACCGGATCCTCGTTGCTCGAGGCTTCGGCGATCTCTCAGAGAACGCCGAGTACCACGCAGCGAAGGACGATCAGGCCCACCACGAGACGGCGATCCTTGTCCTGCGCGACCAGATCCAGAGCGCCGTCATCGTCGACGAGGCTCCGTCCGACGGGACCGTCGGGTTCGGCAGCACGGTGACCTTCCGCGACGACTCGAGCGGCAAGGAACAGACCTTCACGCTCGTCGCCTCGCATGAGGCAAACCCGGCCGAAGGCAAGCTGTCGGCCGAGTCGCCGATGGCCCGCGCCCTCATGGGCCACACGGAGGGAGACGACGTGACGGTCGCCCTCCCCGCGGGCCAGCGCGGCCTCAAGGTCCTCTCAGTCGCCTGAGCAACCGCTCGCCGGCCAGCGTCTGGCCTTGCGTTCAGCCGTTCGTCGTTCAGTCCGGAGCGGGTCCTAACGGACCGTGATCACCGGCTTGCCGATCGAGTCTCGGTCCTCGAAGAAGCGCAGGGCGTCGGCTCCGTGCTCGAGGTCGAAGATCGGCCCGCCGGGCGGGTTCAGCAGGCCGGCTTCGAACCAGGCCATCAGGTCGGTGTGAGCATCGGCAGCGAACTGCTGGTCGATCGGCAGCAGCCCACCCCAGTTGACCCCGATCACGTCGTGGTGGCGGAGCAGGAGCCGATTGACCTTGACCTCGGGGATTCGCCCACCGGCGAAACCGATCACCAGCAGGCGACCGAAGGGCGCGGTGCACTTGAGCGAACCGTCGAACGCGTCGCCGCCGACAGGATCGACGACGACGTCGGCGCCGCGGCCACCGGTCAGTTCCCTGACCGAGGCGATCCACTCACCGCTGCCGTCGACTGCGTGGTCGGCACCGGCCTCGAGCGCTGCGGCGCGCTTGGCGTCGGTCGAGGCGACGGCGATCACCGAGCCGGCTCCGATCGCCTTGGCGACCTGGATGCAGGCGACCCCAACGCCACCGGACGCGCCGTGGACGAGGACTGTCTCGCCCGGCGCGAGCCTGCCGCGCTTGACGAGCGCGAGATGGGCGGTCTGGTAGTTGATGACGAAGCCGGCCGCCTGTTCGTCCGGGAGGGAGTCCGGGATCGGGAAGACGGTGAACGACGGTGCCAGCGCAGTCTCGGCGTAGGCGCCGAACATCGTCGACGCGATCACCCGCTCGCCCGTGTCGCGCCTGTGGCCCACCACCTCGGTGCCGGGTACGAACGGCAGGTCAGGCTTGATCTGGTACTCGCCCTTGGTGATCAGCAGGTCGACGAAGCCGACCCCGGCGGCATCGACATCAACCTTCACGAACCCGTCCATCTCTTCTGGTTCGAGCCAGTCGCCCTCAAGGCGAAGCGCGGCCGGGCCGCCCGCCTCCCGGAGGACGAGCGCCCTCATCGCGCCTCCAGGTCGGCGACGACGGAGTCGAGGAACGACCCGAATTGCTCGAGTGCCTCGGGGTCGGTGAGGTTGCCCTCGGAGTCGAAGCGGTCGGCGATCTGGACGTAGAAGTGCTGCTCGATCGTGCGGGCGCCGATCGTGTCGAGGATCAGCCGCAGGTGAGCTTGCGAGCGCCTGCTGCCCCTGAAGCCGGCTGCGGCTCCGGCGATCGCAACCGGCTTGCCCTTCAATGGCGGCTCGGGCTCGCGCGAGAGCCAGTTGAGCGCGTTGATCGCCATCGCGGGCGGGTACGCGTCGTACTCCGGGGTGCAGAACAGAAGGGCGTCGCAGCCTCGGACCGATTCGCGCCACCGGCGCCCTTCGGCGAGTGCGGGTTCGCCGTCCGCGACCTCGTGGTCCTGCGAGAACAGTGGAAGGTCGTCGATCAGGATCAGTTCACCCGCCGGGCCCAGGTGCGCGACCGCCGCCCGGGCGAGTCCGCGGTTCGCGGATGCGCGTCTGAGGCTGAGGGGAACGACTCCGATCGCAATCGAGTTGTCGAGTGTGCTCATCTGCCGGGCGATCCTAGCCGCTGGGCGTGAGCGCGCCAACGGCGTCGTTGCGCTTCGACATCACCCAGGCGAACAGCCCCCCGGTGACCCACATGAACAGCCCGTAGACGGCTGCGGGGACCGTCATCTCGCTCGAGACGGCGGAGCCGACGGCGATCGCAAGCGTGGCGTTGTGAAGCCCGAGCTCGAGAGCGATCGCAGTGGCGCTCGCCTCGTTGAGCCGGGCCGCTCTCGCGAACAGGAAGCTCAGTGACATCGCTGCCACGTTGAGCAGGATCACGGCAACGATCACGTCGCCGAGGTACCCGGTCACGCGGCCCCACTCGCTCGCGATTGCCGAGCCGACGATGACGATGAAAAGCCCGATCGAGACCCGCTTGAAGATGGGCTCGTTGCGGATCGCCCATTCGGTCTTCCTGCTCCTCAGCAACATGCCGATCGCGAGCGGCAGCAGTGTGATCACGAGGACCCGCGCGGCGACCGGGAGCATGTCGATGTTGGTGTCGATGTCGGTCACGCCGAAGTGATTGGTTGAGACCGTCAGGTAGACGGGGACGGTGACGACCGCGAACGCGCTCGACATGCCGGTGAGCGTCACCGAAAGGGCAGTTTCGCCCTTGGCGAGGTGGGTCATCAGGTTCGCCATCGTCCCGCCTGGTGCCGCGCCAAGCAGGACCAAGCCGACCGCGAGCTCCGGTGGCAGACCGCACAGCTCGGCGATGCCGAAGGCCAACAGCGGCGCGACGAGCAGCAGGTTGAACATCCCGATCGCGACCCCCTTCGGCCGCTGGACGACCCGGCGGAAGTCGTCCGGAGTCAGCCCCAAGCCGAGCGAGACCATGATGAAGGCCAAGCCCAGTGGCAGCGCCACGAGGGTGATCAGGTTGCCTTCCACCACCGCTGAGGATACGCGAGGCCGCGGAATCGCTGCGGCTGCCACGCGAAATTGGGCTGCGGATCTTCCGCTTCAGCCACCTCGGAAGCGCCCCTGAGCTGCCTGCAGTTCGTCACAAATCGTCGCGTAGCCGCTACGCAATCCGCTTTTTGGACCGCAGTTAGCTTCGAAGGCGGATGTCGCAGATGCGGCAACGGCCATCTAAGCGAGCAAATGGAGGTACGCCGTGAAGGGTTTCGAAGAGCGCACTGAAGATCATCAGCCACCGCTGCCGACGACCGGGCGGGTCGTGTTGGGCCTCATCATCGGTTCGTTCCTGGCTTTGGCACTGATTCCGGTCTCCAGTGCTTCCGCGACGTCGGGTTCGCCTTCTCCCGGAACGTTGCGTGCCCTCAAGGGCGGCTACCGGTCCGCCGGGGACAACTCAGCGACCGGTTACTCGCAGGCGCTCACGGGGGCGTGGCTCCAGTACTCCTCGACGAAGGCGTTCTCCACGCCTTTCGATTTCCTGACCGCAACGGACTTGACCGGCTCGACGACCGCTGGGGTCAATGGGGGGACCTGGTACGGCCGCGAGAAATCAGCCCCCTCCGGATGGCGTGAGCTCTCGAAGCTCGCGTGGGGCGGGGGCACGCCGACTGAACAGCCCTACGTCGGCGAGGCCTACGTCAATGGCGGGACCTCCACGCTGTCAGTCGATGGTACGAGCTCACGCTTCGTGAACTCGCTGGCCAATCCGCCGCTTCCGGCCAACTGCAACCACGGACTCAAGGTGCTCCTGCTGCTGGATCGGTCGGGTTCAACAGCGCCGTACAAGACCGACTACGCGGCCGCTGCCAAGACCTTCGTATCGACTCTGGCCGACACCCCCACTTCCCTCAAGATCACGTCGTTCTCGAGCAGCGTCACCTCCGGGAATGGAACGAGCTTCGACTTGTCGAACTCGACTGACCGTGATGCGGCGAACGCCAAGATCGACACTGTCTACAGCGCTCCGAGTGGCGCCACCAACTGGGACGCTGCACTTACTGACGCAGCCGGCGCCGGCGTCGACGTCGTGGTGTTCATAACCGATGGCAATCCGACCGTTCGCGAGGGCAACACGAGCAGCGGAGGCTCCACCGAGATCGACGACATCACCTACGGGATCGCCTCATCCAACAACGCAAAGAACCCCGATCAGTCGCCCGACAGCGGCGATGAGCAGACAATGCTCGGAGTCGCCGTCGGCGACATCTCCGAGTCCAACATCGCAGCAGTGAGCGGGCCGACTCCAGGCAAGGACTACACGACCGCAAAGGACCCGAGCGAGCTCGCGAAGGTGCTCAAGGAGGTTGCGATCAAGCTCTGCGGAGGAAAGGTCACCGTCAAGAAGCAACTGGCCCCAGCTGCCGATCCTGGCCGTTTCGACCTCAAGATCGATTCGACTGTCGTGGCCGAGGGCGTCGGTGACGGTGGTACGGGGGGACCGGTTGACGTGGCTGCCGGAGCTCATTCGGTGAGCGAAGTTGCCCATGCGGGGACCGACCTCGGCGACTACGCGAGCTCGACCGAATGTCGGAACAAGTCCGGTTCCGTCGTCGGCGCGGGCGGCACCTTCGAGGTCAAGCCCGATGACGAGATCTCCTGCGTGATCACCAACACCCGGCGAGGCTCAATCACCGTCCACAAGTCCACTGTGCCGGCAGGGGCACCGGGAAGCTTCTCGTTCACCGGCGATCCGGTGGGAGGCTCATTCTCGCTCTCGGACGGAGGCAAACATCTTGAGAAGGGACTTGTTCCGGGCAAGTACAGCTTCACCGAGTCGGTCCCGGCCGGTTGGCTCCTGACTGACTTGAGCTGCAAGGGAACGGCAGCCAAGCCGGCAGTCTCAGGCTCCAAGGTCACGATTGATCTGGCGGCTGGCGAGAATGCCGACTGCACCTACACGAACACGAAGCTTGCGAAGGTCACGATCGCCAAGGCGACCGACCCGACCTCCGCCACGGACAAGTTCTCGTTCAGTGGCCCTGGCGATCCGCCGGCGAGCTTCGAGCTCGCCAATGGTGAGAGCAAGCCGTTTGCTGATCTCGCTCCGGGCGAGGGTTACTCGTGGTCGGAGAAGGTCCCGGCCGGTTGGACGCTGACGGGCATCAAGTGCACTGGCACGGATCCTGAGAACGTCAAGATTGACGCTTCGACGGTCACGGTCACACCAGGTGCCGGTGAGGACGTGGCGTGTACCTACACGAACACGAAGTTGGCGAAGGTGACGATCGCCAAGGCGACCAACCCGACGTCGGCGACTGACAAGTTCAGCTTCAGCGGTCCCGGTGATCCACCGGCTTCGTTCGAGTTGGCGAATGGTGAGAGCAAGCCGTTTGCGGATCTCGCTCCGGGCGAGGGTTACTCGTGGTCGGAGAAGGTCCCGGCCGGTTGGA
>JBAXRO010000029.1:0-21822 GCA_037131165.1 Actinomycetes bacterium | reverse complement strand
AGCCCGGCAAGACGGTCCCGTTCGCATACCCCATAAGACTCAAGTTCGTGACCGAGCTAACCTGGGTCCGGATACGGGACGGCGCAGGGAATTGGTCGGACTGGACTGCCGCCGGACAGGCCTGAGGAAATCGACCTGATCCGGCAGCCCGGAGCAGGTCAATCGTCGGGCGATACGACCTTGACGGCCGGCACCTGCTCGAAGTCCTTGCGGTTGAGCGTGACGATCGTCGCCCCGTGAGCCATCGCGGTGGCCGCTATCCACTCGTCGTGGCGGCCGATGCTCCTTCCACTCCCACGCAGGAAGGACGAGATGTCAGCGTGGATCCGAGCGATCCGCGGTGTTATCGGCAGCGGTTCGAACCGGTCGAGCATCTCTTCGACGAACGACGCCCGGTAGACGGCGGCGTCGCCCTGCCCCGGCCTTGCTTGGTGGACGCCGGCCAGGAGTTCGCTGACGGTGATGACGCTGATCGCGACCTGATCGCGATCGAAGATCGGATTGAAGTCCTCGCTCGGACCCTCGCGCTCGAGCTTGATGATCACGCTCGTGTCGATCAGCAGCCCCATCGCGCTGCTCAATCCCAAACGATCGGGGTTGCCCTCTCGGGCTGGGCGTTGGCCTCTTCCCGGATCCGCCTCAGGTCCGCCTCGAACTCCGGATCCGGAGAGGGCAGGTCGCGGAGCATCGCGAGGAAGTCGGAGCCATCGACCCACTGGCGCCTCGAGGGACCGATCACGGCGATTGACCGCCCTCCCCTCGTGATCCGGATCTCCTCACCATCGGCAACCCGGTTGAGGACGTCGGAGAGGTTGCGCGCCAGTTCCGTGGCAGTCATCTCGATCACTGATCAAACTTATCAGATCTATCTGATTGCTGCGTAGGGGCCCTCTGGACCGCCGCATGGCAGACTCCCGCACGACCGTCCCCACAGCAACAGAAGGAGCTTGAACAAATGGGCGTACTCGACGACAAGGTGGCGATCGTCACCGGATCGGCACAGGGCATCGGACTCGCGACAGCGAAGCTGCTGAGCGAACAGGGAGCGAAGGTCGTGATCAACGACCTCGACGTGGACAAAGCCAACGAGGCAGCGGCCGGATTCAGCGGCGAGACCGCGGTCTTCGGCGGTGACCTGACCAAGGGCGACGCGCCGGACAAGCTTGTCCAGACCGCGATCGACGCCTGGGGCAAGGTCGACATCCTCGTCAACAACGCCGGCTACACCCTCGACGCGCCCGTCCACAAGATGAGCGACGACTGGTTCCAGCGGATGCTCGACATCCACACGATCGTCCCGTTCAGGACGATCCGCGCGGTCGCCCCGCACATGCGCGAGCCCGCCAAGGCAGAGAAGGAGCAGGGCGTCGAGGTCTTCCGCAAGATCGTCAACGTCAGCTCGATCTCCGGAACGATGGGCAACGCCGGCCAGGCCAACTACTCGGCAGGCAAGAACGCGGTCGTCGGACTGACGAAGACCGTCGCCAAGGAGTGGGGCCAGTTCAAGGTCAACGTCAACGCTGCCGCATTCGGCTACATCGAGACCCGCCTGACGGCCTCGAAGGTCGACGACAACGTGATGGAGATCGACGGCGAGAAGGTCCAGCTCGGTATCCCGGACCAGATGCGCGGCATGGCCTCGATGCTGATCCCGATCGGCCGCCCGGGCACCCCGGAGGAGGCCGCCGGAGGCGTCTTCTTCCTCTGCTCCCCGTGGAGCAACTTCGTGACCGGCCAGGTCCTGAACATCACCGGTGGCCAGTTCACCGGGATGACGACCTGACCCGAGGAGACTGACCCGGGGGTCGCTCAGGCGGCCCCCGGGATTCCTCCCGACGGGCAGCCGACGGCTGCCCGTCCCCCTCTCACCCGGGCCTCCTCCAACGATGGCGAGTCCAGCTCCCCCGACTCCGGTCATCCGCGATGCCCACCCGGGCGACGTCGAAGCGATCCGCTCGGTCGCCGAGACCACCTGGTGGGCCACCTACGAGGAGCTGCGCGGGCCGGAATGGATCCGCGAGCACCTGGCCGAGTTCTACGCCCCCGATCTGCTCGCGGAACAGATCGAAGCGGCCGCGGCAGGCGATGAACCCCACTTCCTTATCGCCGAGGCCGAGGGCAAGGTCGTCGGCTACCTGCACTTCCTCGTGATGGATGACCGCGGCCCCTACCTGCGCCGCCTCTACGTGCTCCCCGAGTTCCACGGAAGCGGATTCGGCAGGGCGCTCGTCATCGAGCTGCACCGGCGGCTGGGAGCAGGCGCCCGCTACCAGCTCGACGTGCATCCGGAGAACCACAAGGCCGTCGGCTTCTACCTCGGCTTCGGCGCCCACTGGACCGGCGAGCGGCTCGAGCCTTGCTGGGACCTGATGGAAGTCGCTGTCGACGGCTGATGCCTCGCAGCCCGAGCAAATAAAGCCTCGCGCGCAAGCCAAGGCGAGCGTACGGTCGGAAGTGCCGGTCAATCAACGACAAGGAGGCACTCGATGGCCAACACACTCACACGGTGGGAGCCGTTCTCGGACCTCGCGGAGATCCGCGGACGACTTGACCAGATGTTCGCCGACCTCGGCCCGAGGGGCGGCCATCACGCCCCGGCGATCGATGTCATGAGGAGCAATGGGGACCTGGTGGTCCGCGCCGACATGCCGGGGATCAAGGCCGACGAGGTCGAGATCAAGGTCGAGAACGACATGCTCACGATCAAGGGCGAACACGAAGAGGAGAAGGAAGAGAAGGACAGCCACTTCGTCCGTCGCGAGCGCCGTTGGGGCTCGTTCGAGCGGTCAATGTCCCTCCCCGCCGGGGTCGACCCGAAGAAGATCACGGCGAAGAGCCACGACGGAGTCCTCGAAGTGAAGGTCCCGCTGCCCAAGGAGGCCGCGGGCGAAGCGGTGACGATCAAGGCGACCGAGGACTGACGGGCGCCGGCCGCAGCCGGGGAGTCCCGCAGCTCAGGGGCGCCCCGGCTCGAGTCGGCAGCCAGATGCGTAGGTCCCGCTCGGCGAGCAGAGCCAGGCGACGAGTGAACGGATGTCGGCCTGCGCAGCTCCGGGCCGAGGACAAATCGTGACGACCCTGACGTCGAAACGGGCCCACTCGACGGAGAGTCCCCGGGCGGCGTTCTCAAGGCCGTCAGCGACAGCGGCGGCAGCGGCGTTCCCGTTGCCGGACTCGGGCGCGATCAGGACGATCGTGCCTCCACCCTGCTCCTGCATCGCCGCGGTCACGGCCGCCCTGGCGAGAGTCCACGAGCAGTCCAGCGCTGCGGCCATCCCCGCGGGCCCACCGGCGGCGAACGCCGAGGCGGCGTCGACGACCAGCGAATCGACCCGGCCGACCCGTGCTGCGAAAGCCTTGACGGCGGCGGCAGCCGACTGATCGTCGAGCGTCGCCGGATCCTCGAGGTGCTCGATCGTCGCGCCGAGTCCGTCGGGCAGAGGACCGGCCCCGGCGAACAGGACGGCTCGCCCGGCCAGCAGGTCGGCCCTCAGTTCAACCGGTTCCGCGCTCACCCCGGAAGCGTAGATGCCGGGAGGGCTGCCGGTAGCCTTGGCTGGTGGCCGAGGGCGAAGAGGAACTCTCCGAACTGACCGAGGCACGCCCCGCGAAGCTGCCGCTCAGGGGCGGCGGCGAGGGAGCGAACGTGACGGTGCGCCCGTTCCTTACGGCCGAGCTCGCCCTGCCCCCTCGGTTCTACGACCGCCCGAAGGGTCGGCTGGGGAAGATCGCGACCCTGGTCGGCGCCGTTCGCGGCCCGAAGGACGACTGGGGCTGGTGCCCGGTCCCGGCCTTCCTCGTCGAACACCCGGTCGCCGGGAACCTGATGATCGACACCGGCCTTCACCGCTGCTGCGCCCAGCCGGGTGGGGAGAACCTCGGGATGCTCGCCCGCTTCTCCGAGGTCCGCATGAACCCCGGCCAATCGGCTGCCGAGCGGCTGAGGGCGCGCGGCATCGAGCCTGACTCGATCGGGCTGGTCGTGATGACTCACCTCCACAACGATCACACCTCGGCGACGACCGACTTTCCGAATGCGACCTTCGTCTGCGACCAGACGGAGTGGCGAGCAGCCCACGCGAAGGGCGCGAACCGCAACGGCTACGTCAATACCCACTTCGACATCGCTGTCGACTGGCGCCTCGTCGACTACGGGAAGGACCCGGTCGAGTCGTTCGCCGGGTTCGCCCGCACCCTCGATCTGTTCGGCGACGGCTCGGTGAGGCTGATCTCGACCCCCGGCCATTCCGCCGGGCACCAGTCGGTCCTGCTGCGGCTCGCCCACGGCGAGCTCCTGGTGATCGGCGATGCAGCCCCGACCGAGGAGATCCTCGAAGGGTCGAAGCGTCCGTTCCTCAACGACGACGACCACCTCGCCGAGCGATCGCTGCGCGAACTTCGCTCCTATCGACGCCTCACTCCCAACGCCCTGATGGTGCCGGGTCACGACGCTGAGGCATGGAACCGACTCGACTCGGTCTACGGCGGCGAAGCCGCCTGACCCCCGGATCAGGGCGAGGCAGCCTGCCCGGTCACCCGGGAGCGGCGACGCGCAGCCTCGCGACGCTCGGCCCGAGCGGCCTTGGCAGCTTCGCGGCGAGTGACCCCGTCGAGGCTCTGGTAGATCCCGCGGATCCGGGTCAGGACCTCGTCGGCGACGGCCTGCTGCTGATCGCGACTCGGGCCGTCGAGCACCGGCCAGCGAACGGCGTCGCCGTACTTGATCGTGACGCCCGGCAGCTCAAACCGCTTCCAGTTGCGAACCTTTGACGACCCGTGGATCGCGACCGGCACGACGGGGGCTCCCGATTCGAGCGCCAGGCGGCCGATCCCACGCTTGGCCTCCGTCCCGACCTCACCGGTACGGGAGCGTCCCCCCTCGCAGTACATCAGGACGCAGCCGCCGTCAGCAAGGATCTTCTTGGCGGTGATGAACGCCTCCTCGTCGGCCTTGCCGCGCATGACAGGGAAGACGCCGCCGTGGGTGAAGATGAAGCTCATCGGCGGCTTGAAGATCTGGCTCTTGGCCATGAACCGCACATGCCTGCGCAGAGCGATGCCGGAGAAGAAATGGTCGAGGTTGGAGAAGTGGTTGGGGGCGAGGATCACCGGCCCGTCCGGGACCTTCTCCGGATTGAGCGAACGGGCGCGGTAGAGAACCCAGGCGATCGAACTGGTCACGACCCTGACGAGCTCGTAGATGAGGTCCGGCTTGCTGTTGCGGGAGCGCTCGTGGAAGCGATCGAAGTACTCGGGGGGACGGGGATCCCGGTAGACCTGTTCCTTGATCGCCATGTCGCGACCGGTCGGCTTGCTTCCCATGCCGGGCAGCGTACCCGGGCCGGGCACGGTCGGGAGGTGAGGCTCAGCCGCGCAGGCGAGCCTGGGCCAGAGCGTGACGCCAGCCCGCCACCAGCTCGTCGCGCTGGTCGGCCGTGATCGAGGGCTGGTGCTCGACCCGGACCCGCCTGCCGCGGGCCGCATCGTCGAGGGTCAACGCCCCGACCCCGACCCCCGCCGCGAGTCCCGCTCCGAGGGCCGTGGTCTCAGCGACCTCGGGGACTGTCACCGCGACCCCGAGCAGATCCGCCTGGAAGGACATCAGCCAATCGTTGGCCGTCGCGCCGCCGTCGGCCCGGAGCTCGGCGATCTCGACACCTGACCGTTCGACCATCGCCCCGACGGCATCGGCGACCTGGAACGCGATTCCCTCGAGGGTCGCCCTGACGATGTGCGCCCTGGTCGTGCCCCGGGTCAGCCCGGTGATCGTGCCGCGGGCCTCCGGATCCCACCAGGGCGAACCGAGCCCGGTCAGGGCCGGGACGAAATGAACTCCGTCGTTGCCGGCGAGCGAACGGGCGAGGGCCTCGGTCTCGGCCGCCGACTCGATCAAGCCGAGACCGTCCCGCAACCATTGGACGGCGGCACCCGCCACGAACACGCTCGCCTCGAGCGCGTAGTCGAGCCGATCGCCGACTCCCCAGGCGACCGTGGAGAGCAGCCCCTCGGTGACGCTCGGAGCGCCGCGGCCGGAGTTCATCAGGATGAAGGACCCGGTGCCGTAAGTCGCCTTTACCTCGCCGGGCGAGAAGCAGCCTTGACCAAACAGGGCGGACTGCTGGTCGCCGAGGATCGCGGCGACCGGTGCGCTGCGCCCACCGAGCAGTTCCGGGCGACTGTCGGCGATCGCCCCGACACTCGGGACCACTTTCGGCAGCATCCGCTCCGGGATCCCGAACAGGTCGAGCAGCTCCGGGTCCCACCTGCCGTCGGCAATGTCGAACAGCAGCGTCCTCGAGGCGTTCGAAGGATCGGTGACGTGCTCGCCCGTGAGGTTCCACGCGAGCCACGAGTCGACCGTCCCTGCGATCGCCTTCCCGGCAGCCGCCCGCGATGCGAGTCCGTCGACGTTCGCGAGCATCCATTCGAGCTTCGTCGCGCTGAAGTAGGAGTCGAGCACCAGCCCGGTCCGCTCGCGGATCATCGGTTCATGGCCCGCGGCGCGCAACTCGTCGCAGCGTCCGGCAGTCCTGCGGTCCTGCCAGACGATCGCCGGGGCGAGCGGCGCACCCGTGTCGGGGTCCCAGACGACGGTCGTCTCGCGCTGATTGGTGATCCCGATCGCCGTAAGACCACCGGGCTGCACCCCCGCGTCGTCGAGCGCCTCGTTGGCGACTGCGAGCGTCACGGAGAGGATCTCGGCGGCGTCGTGCTCGACCAGTCCGGGGCTCGGGAAGTGCTGGCCGAACTCGCGATAGGCCCGCGACAGCGGCGTCCCGTCGAGGTCGAAGACGATGCAGGTCGAGCCGGTCGTGCCCTGATCGATCGCTAGCAGCACGCAGGCGAGCCTACCGGTGCCGGGGCTGGCTGTACCTTTCCAACCCCGCGCAGCGAGCCAGGAGGAGGATTCACCCGATGTCAGAAGTCGAAGCCCACATCACAGGCACCGTCTGGAAGATCGAAGTGAAGGTCGGCGACACGATCGACGAGGGGGACACCGTCGTGATCCTCGAGTCGATGAAGATGGAGATGCCGGTCGAGGCCGAGGATGGCGGGACCGTCAAGGAGATCCGCTGCGAAGAGGGCCAGTCCGTCTCCGAGGGTGACACCCTCGTGGTCCTGGAAGACTGATCCAGTGGCCGGCCGCCTGATCCGCGAGGACCTCGACGGCGGCATCGTCCGCCTGACGATCAGCAACCCCGACAAGCGCGGGGCGCTCGACCACCCGATCCTCGACTCGCTGGCCGAAGAGCTGCCGAGAATCGAGGCCTCATGCCTGATCCTCACCGGTGACGGGCCGATCTTCTCCGCCGGCTACGACATCGGGGACATCCCCGAGGAGGTCTTCGCCGAGGAGGCCGAGAAGATCATCGCCCACCCGTTCGCTGCCGCGCTCGAGGGCCTCGACAGCTGCGAGGTCCCGATCGTCGCGGCGATCAACGGACCGGCGATCGGCGGCGGCCTCGAGGTCGCCCTCGCCTGCGACCTTCGCATCACCGCACCCGAAGCGAAGTTCGGCATGCCACCCGCGAAGCTCGGGCTCGTCTACTCGCATACCGGGCTCAGACGCTTCATCGACGCGGTCGGCGTGCCCCGCACCCGAGAGCTGTTCCTGCTCGGCCGGAGGATCGACGCGGAGCGCGCACTCGACTGGGGGCTCGTCAACGAGATCGCCGAGCCGGGCTCGCTCGAGGACACGGCTCTTGCCATGGCGAGGGAGCTGGCCGCCAACGCCCCGCTCTCGATCAGGGGCAACAAGCGGATCCTGAGGGAGCTCGAAGCGGCCGCCGGAAGCCTCGACCCGGACGTCGAACGGGAGCTGGTCGCGCTTCGCAAGTCCTGCTTCTCCTCGGAGGACTTCAGGGAGGGCGTGCGCGCCTTCGCGGAACGCAGATCCCCCGAGTTCAAGGGTCGCTGAGCAGGAAATCCCTGCAAAGCTGCACGCTCGACTCGCTTCGCGGTACCCTTCCTTGACGACCTGATCGGTTTCTTACCGGTCAGGTTCGTATCTATGACCAGACGAAGCCTGCTTCCAATCGTTCTTCTGGCCTCGCTGACCGGCCCGCTGGCCGCTCAGGCGTCGGCCGCCCCGAGGCTCGCGATCGAGCCGTCAAGCCCCTCCTTCCAGGATGGCTTGAGCACCTCGTTGCGCTTGGCCCCGAAGGCACGTGCCGCGCTCGAGGACGGCGGTGTGACTCCGGGCCAGCAGCCCGCCAGTGTCGGGATCGACCTGCAAGTCGGGCCGGCCGTGAACGACTTGCTGCTCGAGGCCCAGTTCGCACGTGGACGGAACGCCAAAGGACCGGCACCGTTCTCGACGGACGCCCTGCTGCGCCTGATCCCGAGAGCGAGCGCGGCAAGCACGAGCCTCAAGGACCTGAGGGCGAACGTGATGAGGATCGCCGCCGCATACATGGCCGCTCCGACCCTCGAGGACACCAAGAGCCCGAACCGCAGTCGCCTGATCTGCGCGATGGGCACCAAGGAGAGCTGCGCGCAGCGCTGGCCGTGGTGCGCGATCTTCGCGACGACGATGTGGCGGATGGCGGGAGTCCGGGCGATCTCAATGACGCCTGCCGTGTCCGGCATTGTCCAGTGGGGAATCGCTCGCGGGCGCTGGC
Source organism: Actinomycetes bacterium (assembly GCA_037131165.1). Lineage (GTDB taxonomy): Bacteria > Actinomycetota > Thermoleophilia > Solirubrobacterales > Solirubrobacteraceae > WLNJ01. The sequence continues at coordinate 13,201 of JBAXRO010000029.1, read as the reverse complement.
ATGAGGCGACCAAGCGGATCTCGGCAACCAGGACCCAGCGCTACAAGCCAGGCGCCGGCGACATCGTCGCCTACGGATGCAACCGCAGCCGCACCTACTGCGACCACACCGGGATCGTCGCAAGCGTCGGGACCACGACGCTGACCACGATCGAGGGCAACACCTCCTCACCCGTCAAGGGCCGCGACGGCGTTGCGACGAAGGTGCGCTCGCTCGACTCCTGGATCAGCGGCTACATCACCCTCAGCTGAACCGGGGGTCGCCGCCCCAACCCGGGGCGCCCATGAGATCGCCTTAGCCGTCCGCTCCGCAGCGTACTTTTCCTCTCGTTCCCGTCCACTAGCCGTCCAGGGAGGACCGCCGAAATGCCGCCGCTGATCACCCCCGAAGAGGCCCTGCGCCTCGGCGAGCTCGAGGACCCCCAAGACATCGAGGCCCTCGTCGAACGGGCCTGGGCGGCCCGAGTCGAGCACTTCGGCGACTCGACCGACATGTGCTCGCTCGTCAACGCCAAGTCGGGCGGATGCGCCGAGGACTGCGGCTTCTGCGCCCAGTCGCGGTTCGCCGAGGCCGACACTCCGCTGCACGCGATGATGGAGCCGGAGCAGATGCTCGAGCACGCTCGGGCAGCAGAGGCGGCTGGCGCCCACCGGTTCTGCATGGTCACCCAGGGCCAAGGCCTCTCCAAGCGCGATTTCGAGAAGCTGCTCGAGGGAGCAAGACTCGTCTCGGAGCAGACCAACCTCAAGCGCTGTGCCTCGATCGGACACATGTCCGTCACCAGAGCCAAGGCCCTCAAGGAGGCCGGCATTCAGCGGATCCACCACAACGTCGAGACCGCCGAGAGCTACTACCCGGAGGTCTCGTCGACCGTCCGCTACGAGGGCAGGATCCGCACGATCGAAGCGGTCAAGGAGGCCGGCCTCGAAACCTGCGTCGGCGGCATCCTCAACCTCGGCGAGACCCGTGAGCAGAGGGTCGAAATGGCCTTCCAGTTGGCGGAGATCGACCCGACGAGCGTCCCCATCAACCTGCTCAACCCGCGTCCGGGCACCAAGTTCGGTGACCGCGAGTACATGGACCCGTGGGAGGCCGTCAAGTGGATCGCGATCTTCCGGCTGATCCTTCCCGAGGCGCTCTTCCGGCTCTGTGGCGGCCGGGTCGAGAACATCGCCGAGCTCCAGTCGATGGCGGTCAAGGCCGGCGTCAACGGGGTGATGATGGGCAACTTCCTGACGACTCTCGGCAACACACCCGAGCAGGACATCGCGATGTTCGAGGAGCACGGGCTGAACGTCGCCCGGCAGCCTGACAACGGCGCCAACCCCCGCCCCGACAACCGTTCGGGATGGTTGGACGGCGAAACCCCGGACGTCGTCGCCGACCACATTGAGAGCGCGCCCGCGGGTGACGGAAGCGACGCCTTCGAGGTCCGCCTCTGGGATCCGGCCTCGCAGCTGCGCTTCCAGCGCAAGCGCAAGGTCCCGCCTCGCCCCGACGGCGCGGCCAACGCGGGCATGGGTCGCAAGACGCGCGAAGCGGAAGCCGCCAAGCGAGCGGCGTGAGGCTGAAGTGGGCGCCTTCTCCGCTCGACTCGCCGAACTCCGTGACCGCGGCCTCCACCGCCGCACCCGTCTGATCAGCGGCCCGCAGGGTCCGCACGTCGTCGTTGACGGTCGCCCCGCTCTGCTGCTCTGTTCGAACAACTACCTCGGGCTGGCCGACCACCCTCGGGTCCGCAACGCAGCAGCCGACGCCGCAATGCGATGGGGAGTCAGCGCCGGAGCTTCACGCCTCGTGAGCGGCACGATGACCGTTCACCGCAGGCTCGAAGAGCGGGTGGCGGAGTTCAAGGGAAAGCAGTCGGCTCTGCTGTTCGGGTCCGGGTATCTCGCCAACACCGGGGTGATCGCGGCAATGAGCGAGGCCGGCGGCCTCGTCTGTTCCGATGAGCTCAACCATGCGTCGCTGATCGATGGATGCCGCCTCTCCCACGCGGAGACGTTCATCTACCGCCACGGTGACGTCGAGCATCTCGCCTGGGGTCTGGCGAAGGCGCGTGGCAAGCAGGCGCTGATCGTGACCGATTCGGTCTTCTCGATGGACGGGGACATCGCCCCGCTCGAAGGCATCGTCGAGGTCGCGAGGGAATTCGGCGCCCGGATCGTCGTCGACGAGGCTCACGGAACCGGCGTCGTCGGCCCCGGCGGGCGGGGAGCCGTCGCGGCCGCCGGCCTGACCGACGAGATCGACGTGATCATCGGCACCCTCGGCAAGGCGCTCGGCTCATACGGGGCCTACGTCGCCTGTGACGCGACGATCGCGGAATGGCTCGTCAACCGCGCCCGTACCGTGATCTTCTCGACCGCACCGGCTCCCCCCGCCACTGCCGCCGCACTCGAGGCGCTGAAGCTGCTCGAACAGGAGCCGAGGCTCGTCGACCGGCTCGCGGCCAACTCGCGGGTGTTGCGTGGCGCCTTGCGCCAAGAGGGCTTCGACATCGAGGACCAGCCGACGCCGATCATCCCGCTCGTTCTCGGCTCCGCCGAATCGGCAGTCTCGCTCTGCGAGGAATCGCTCCGCGAAGGCGTGTTCGCTCAAGCGATCCGCCCGCCCACCGTCCCCGAAGGGACTTCACGGCTGAGGCTCTCCGTGATGGCGACGCATCGCCAGACCGAACTTCGCGACGCGGCAGCGACGATCGCCCGCTCGTGTGAACGGATCGGGCTGAGGGCTGCAGCACCCGAGGAGCGCCACGCATTCACTGAGGAAGCCTCCCCGGGGCGGGTCACCGAGCCCGTCTCGGTGACCGAGGCGCTGCGTCGCAGGGGCTTCATCCCCGGTGACGGGCCGCTGCCGATCCGGGTCAGGCGCAAGGGGCGCGGGCCGGCTCCGTTCGACTTCGAGGCTGACGGCTCGAGCGACATCGACCGCGCGGCTTGAGCGATCCCGGGAAGCTCGCCCGCGGCGTCTTCGTTACGGGTACCGACACCGGGGTCGGCAAGACGTTCGTCTCGGCCTCGGTCCTCGCCGGCTCCGTCGCGGCAGGCCACACCGTTCGGGCTCGCAAGCCGCTGCTGAGTGGCCTTGACGAACCGGTAGGCGACGGCCCACCTGCAGACCATGACCTGCTCGCGTCGGTAGCACCAGGGGAGCCGCCGTCGGTGATCGCGCCGCTGACCTTCGGACCCTCGGTCGGCCCCCACCTCGCGGCCCGTGAGGCCGGGGTACGGCTCGACCCTCGGTCACTTGTCGGCAGCGTCCTCGGTGCGCGAAGCGGAGTGGACCGGCTCGTCGTCGAGGGAGCCGGTGGGCTGATGGTCCCGATCTGCGAGGGATTCGGCTACCTGGACCTCGCGATCGCGCTGGCGATGCCGGTAGTGATCGCGGCGCGACCGGGGCTGGGGACGATCAACCACTGCCTGCTGACCGTCGAAGCCGCGCGCAGCGCCGGGCTCGAGGTGCGCGCCATCGTCTTCGGGCCTTGGCCGGACGACCCGTCACCGATGGAACGCGACAACAGGGCGACAGTCGAGAGCCTCTCCGGCGTCGCGACGGCGACAGTGCCGTGGATCGACCACCGGTCGCCCGAGGCCTTTGCTGCGGCCGGTTCGAACCTCCCGCTCGACTCGATCTTCGCCGCCTGACTTCCCTCTTGGGGAACCGGCGCATCGCCTCCGGGGAACGGTTAGTTTCCCGCAAGTCGGATCAGGTGTCCGGGGCTTGATGGAGAGGGCCGGCCGCCGGAACCGGGGTCTTGGATAGTCGGTGACCGGCCCGACTCCTGAAACAGCACTGCCGGTCAGAAGTTGCGGTACTCCCCGCGAAGTTCGATTCGCGGGGAGCAGCCGTCAATCCTCCCAGGGGACGAAGTCCTCCTTGCGGGCCCCGCACACCGGGCAGTACCAAGTGTCCGGGATCGCCTCGAAGACCGTTCCGGGCGGGATGCCCCCGTCGGGATCGCCCTCCTCCGGGTCGTAGATGAAGCCGCAGGCTTCGCACATCCATTTCTGTGTCGCTGGATCGCTCATGTCGGTGAGGTTACGCGAGCCGGGTAACCTGCCGCACGGTGGACAAAGACCCGTTGAGCACCCCGGACGGCGAGATCGCCGAAGGACCGCCGGCTGAGCCCCGGCTCGCAGCCACCGTGATCCTGCTCCGCGGTGGCGCCACCGAGCTCGAGGTGATGCTCGTCAAGCGCAATCCCGAGGCCCGCTTCATGGGAGGCGCATGGGTGTTCCCCGGAGGAGCCGTCGATCCTCACGAGGGCACGGGCGAATCTGCGCTGCGGGCGGCAGCTGTGCGTGAGGTCGAGGAGGAGGCGGCGGTCGTGCTGCCCGATCCCAATGCGCTGACGACCTACTCGCGCTGGATCACGCCGAAGTTCGTCAAGACCCGCTTCGACACGTGGTTCTTCCTCTCCCCCCTTCCCGACGGAGCCGAACCCCGAGTCGACGGCCGGGAATGCGTTGACCTGCGCTGGGAGACGCCACAGTCGGCTCTCGCCGCTTGGGAGGCCGACGAGATCGAACTGGTCTTCCCGACGATCAAGCACCTCGAGCAGCTGAGCGGCTTCGCATCGGCCGACGCCCTGCTCGAGCACGCGGCCGGAGTCGAGGTCCAGCCGGTCGAGCCGAGGATCGAGTGGGAGGGCGAGATCGCCCGGGTCCTGCTGCCCGGCGACCCCGGCTATGACCAAGCCTGAGCAGGCCACCCGCGTCGGCGGGGTGGTCCTCGCCGGTGGCTCGTCCGAACGGCTCGGCCAGGACAAGGTCTCCCTCGACTGGCACGGCACACCCCTGGTCGAGCGGGTCGCACGGCTGCTCGCGCGGGGACTCGGCGGCGGCCCGGTCGTGGTGGTCGGACCGGCGGGAGGATCGCTTCCCGACCTGCCACCGCGATTTGCGACGGTGAACGACCCCGAGCCCGACGGCGGGCCGCTGGTCGGCCTGGGGGAAGGCCTTGGGCTGCTCGAGGGCGAGGTCGAAGCCGTGGTCGCAGTGCCGTGTGATTTGCCGCTGCTCCACCCGGCTCTCGTCAGGGTCCTGATCGAACGACTGCTGGCCGCGGATGCGGATGTCGCCTGCCCGACCGCGGAAGATGGGCGCGCTCTGGCCCTTCCGGGGGTGTGGCGGGTCGGGACCACTGAGGCGATACGGGTGGCCCTGGCCGGCGGGGAGAGAAGCCCCTCGCGATTGGCTTCGCGACTTCGGATGGCAGGGATCGCCCTCTCCGACCTCAAGGCAGAACCGGAACTGGCCGAACTCGACCCGGATCTCGATTCCCTGCTCGACGTCGACACGGCGGGCCAGCTGGAGGACCTGGCCGGCAGGCCGCCGAAAGTCAGGGTTGCCCGCGACCGCAGGCTCGAGACGGCCAACGCTTGGACCCTGGGTGAGCTCGTCGATCAAGTCGGCGGCGAGCTGGACGGCCCCTGCGTGGTCAATGGTTTGCCTGTCGAGTTCGACCCGCGCTTCCCGCTCGCTCGGCGCGACTCCATCTCGCTGCCGCCTGGCGAAGGCCTGTAATACTCAGCGCCGATGAGTGAGCCACTCGACCTGCGCGGACGGACAGTCCTGATCACAGGAGCAGCGCGCGGTATCGGCGCCCTGCTGGCAGCCGAGGTCGCCCGCCGTGGGGCCAGGCCATCGCTCGTCGGGATCGAACCGGAGACGATGGAGCGGGTCGCCGAGGCGATCCGCACCGAGACCGGTGTCGAGACCTTCGTGGCGGAAGCCGATGTGCGCGACAGGGCAGCCCTCGACCGGGCGGTCGAGGGCACGATCTCCGCGCTCGGCGGGATCGATGTCTGCGTCGCCAACGCGGGCGTCGAGACAGCGTCCTCCGTGCTCAACCATGACCCTGACGATTTCCGGCGGGTGATCGACATCAACCTGATCGCCGTCTTCTCGACCCTCCAGGCAACCCTCCCGGCAGTTATCGAAAGGCGAGGGCACCTGCTGCCGATCGCCTCGCTCGCAGCGATCGGCCACGCCCCGGCGATGAGCGCCTACGCGGCTTCGAAGGCCGGAGTCGAGGCACTCGCCAACAGCCTCCGACAGGAGCTCGCCGGGACCGGCACCACCGTCGGGTGCGGCTACTTCACCTTCCTTGACACCGACATGGTCCGTGACGGGTTCCAGCACCCGGTCGCAGCCGAGCTGCGCAAGGACGTGGCCCGCGGTCCGTTCGGCAAGGTCTACCCGGTCGAACCGGCGATCACGGCCTTGGCCGACGGGATCGAGAACCGCTCGCGCACTGTGATGTTCCCCAAGTGGATCAAGCCGGTGGCGAAGCTGCGCGGCATCACCCAGCCGCTGCTCGAGAAGCTCGCCGGCAGCAAGGCGGCCGACGCGATCCGCCGGGCCGAGTCGCGTTCCTGACGGCTCAACCGAAGCGCGTCGGGCGCACCAAGACCCCACCAACGGTGGCCCGGTCCCAGGCTCGGGAGTGGACGAGAGGCCTGTCTCAGATACTGCCGGGATCGCTCAGACCGAGGTCCTGGAGCCAGCCCTGGGCCTCGGCATTGAGCCTGAAGAACTCCCCGGTCCAGATCAGGATCCCCAATGCGATCAGCACAACACCACCGGTTACGACGATCACCGTGTAGTGACGCTTGATAACCGCGAAGGCCGTGGTCATCCGCCCGAATGCGAGCGCGGTCAGGATGAACGGGATCGCCAAGCCGAGCGAGTAGAACGCCAACAGCAGGGCCCCCTGAGCGGCCGAGCCAGAGATCGCCGCGGTGGCGAGGATCGCCGAGAGAGTCGGCCCGATGCACGGAGTCCAGGCGATCGCGAACGCCGCACCGGCAACCGCCGGCCCGCCCCTGCCCGCCTTCTCGATCAGCCCACCGGGATGCCACTCCTTGGCCAGCTGCGGAATCAGCGGGCTGAGGACGAACAGCAACCCGAGCGCGATGATCAGCACGGCCGACACCTTCTCCAGTTCGCTCTGGTGCCCATTGAGCCAGGAACCGACCCTCGTTGCGGTGAGGCCGAGCAGGATGAAGATCGTTGAGAAGGTGCCGACGAAGATCAGGCTGGGAACAAGCACCCTGCGGGTGTCGGTCCGCTCGATGTCAGCCGGGGTCACCCCGGCGATCGCGCTGAGGTAGCCGGGCACAAGCGGCAGCACGCACGGCGAGAGGAAGCTGACCAGGCCGGCCAGGAACGCGAGTGGCAGGCCCACTCCTGCGGATGCGATCAGCACCCCCTGAGCGTATCCGCGGCGCTGTTGGTCAGTCGCGCGAGGGCGCCGCGGTGACCGCTTCGGTCGCCGCAGCGGCAGCGGATGCCTTGCCGGCCGGTTCGACGCTCACGGCGATCCCGTTGAGGAACGCCATCCCGGCGAGCGGCTCGAGGTCGTCTACCGAGGCGCCGGCGAGCACGTTGACGTTCACGCCGGGGTTGCTGTTGGCGAGCTTCCAGCCACCCCTGTGTCCCCAGCCGTGCGCGAGCGCGACGGTGCCTTCTGCCAGATCCTCGGTGAACTTGACAGCCACCTCGATCGTCCCGTCCTTCGAGCTGACCCGCACCCGATCGCCCTCCCCCAGCCCGAGCTTCGCGGCGTCGTTCGGGTTGAGGTGGAGAGGCTGCTCGCGGCCACCGCGCATCAGGAGGGGAGCGTTGTGCATCCATGAGTTGTGGGAACGGAGCTCGCGCAGCCCGATAAGCCGGAACGGGTGGTCGGCGTCGGCCGGGTCGCCCGTCCTGCCGAGGCGATCGAGCTCGCCGGAGATCTCCGGCGGATCGAGCCTCACGAGGCCGTCGCCATGGCGGACCTTCGTGCCCAGCTCGCCGGTCGCGACGAACTCGTCGAGCACGATCCCGTGAGGCTGCGCCGCGACCTTCCTGAGGTTGAGGCCGCTGCGCCGGAACCCGAAGAAGTCACCGTTGCGCCCGACGCGCAACAGCAGGTCGACCAGGCGCTTCGGCTCGAACTTGATCCCGAGGCGACCGAGCCAGCGGACCGGCGGCACGCTCGACGGTGTCACCCCGAGGATGTCGGCCAGCTGCTCGACGACCTGCCACTCCTCGCGGGCCTCGCCTGCCGGCTCGACGACCCTGTCGGTGTACTGGATGAAAGGGGTCGTATGGAAACCCATGAACGCAATCGGCAAGTCATCGCGTTCGAGGAAGGTCGTCGCCGGGAGGATGAAGTCGGCGTGGCTGTTGGTCTCGTTCATGTAGAAGTCGAGGCCGACCATCAGGTCGAGCGAGTCGAGCGCGCTCTCGAGCCGATCGCCATCCGGGACCGAGAGCACCGGGTTGCCGGCGCTGACGAAGAGCGCGCGCAACTGGCGGTCTCCCGGGGTCGTGATCTCCTCGGCGAGCAGGCTCGCCGGCATGTTGCCGAGGACGTCGGGGAAGTTGCCGATCCGCGAACGCTTGGCCCCGTAGGACGCCAGGCCGAACCTCTCCGCGACCTCGTCGAGGGCGAGTGGCGGCCTGCCGAAGACGGCGCCACCCGGGACATCGAGGTTGCCGGTGACGAGGTTCAGCGAGTCGAGCAGGAAGGAGACCAGGGTGCCGCGGGTGCCGAGGCAGGAGCCCGTCCGCCCGTAGACCGCGGCGCTGCGGGCCGAGGCCAGATCGCGGGCCATCTTCCGCAAGTCATCCGGCGCGATCCCGGTCCGCTCGGCTGTCGCCTCCGGCGACTGGTCGGCCGCTGCTGCCCTGAGCAGGTCGACGCCACGCGACTGGGATGCAATCGCTGCCTTGTCCTCGAGGCCTTCCGCGAAGATCACGTTGAGCATCGACAGGAGCATCCACGCGTCGGCGTCAGGGGTGATCCAGACGTGCTCGAAAGCCCGGGCGGTCTCGCTGCGCCGAGGGTCGACGACGACGACCCGGCCACCCCTCGCGGTGATCGCCATCAACTGGTCGCGGATCCTGTGCGCCGTCAGCACGCTGCCGTGGCTGACCAGCGGGTTGGCCCCGACGATCAGCAGGTGGTCGGTGCGCTTGAGGTCGGGGATCGGAACGACGAGGGGGGAACCGTAGAGCAGGGCGCTCGCGGCGAAGCGGTTGTTGACGTCCTGCGAGCCGGCCGTGTAGTAGTGCGGCGAGCCGATCGCGTCGAGGAATCCCTTGACCCAGAGCGTGTGGGAGTAGGAGAAGGCACCGGGGTTCCCCATGTACCAGCCGATCGACTCGGCTCCGCTCGAGCTGCGGACGGCCTTGAGGCGTTCGCCGATCTCGGCAATCGCCTGCTCCCAGCTGACGCGCTCGAAGCTCCCGTCGGGTTGGCGCTTGAGCGGGTGGAGCACCCGGTCGGGATCGTTCTGCAGCTCTGCCATCGCGATTCCCTTGGGGCAGGCGTAGCCCTTCGACAGAGGGTGGTGGCGGTCGGGCCTGAGCTTCGTGACCTGGCCGTCCTCGACCGTCGCGACCATGCCGCAGAGCGACTCGCAGATCCTGCAGAAGGTGACCCTCTCCTCAACCACCACGGTCGAAGTTACACCACCCACTCGGGAATGTCAGGTCGCTCGACTCCTCCGAGCAACCTCCCTTCCTCTTCGAGCTTGTCGAGGTGAGCGGCGAGAGTCACCGTCGCCGCCGGCAGCAGCTGCTCGGGGACGTCGTCCCAGACGACCGCCAGCAGCTCGGCGACCGTGGCGTTCCCGGAATCGAGCGCTTCGATCAACCTCCGTTCGCGCTCGAGGCGGTGGTCGATCTGCCGCCTGAGTCGGGGGACCGGATCCTCGATCAGCGGCCCATGTCCCGGGGCGATCAACTCCGGTCCCAAGGCGGCGAGTTCCTCCAACGCCGAGAGGTATCCCGAGAGCGAGCCTCGACCCGGGGCGACGAATACGCTGCTGTGGGCGAACACCGCATCGCCGGTGAAGGCAACGGTGCCGCTCACGAAGGCGAGGTGATCGGACGAGTGACCGGGTAGCTCGAACACCTCGAGCGGGCCGTGAACCGCACCACTGCCAGCCCCCGGACCGGACCGGACGACGGGCACTTCACCGAGCCGGTCGATCAACACCGGCACAGCCTCGCTGTGGTCGGCATGGCCATGGGTGAGCGCGATCCCGGCGATTCCGCCTCGATGTTCGAGTTCACGCTCGAGAGCGTCGAGGTGCTCGGGCAGGCTGGGTCCGGGGTCGATCACCCAGGCCCCGTCAGTTCCCACGACCCAGCTGTTGGTGCCCTCGAGGGTCATCGGGCCCGGGTTTGAGGCTCTAACGCCGACGGCACCGTGTCGCTGCGGAAGTTCGATTCTCACGTTCCCGGAGATCCGATCAGGGGTCGAGCCTTGCCACCCGGCCTGACCTCGAGGTCAGGTAGATGCGGCCTTCGAGATCCTCGCCGAACGAGGTGAGTTGGGCGAATCCGCCGGGGATCGTGCCGACGTTGCGAGCCGCGAGCTTGCCGGAGCGGAGCGCCGCCCGCCAGACCTTGCCGGAGCAGAAATCGCCGTAGAGGTACTGGCCCCACAAGGATGTCCCGCGGAACCGGTTGTCGCGGATCACGTAACCGCCGGTCACCGAACAGCCGCTGGTTCCGTGTGCGTATTCGAGCACCGGGAAGACGGCCCTCACAGCGCTCTCCCCGGGGAAGTTGCGCTTCGTTCCCTCCCATGGCCTCCAGCCGTAGTTGGCTCCTTTGCCCCGGGTCGGCGGCGGCGACCAGTTGATCTCCTCGAGCCGGCCCTGCCCGACGTCGCCGATCGCCAGCCCTCCCTTGGTCCTGTCGAACGAGAAGCGCCAGGGGTTGCGCAGCCCGTAGGCCCAGATCTCGGGCTTTGCCCCACGCCTTCCGATGAACGGGTTGCTTGCCGGGACCGTGTAGTTGGAGCTGCCCTGCCGGCGAGGGTCGATCCTCAGGATCTTGCCGAGCAGGGTTCCGAGGTCCTGGCCGTTGCCCCGCGGGCCGTGCGGGTCGTTGCCGCTGCCGCCGTCGCCGAGGCCGATGTACAGGAGGCGATCCGGACCGAAGGCGAGATGGCCGCCGTTGTGATTCGACTCGGTTTGGACCTGCGAGAGCACGGTCCGAGCGGTCGCGGGGTCGGCGGCGCCCGGATTGCCGTCCTTCCTGCGGTACTCGACGATCCGGGTGGTCCCTGCCAGGTCGGTGTAGTTGACGTAGAGCCGCCCGCTGGTCGCATAGTCGGGGGCGAAGGCCAAACCGAGCAGCCCCTGCTCGAAGCCGCCGCTGACCTTCGCCGAGATATCGAGGAACGGCTCGGGCCGGGTCACCCCGTCCTCGATGGTGCGGACCTGCCCACCCTGCTCGACCACGAACAGCCGCGAGCGATCACCCGGCGCCTGAGTAACGAGAAGCGGCTTGCTGAAGTTGCCGATAGTCGTTAGCTTGGGTCCGGCAGTGGCGGCGATGGCCTTCGGTGAGTCGGAGCGCGATGCCAGGCCCAAGCCGACGACCGAGAGTGCCGATGCGCCGAACAGAAGCGCGACTATTGGTCCGATCCGGTGTTTCCGCACGAACCCACCATGACAGCTGATGTCAGGTCGGAGGGATCTTTACCGACCGTTAAGTGGAACTCGTCACTCTGACACTCGTAACGCTTGACTCGACAACGACACTTACTTAGAATCAGGAACTGAATGGCAGCAAAGCAACCCAAGAAGCCCACGGCCAGCAAGAAGGCCACAAGCAAGGCTGAAGCCGCGCATCGTGACGCCAAGCGCGTCCAGCTGCGACCGACGCGCCGCCCCGAGGGGGCTGACTCGACCCGTGCCCAGCGCCGCCTGGCCGGCCATCAGTCGCACAGCCCCGGAGCCAACCCGACCGATCCGGCCGGTGACGCCCTCGGTCAGCTGCTCTCGCTGAGCCGCAGCTACCCGCTCCTCACCAAGGAGCAGGAAGTCGATCTCGCCCAGAAGATCGAGCGCGGCGACCTCACCGCCAAGGAGCGGATGATCAACTCCAACCTGAGGCTGGTCGTCTCGGTCGCCCGTCGCTACCAGGGCCATGGCCTGGACATGAACGACCTCGTCCAGGAGGGAATGCTCGGCCTGATCCGCGCGGTCGAGAAGTTCGACTACCGCAAGGGATTCAAGTTTTCGACCTACGGCACCCTCTGGATCCGCCAAGCGATCCAACGCGGCCTCGAGAACTCCGCCCGCACGATTCGCCTGCCCGTGCACGTCAACCAGCGCATGCGGGCAATCGCACGCGCTGAGCGTGAGCTGGCGGCACTGCTCGGTCGCGACCCGACCGACGAAGAGCTGGCAGAGGCCTCCGACCTCCCGATCGAGGAGATCCACGAGGCGCGCAAGGCTGCCCTCGGGGTCACCAGCCTCGACATCGGAGTCGGAGAGGACGGCGAGACCTCGCTCGGGGACCTGCTCCCCGCCGATGGCCCCCTGCCCGACGAGCTGGCCGAGGTCAACGACCGCAGGGAACTGATCTCCGAGGCCCTCTCGACGATCCCCCTCAGTGAGCGCACCGTGCTCGAACTTCGCTTCGGCCTCGGTGGTCAAGAGCCAACGACCCTCGCCCAAACGGGTCGCGAGCTCGGTGTGACACCGGAACGCGCCCGCCAGCTCGAAGAGCAGGGACTGCGCAAGCTCGCCGAGCACACCAGGGTCCGGTCTCTTCGCGAGACCGAAGCGGCTACCTGATCCCGGCCGGCCGCTAGGCGAAGACGTCGAGCAGTTCCGAAACGGCCTCGCCGAACAGGGCCGTGTGAGCATCGACGTCCTTGGCTTCGGTCGCCGGACAGACGAGGGCCATGTTGTGGAACGGGGTCATCACGAGCCCCCTGTTGAGCATGAACAGGTGGATCCACTCATCGAGAGCGTCGTCGGCGGCGGCCGCCGACTCCCCTCCGCTGCGAGGCGGGTTCGCAGTGAACCGGTACTCGGCCCGCGCTCCCAGACGTACGCAGCTCCACGGAGCCGAGTGGCGCTCGATGACCGAGTCCACCCCGTCCGCGAAGCGCCCGCCAAGTTCGATCATCCGGGCGAAAGCCGAGTCGGTCAGGACCTCGCCGAGAACCGCTCGCGCCGCCGCAAGCGAAAGGGCGTTGCCTGCGAGCGTGCCTCCCACTCCGCCCGTGTCGACGTAGTCCGCTCCCTCGACCTCGAGCAGCCGGTCGGCGAACTCCGAGCTCATCCCGAACGCGCCGATCGGTACGCCCCCACCTATCGACTTGCCGATAGTGACGATGTCGGGGTCGATCCCCCAGGCCGCAGTGCATCCTCCCGGCCCGGCGCTGAAGGTGTGGGTCT
>JBAXRO010000028.1:0-24226 GCA_037131165.1 Actinomycetes bacterium | reverse complement strand
GCACTGACTCCTTCGCTTCCTTGAGTTGGAGGAACAGGGGGTCATCTTCGCGGTCGCCCATCATCAGGGCGATGAAGGCCTCGGTCCCGACCGAGCCGACCCCGACGACCTTGCGGGCGAAATCGACCATCCGGTAGCGGCTCAGCAGCTCCGCTCGGTCGGGCTGCAGGGTCAGGGTGTAGTCGGCGATCGCCCGCTCGATGATCTCGCGGGCCGCGGGGTGGTGCTCCTCGTCGAACCTGACGATCAGCGGCGGCGTCTCGCGGATGCGCAGCTGGCCACCCTCATTCACGGTCAGCTTCTTCAGTGCTCCGAGGCTCGTCTTGCGAAGAGCCTTCTGGACGGCCAGCTTCGTTGCCTCGACGCCCTCGGTCGTGCCGTACTCCTCGATCGCGGCAAGGACCCGGTCGACGTCGATCCTCGCGTACCAGGCGTCGAGGAACCTCAGCTCAGCGAGCAGGCCGATCGCGCCCTGGTAGGAGTCGGTCGCGGTCGCGATGATCGCTGTGCGCTCCTTCGTGCCGAAGCCGTTGTCGCGGGCTGCCAGTTCGAGGCTCGCGACGAGGCGCTTGAGATCCCATTCGAACGGAGCAGGCAGGGTCTCGTCGAAGTCGTTGAGGTCGAACACGAGCTTGCGGTCGGGTGCCGCGTATGCGCCGAAGTTCGCAAGGTGCGCATCGCCGCAGGTCTGGACCCGCAGGCCCGTGTCCGGTTCGGCTCCCAAGTCCCAGGCCATCACGGCCGCCGCTCCGCGGAAGAATGCGAACGGCGAAGCGAGCATCCGGCCGTGGCGGATCGGGATCAGGTCGGCTACCCGTTCAGCCGCCTGCGCCTCGAGGATCGAGATCGGATCCGGCCGCTCGGCAGCCGGCTGCCACTCGCCGAAGGAGCTTCGCGGCACCCTCGCCCGCACCTCGCGCCCCTGCTCGACGCGTTCGCGCTTGGCGCGCGGTTCGTCGAACTGCGACTCCGCGGCAGCCTCGTCCAAGCCGAGCAGCGCGAGCGCGTCGCGACGGGCGCCGACCGACCGGCGGTCGGGTCTCGACTGCTTCGACCTCGGCAAGTCCGTCCGCTCAGCGGCCGTGGAGGCCGACGACGTAGACGGCGGTGCGCATCAGGACCTTGATGTCGCCCCACAGTGACCAGGTCGTCACGTACACGTAGTCGAGCGACGCCATGTCCTCGATCGAGAATCGAGCTGCCGACCCGAGCTGCCACGGGCCGGTCATCCCTGGGAGGACCCGATAGCGGAAGCGGGCCCAGCCGGAGAGCAGCATGTCCTCCTCGGGGACCAGCGGGCGAGGGCCGACGAGGCTCATCTCGCCTCGCAGGACGTTGAAGATCTGCGGGAGCTCGTCAAGGTTGGTCTTGCGGATGATCCTCCCGACCCGGGTGATTCGCGGGTCGTCGGTGATCTTGAACAGGCCCTCCGACTCGTTGAGGGTCGCGAGGTGCGAACGCTTTCGGTGCGAGCCGTCGTCCATGCTTCGGAACTTCAGCATCGTGAACTCGTGCTCCGAGCGGCCGATTCGCCGCTGGCGGTAGATGACGGGGCCGGGAGAGTCGAGCTTGATCGCGATTGCGATCAGGATCATCAGTGGTGCTGCCAGCAGGGCGATCAGCGATCCGAGGACAAGATCGAACGTCCGCTTGACTACCGCCGACGAGCCGGTGATCCGCGGGCGGCGCATCCCAAGCATCGTCAGGCCGATCAGGTCGTCGAGGCTGTACGAGGTGCCGATCGTGTCCAGCAGTCTCGGCACGATGCTGACCTTGATGCCGAGGGAATTGGCTGCGCGGGCCAGTTCGAGATCTTCGGTACCGCGCGGGGTCACGATGATCCGCTCGGCATTGCTGCTCCTGACGAGTTCGCTCAATCGTTCGCGCTCCTCGAAGGCACTGCCTTGAAGGCCGGGCAGCGACTCGACCTCAGCGACGATCCTCGCCTTGAAGCTGTGCGATCGCTCGAATCTCAGCGCCAGCTCCCCGGTCGCGGACTCTGAGCCGATCGCCACGCAGCGCTCGGGAGGCAGCGCGGCGGTGACCAGTCGGCGGGTCACGCCTCGCCCGATGATCAGCCCGAGCGTGATCGCCAAGACGAACCCGACCTTCGCCAAGTGGCCCTCGAGGCCGCCCGTGCCGTTGACGTCGAAGAACTGGAAACAGACGACTGTGAACGCCGCCAAGCCAAGGAGTCTTGGCGCCTCGTCGAGGGTGGAGTGGCGCAGCTTCGTGTCGTCGTTGTCGTAGAGGCCGAGGAACTTCGCCATTATCGGAACGGGCAGCAATGCCAGCATCGAAATCGGCTTGAAGATGATCATTCCCATGGCGATCGGCAGTGCGAGCCCGATCAGGGCGGTGGTGGTCAGGTCCCCGAAGAACAGGCTTCTTCTGGTCAGGACATCGCGGGAGTGGGCCGCGGGGTTAGGCCCGAGATCGCGGCCGCCGGGTCGCGCCCGGCTGGGTCCCGCTTGGCTTTGGAGTTCTTCGTCAGGTGCTGTGCTGCTCAAGGCTTCAGTGCTTTCTCCAGCTCATCGACTGTCAGGGAGTCTCCGCGACGCGTCGCTCTGAGATGTTGGGGTTCGGTGAACCTTGACCGGGCAGACCGAACTTTGCGCCGGTTGAAAGTCAGGCGCCGGAATCGCGTCCGCGACGACCTCTGACGATGGCGAAAGCCACCGCGCCGACGAGACTCAGGATCAGGACTCCCGGAAGCACCGGACCCAACCCGTCGTCGCTTCCCTTGATCGCGTCGAACAAGACCGCCGCGGTCCCAGCCGCCTGCGTGTCGTCCGCAATGCCGGAACCGCTGGATGACCTGCTGCCTCGGGCGCTGCCGGGCTCGGAACCCTGGCCCGCGGAGGGAAGGGGCGCGACGGCGAGCGCGGCGGCAGCTGCGAAGCGATCGCCACCGGCATTCGCCAGAGCGACGATCTGTGCGCTGCTTAGGCCGCTCCGAATGCCCTTCGAGGGCCCATTCGATGGCTTGCCTCCCGACGCGGTCGGGATCTGCTCGATGTACTGGTCGACCCAAGGGTCGCCGGTCAGGCCCGACTGGGCCGCGGAGGCCCCCATCGGAACGGAAAGAGCGGAGAAGGCTACAGTCGCCAAGACAAGTGCGAGAATGGTTCTGCTCATTCGACGGTCGATTATGACAGACGAAATCCAAACCTCGGCAGTACCCGCCCTCGAGCGACGGAATTCCGCCGGCGGACTTCTCCATGCCCGCATCGCGGGGTGCGCCGTTGCCGCGGTCGTCTTCGCGATCGGCCTTGCGGGAGGTGGCTACGAGCTGCCGGCCAGCGGCGAGGTTGTCCTGCTCGCGGCATGGCCGTTGCTGATCGGCGCGATCATCGGGTTCGTTCCGGTCAACCGGCCGTCCGCCCCTGTGCTGTTGGCGTGCACCTTTGCGGCGCTGTTGGTCGTCTGGTCTCTGATCTCGATCGGCTGGTCGGAGGCCGCCGGGCGCAGCGTCGTGGTCGCCATCCAGTACGCGGCGGTCTTCTCCGTATTGCTGCTCGGCGCCGTCTTCTTCAGGGCCGAGGACCGCACCCACGTGCTCGGGGGCTTGCTGGGCGGGGTTGGGCTGGTCGCCGGCCTTGCCGTCGCGTCCCGCTTTCACCCGGATCTGGCGCCGCAGCCGTCCGCGATCGTGGGCGCCGATCGGATGCAAGCGCGGCTCCACTGGCCTGTCGGCTATTGGAACACTCTCGGCTTCCTCGCTGCGATGGCGATCCCGCTCGGCCTGCACTTCGCTGCGGATGCCAAGCGCCTCCTCTCGCGCTTCGCCGCAGCGGCATCGGTGCCGGTCTTGGCGATTTGCATCCTGCTCACGCTGTCGCGCGGCTCGATCCTGATCGCCGCCCTTGCCGTCGGAGCGTCAGTCGTCCTCTCGCCGCTCTCGCTGCGCCGGCTCGTGCTGCTCGGCGCCCAAGCTGCTGGAGCTGCGATTCTCGTCACTGAAGCGCTATCGCGACAGGCGCTGATGGATGGTTTGACCGGGCGTGGAGCGGGCGTCACGCAGGCCGGGGAGATGGAGACTCTCGTCGTCCTCGTGGCCTTCGGCGTCGGCTCGATAGCGGTCGCCCTTTCCTTCGTTCCAGTTCCGAGCTGGGGTCAGGGCACGAAGGTGCGACCGTGGTTGAGGGCCGGGGTTTGCGCCGCCCTCATCTTGGCCGTCGGAGGCGGCGGGTTGGCAGCCGGGGGAGGACCCAGGGTGGAACGTGCCTGGAACGACTTCCGCAGCCCTTCACTCCAAGTTGAACAGGGGAGAGCCAATTCGGTCGAACGGCTGTCCGCTCTCGGCTCCAGCGGGCGTTGGCAGCTTTGGAAGGGCGCGGTGGAGGAGGGCAACAGCGCCCCGTTGAAGGGAACCGGCGCAGGCAGCTACGAGCTGTGGTGGAACGCCAACTCCCCTTCTTTGATGGTTGTCCGCAACGTCCACGCCCAGTACCTGGAGGTGTACGCGGAACTGGGCTTGATCGGGGTGATCCTGATGCTCGGGTTCCTTGTTGGATTGGCTTGGGGTTGCGTGCTCTCGCTGAAGCGGAGCGGACCTGACTTGGGTGCAGTTGCCGCCGCCTCCACCACCCTTCTCTGCTTCACCGTCTCGAGCGCGTTCGACTGGGGCTGGCAGGTGACGGTCCTGCCGCTGGTCGCCATGGTTGCGTTTGCTGCCGCGGCAGCCCCATCGCGCCAGGTCGGGGAACAGGAGAGGTGGCTCGCTCCGGCAGGGGGGCGGCTGGTCCTCGGGTTTACGGCGGCAGCGCTGATCGCCCTCGCCCTGCCCCCGGTGGTCGCCACACACTCGATCACGCGCAGTCAGAAGGCCGTCGGATCCGGTGACCTGACCGTCGCCCTCAGCCAAGCCAAGTCGGCAGTCGCATGGCAGCCGTACTCGGCCGCCGCGTGGCTGCAGGAGGGCCTGGTCTACGACCGCCTCGGCGCCGGTCGACAGGCTAGAGCCGCGATCGTCAAGGCGACCGATCGCGAGCCGAACGGCTGGAAGAACTGGTACGCCCTCTCGGGAGTCGAAGCGCGTGCCGGGAACGTAAAGGCTTCGCTGCGTGCATACCGCCGGGCTCGGGACCTGAACCCGAACTCTCCGCTCTTCCAAGTCGGCAACTGAGCCGCCCCTCAGAGTCGCTCGCTCGCGTCGGTCGGGGCAGGGGTGGAGGTCAGCGGGCTGCCCATGGGGTCGGTCGCCCTCCAACCGATGGCCGGACCCTCTCGCCTGGCCCCTGAGCCGCGCGACCGGCCGGGGCTGAATGGGAAGGCTTCAGCGCCCGAGTAGCTTGGCCGAGGTCGCTTCGAGCTGATCGCGCTTGGGCAGGCCGGGAACGTCGTCGCTCCCAACATCCAGCCCTGGGGGGCGCATGTCGAGGTCGTGCGTATCGGACGACACGTTGTGGGCCAGTCCCGCCGCCGCCAGCCTCAGCGCCTCGGCCCGCACCCGCCGACCGAACCTGCCCTGGAAGGACCCGGCCGTGATCGAGCACATGGCTCCTCGCCCAACGAGCGATTCCAGGATCGCGGGATGCGAGTGAAAGTAGGCTGATCTCTCAGGGTGTGCGAGCAGTACCGTGAAGCCGTCGACTTGCAGGTCGTGGATCAGCATCTCGATGCCCTCGGGTGCATCGCCGAAGGGTGACTCGATCAGCAGGCAATCGCCCCCGCCCAGAGTGCGGTCTCGCAGCGCGGGGGAGTCGAGTTGCCCGAGGACGTGGATGGAGATCTCCGATCCAACCAGGAGCTCGAGCTCGCAATCCGCCCTTGCCAATCCGCCCCGGAGCAGCTCGGCTGCGTCGAGCGCCTGGGCGATCGAGGTCGGATAGCGCTCGCTGAAGTGAGGAGTCGCGACCGCGGTCGTGATACCGGCTCGCGAACTGGCCAGTGCCAGATCGACCGCCTGGTCAAGATCCCCCGGTCCGTCATCCACTCCCGGGAGCAGGTGACAGTGGAGGTCG
Source organism: Actinomycetes bacterium (assembly GCA_037131165.1). Classification (GTDB taxonomy): domain Bacteria; phylum Actinomycetota; class Thermoleophilia; order Solirubrobacterales; family Solirubrobacteraceae; genus WLNJ01. Next base: position 18,260 of record JBAXRO010000028.1, on the reverse strand, counting down.
ATCAAGACTTTGATTCCGAGTCGCTGCTGCTCGTTGTGGCCGTCGGCTCGGCCGCGCTCGCCCCGTTGCCGGTCGCGGCGTTTGCGCTTGCCGGTCCAGGCCCGTTGGTCGGCTCGCTGTCGCCGTAGCCGTAGCCGTAGCCGTAGCCGTAGCCGTAGCCGTAGCCCGCGGTTGCCTTGGACATGCCGTTTGCGACCAAGCCGAGGACCCGGGCATTCAGGCGCTCGAGCTGCTTGGCGGCGTCGCCACATGCCTTGCGGTTCGTCTTCCCGAGCCGCGCCACGAGGACAGTGCCGTCAACGCGAGACAGGAGGGCGGTTGTGTCGGCGACGGCAAGGAGCGGAGGGCTGTCGATCACGATCAGGTCGAAGTCCGCCTTGAGGTCGTCGAGCGTGTTGGCGAGGGCTTCGCTGTCGATCAGTTCGGCAGGGTTCGGCGGGATCGCGCCTGCCACGAGGACACTGAGGGAGTTCTTGCCACTGCCTCCGAGCGGGAGCTCTTGGATTGCATCCAGGGCCGACGATGACCCTGATGCGATCTCAGCGAGTCCGGGCGTCGACTTGAGGCCGAGGGCAAGCGCGAGACCCGGGCTGCGCAGATCGGCTTCCATCAGGAGCACCCTCGAGCCGGCATTGGCCGCGCTGATTGCCGTCTGCGTCGCGGTTGTACTCTTCCCGTCGCCGCTCTGGGGACTCGTGATCAGCAGAAGCTTGACCTCACGGTCGACATTGAAGAACTTGAGCCGGGTCCGGAGCATCGTGAAAGCCTCGCTCTCGGCGCTGCTGAGCTTCTCGAGGTTGTGGAGCTGTTCGGACTCGGGAATTGAAGCCAGGATCGGCTTGCCGAATGTCGCGGCCAGTTCCTCAGGGCTGCGCAGACGGTTGTCGAGGCGGGCGCGCAGCAGGGCGGCGGCTACTCCGATGAGAAGCCCCAAGAGGCCTCCGAGGACCGTGTTGCTCTTGGTCTTCGGACTGGATGGGAACTTCGGGGCGTTGGCAGTCTGGACGACCTCGGCGTTGCCCGTTTGGAGGGACTGGAGGACCCTGAGGTTCTCCGCCTGGTTCTGCAGCGAAAGGCCCTTGCCCGTGTTGAGCCTGGCCGCAGGGATCTTCGCGAGTTGGGATTCGACTTGGACCAATGCGGCGGCGACCTTCGCACGGTCAGCTCCTCGTCGTACGGCGACGAACGAGTCGGCGTAGGCGTTGGCCATCAGGGCTGCGCGTTCCGGGTCCGGGTCCGTTGCCGTAACTGTCACAACGTCGGAGGCGCCGGAAGGGGCGACGGAGACGGCCGCCGTCACTTCGCCGGCCGTGAACCCGGGCCCGAGGGCCTTGGCCGCGGCAGCGTCGATCACGGGCAGGTCGGCCAAGGCGAGGTTGGTCGCAGCCTCACGGTCGGGGTCGCTCGTACCGCGAACTGGGATCGAGCCGAAGAGCGCGCTGTCAAGCGCCGGGTTCCTGAAAAGCAGCTGGGAGGACGACGAGTAGAGGGGGGTGGCGGCAAGCGAATAGGCGAGCGCTGAACCAGCCGCGACGACCCCGCAGGCAGCGATCAAGAGCCAACTGCGTCGCAGGACCCGAGCCCCGGCCGCGAGCGTCAACACGCCCTCGCGCTGGCTCAGCGGAACCCCGCTCGACTCGTCGGTGTCGTCGTAAGGGAGATTGGCGTCGCTCAACTTGGTGCTTTCCGTGGTTCCGTGGGTGGGGATTATTGGACTGGAGAGGTGGGGCCGTCGCGGGTGATCGCAAACGCGGCCGTTTAGCACCGCCCAGCATTCCACAGTAGAGGAAGCCGGCGTCGTGCGCGCGGGTTCGAAATCGATCGCCCAAGTGATGCTCGCATCCGCCGACCGTTGTCGGCTTGCGACCGGAACCGGCTTGGGTCATCACCCTTATCCTCGCTGCGAGCTCTCCCGGTGCGCTAATCCATGGAACACTGGCCTCAGAGAGGCTCGCTCGCCTCGTCGCCCCTCCTCGAGTGGGCGTTGGTCGGGGCGGTGGCTGCGATCAGCAGCCCGACGACCGCCCCGCACGCACCGGCGACGAAGGCAGCGGGGTAACCGAATGCGCTTGCGGCAAGCCCGACCAGAGGGGAGCCGATCGCGATCCCGAGGTCGAAGAACGCGGTGAAGGCGCCCATGGCCGCGCCGCGGTTGGCGGGCGCTGTCTCGGCGAGCAGCAGCAGGGCCAGCGACGGGAACAGCATCGAGAAGCCGGTGCCCATGACCACCGCTGCACCGAGTGCGACCGGGAGCGAGTCGGAGGCGGCAAACAGCAGCAAGCCGAGAGCTTCGATGCCGGCGGCGAGCATCGCCGAGCGCCGACCCCCGAGCCGGTCCGGCAGATCGCCGAAGACGAGTCGGTTGAGCACGACTGCCGCGGCGAAGCAGCCGAACGCGAGCGCGCCGTGCCCGATCCCCTTCTGGTCGAGCATCAGCACGAGGAAGGAAGCGAGCGCCGCGTAGCCGAAGTTGGCGGTCATCAGGGCGAGGCCGGGCCTGAACGCGGCCTTCGGCACGAGGCTGGCGAACCCGGTCTTCGCGCCCTCGCCGTCATGGTGGACCGGCTTCTCGTCGCCAGGCATCCGGTTGACCACCAGCAGGGCCACCAGCGGGGCGATGGTGCACAGCGCCCAGACCGCGTTGTAGGAGGAGTCGGTCGCTTGGAAGATGATCTCGCCGAGCAGCGGGCCGACCGCGACCCCCGTCCAGATCGAGAGCCCGAACAGGCCGATCAGCCGGCCACGGTTCTCGTCCGGGGAACGGTCCGCAACCCAGGCGGCTCCCGACGTGTAGACGATGCCCTCGCCGATCCCAAGCAGGACCCGGGCGACCACGAGTCCCGCGACGCCGGCGGGGACCGCATAGAGCAGTCCGGCGACGGCCGTCAAGGCAGTTCCGGCGATCATCACCGGCCGCCGGCCACGACGGTCGCCCCAACGCCCGGCAAGCGGGCGGGCCGCTATGGCGGCGAAGGCGAAGGAGCCGATCACGATCCCGACCTCGACATTGCCCGCGCCCAGCGGGCCGGTGATGTACCTCGGCAGGATCGGCAGCGAGGCCCCGACCGCAAGCATGTTGATCAGGGTCGCCGCGAACACGACCGGGGTGCCCCTTGGGAAGGTCGGAAGGCCAATTCGCAGAGCGCTCACGGCAGTCGAGACTACGGCTCCGAGGGGGACGCGGCTGCGGGCGCAGTCCTGCGGCTGTGCGCGGGCTTCGCCGCGGCGCTACACTCCCGGATCCTGCCGATCGGGGTTGGTTGCGTCAGCGACCCCCGGCCGGCCCGACACTTCACGACTGGAATCAGGACCAATGGCACGCGGAGACGTAAGGATCGCTGTAACCCTCGCCTGCGAGGAATGCAAGCGCCGCAACTACCAAACCAACAAGAGCAAGCGCAACAATCCCGACCGGATCGAGATGCGCAAGCACTGCCGCTGGTGTCGCAAGCACACGGCGCACAAGGAAACGCGCTGAGGCAGTTGCCGTGTCCGTTGCCGACCAGGATGAACCGCCGATCGACGAGGCGGCAGAGCAGGCCCACGCGGAGTCACACGCCGCCGGTCACTCGCGCTTCCGTTTCATCAACTTCCTGCGCGCCTCGTGGCGCGAGCTCCAGCGTGTACAGTGGCCCGACCGCAGCCACGTCGCTCAGGCGACTGGCGTCGTCCTCGGTTTCGTCGTCATCGCCGGCACGTTCCTCGGAGTGGCCGACTTCCTCTCGACGAAGCTGATGGAGATCATCCTCTAGATCCGCAAGGACCAATCGTATGTATCGCTGGTACGCCATCCACACATATTCCGGGCATGAGAACAAGGTCCGCAACAACCTCGAACACCGGGCAACCTCGCTCGGCCAGAAGCGGGCGATCCGCCAGATCGTCGTACCGACCGAGACCGTCCAGGAAGTCAAGGACAACCAGAAGGTCGCAGTCGAGAAGCGCACGATGCCCGGCTACCTCCTGATCGAGATGGACATGGATGACAACAGCTGGCAGCTCGTCAAGGGCACTCCCGGCGTGATCGCGATCGTCGGCGAGGGCAAGGGCGGCGAGGACACGAAGCCCGTCCCGCTCACCCGGGGCGAGGTCGACCGAATGCTCAAGCGCGACCAAGCCGGCGCTCCCGGAGCCGCTGCCACGGCTGCCGCCAGGCCGGCCGCCCAGTACTCAGTCGGCGAGCAGGTCAAGGTCATCTCCGGACCCCTCTCGGACTTCTCCGGCGAGATCGCCGAGATCAACGAAGACGCGGCGAAGCTCAAGGTGCTGGTATCCATCTTCGGTCGCGAAACCCCAGTCGAGGTCGGTTTCGACCAAGTCAAGAAAGTCTGACAATGGCAAAAAAGGTAATCACCGTCATTAAGCTGCAGGCCCCGGGGGGCCAGGCGAGCCCTGCGCCGCCGGTCGGTCCCGCCCTCGGTCAGCACGGCGTCAACATCATGGAGTTCGTCAAGGCTTTCAACGCCCAGACGGCCCAAGACAACGGAACGACGATCCCCGTCGAGATCTCCGTCTACGAAGATCGCTCGTTCACCTTCATCACCAAGAGCCCGCCGGCTGCAGTGTTGATCAAGCAGTCGATCGGCATCCCGAAGGGAGCCTCCGAGCCTGGTCGCTCGACGATCTCGTCGATCTCCCAGGCGAAGTTGCGTGAGATCGCCGAGAAGAAGATGAACGACCTCAACGCCAACGACCTCGACCAGGCGACGAAGATCATCGCCGGCACCGCCCGTTCGATGGGCATCGAGGTGACCGACTGATGGCTACGCGTTCCGGACGCCGCGGCAAGGCATGGCGCAACGCTCGCCAGCGCTACGACCGCCTGCGTGAGCACACACCCGGCGAGGCAGTCGCCCTTGTCCAGCAGTTGCGCGAGAACAAGTTCGACGAGGCAGTCGAACTGCACGTCCGCACCGGACTGAACGTCCGTCACGCCGAAGAGCAATTGCGCGGCACCGTCGCTTTGCCCAACGGGCTCGGCAAGGACGTCAAGATCGCCGTCTTCGCCCAAGGCGACAAGGCCAAGGAGGCCGAAGAGGCCGGGGCCGACATCGTCGGGACCGACGACCTCGCCAAGAAGATCGAAGAGGGCTTCGACGACTTCGACGTCGTCATCGCCACTCCCGACCTGATGCCAGTCGTCGGACGCCTCGGCAAGGTCCTCGGGCCGTCGGGCAAGATGCCTAACCCGAAGGTCGGCACCGTCACCCCTGACGTCGCCAAGGCAGTCGGAGAGTCGAAATCGGGCAAGGTCGAGTACCGAACCGACAAGGCCGGGATCGTCCACGTGGTGATCGGGCGGATCGGCTTCCCCGAGGGAGACCTCGTCGAGAACTACACGGCAGTGATGGACGAGATCCAGAGGGCGCGGCCCTCCGCGGCCAAGGGCCGCTACATCCACTCCGTGGTCCTCGCTTCGACCCAGGGACCCGGCGTCAAGGTCGACCCGAACTTCTCAACCGAGCGCAGTGACGGAGCAGCTCCGGCAGCTGCGGCTCCGGCAGCTCCCGCAGCCGAGGACGTGGCCGAGGAGGCACCTGCAGCAGAGGCCGAGGTTGCGGTCGAGGAGACCGCCGCACCCGAGGCCGAGCCGGAAGCGCCCGAGGCCGAACCGGCCCCGGAGGCCGAAGCCGACGCTCCCGAAGACGACAGCGAGGAGGCGTCGGCCTAAGGGCAGTCGCCGACTGGACACCGCCGAGCCGCGCCGAAGACGCCTGGCACCCCGACAGGGGGAAGACCAGGTCAGGTGACGGGACGGAACCGAAGAGGCCCGCCGCGAGGCGAGCCCGTTCGACCACCGCCCGCCACCAAGCGGGCGGTTCGCTTTTCACAACAGGAAGAGGATCAGGATGAACAGGGAACAGAAGGCGGTGGCGATCGAGGAGATCACCGCCGACATCAACGAGTCGGAAGCGATCTTCGTGGTCGACTACCGGGGCCTGACCGTGAGCCAGGCGGCCGAGCTGCGCACCAAGCTGCGTGAGGCCGACACCCGCTTGAGGGTCGTCAAGAACACCCTCACCGAGCGTGCAGCCGACGCTGCCGGAGCGGAGGACCTCAAGCCCTTCCTCGTCGGCCCGACGGCGATCGCATTCGTCAAGGGCGATGCCGCGCTTGCCGCGAAGGCGCTCTCGCAGGCCCAGAAGGAGCACGACATCCTCGAGTTCAAGGGCGGCACGATGAGTGGCCGCGCCCTGACGGTCGACGAGATCAAGGAGCTCGCAAAGCTGCCTTCGCGCGATGTCCTGATCGGCCAGCTCGTCGGCCTCGCCGCCTCGCCGCTCGGCGGGCTCGTCCGGACCCTCGGCGGTTTCGTCGGCGGTCTCGCGAGCCAGCTCGGCCAGATCCGCGACCAGGGACTCGTCCCGGCCGCCGGTTCCGCCGCCGCGGCCGAGGAAGCACCTGCTGCCGAGGAGGCACCTGCTGAGGAAGCGGTAGCCGAGGAGGCCCCCGCTGCCGAGGAGGCGCCGGCTGAGGAAGCGGTCGCCGAAGAGGCACCCGCTGATGAGCCCGCTGCCGAGGCAGAGGCAGAGGAACCTGCCGCCGAAGAGGGTGGCGATGAGACTGCGGAGCAGGCGGACGGGGAACCGGCCGCCGAGGAAGCTCCGGAAGAGACGGCGTCCGCGGATGGCGCCGCCGAAGATGGTGACGAATCCGCAGACGACAACGACGACGAAGCGAACAGCGACGCCTGACCGGCGGCGCGGTAGAAGGAGGCAATATGCCCACAACAGAGGAATGGATCGAGGAGCTCAAGGGCATCTCGGTACTCGAGCTCGCAGAGCGCATCAAGGCTCTGGAAGAGGAGTTCGGCGTGTCGGCGACGGCAGTCGCCGCAGCAGCCCCGGCTGCCGGTGGTGGCGGCGGCGGTGACGAAGGCGGCGGTGACGAAGGCGGGACGGTTGACGTCGTCCTGACCGGAGCCGGCGACAAGAAGATCGCCGTCATCAAGGTCGTCCGTGCGGCGACCGGCCTGGGTCTCAAGGAGGCCAAGGCACTCGTCGACGAGGCGCCCAAGCCGATCAAGGAAGGCGTCGAGCGCGAAGAGGCCGACAAGCTCAAGGCCGAGATCGAAGAGGCCGGCGGCTCCGTCGAGCTCAAGTAGCGGCAACTGCGTTTGGCCGATCGGCCCGGAGGGTGTATGCTCCGCGGTCGGTCGGCCAATAGCCGCAGCCGTTCGAAGGTGACCGGAGCGCCACATACGCGCCGGTCGGAACGGGGTCCGTGAGCGCCGGTTTGCCCGCAATGCGGGCACGAGTCTCTCTGTGTTATCTTTGAAGTTCGCGCGTTCGTCCCGAACGCGCTGCCCGTCCATCTCCACACGCCCGAGGAGGCAGCCACTTGGCTTCTCACGCTCCCCGGACGCGCCGCAGCTTCGCGCGTCTCGACAAGGCTCTTGACGTACCCAACCTGATCGATGTCCAGCGAAGCTCGTTCTTCGACTGGCTGGTGGTCCCGGAGCCGGGAGGCGGTCTCTTCGAGACGATCAAGGACATCTCCCCGATCGAGTCCTACACGGGCAACCTCGCGGTCGCCTTCGGCGAGTTCGAATTCGGCGAGCCGAACGAGACGATCGACGAGTGCCGCAAGGCTTCGAAGACCTATGCCCGTCCGCTGACGGTCAAGGTCCAGTACCAGAACCGCGAGACCGGCGAGGTCCGCGAGCAGGACGTGTTCATGGGCGACTTCCCGTGGATGACAGACCGCGGAACGTTCATCATCAACGGCACCGAGCGGGTCGTCGTCACTCAGCTCGTGCGTTCACCCGGCGCTTACGTGATGGAGCCCAAGGACCGCGAGAAGCAGGTCTTCGTCGCGAACCTGATGCCCTCCCGTGGTTCCTGGCTCGAGCTCGAGATCGACAAGAAGGGCAAGGTCTTCGTCCGGATCGACCGCAAACGCAAGCTCCCGGTCACCGTGCTCCTCCGCGCGATGGGGCTCGAGGACTCGGAGATGCTCAAGCTCTTCAACAAGTCGCTCTACATCCGCAACACGATCGATACCGACACCGACGCCACCCTGACCCGTGACGGTGCGCTGATCGAACTGTTCCGCAAGCAACGCCCGGGCGAGCCGCCGACGGTCGAAGCCGCCGAGTCGCTGCTCGACCAGCTGTTCTTCGACCCGAAGCGTTACGACCTCTCGCGCGTCGGCCGCTACAAGCTCAATGCGCGGCTCGGGCTGGATGTCGACCTCGACACCCGCGTCCTCACCAAGGAGGACATCATCGCCTTGGTCAACGAGCTGATCTCGCTTCCCCGCGAGCTGGGCATCCCCGAGGATTCCGACGAGGAGATCAAGGACTACGCGGCGGAGGCCATTTCCTACCCGCGCGAGCCGATCGCCGAGCGCCTCGACGAGTACGAGCACTTCGGCAACCGCCGCCTGCGCACGGTCGGCGAGCTGATCCAGGATGCGTTCCGGATCGGTCTCTACCGGATGGAGCGCACGGTCCGCGAGAAGCTGACCACCGAGGACGAGGACACGATCACGCCGCAGACGATCGTCAACATCCGTCCGCTGGTCGCCGCGATGAAGGAGTTCTTCGGCTCCTCGCAGCTCTCGCAGTTCATGGACCAGACCAACTCCCTCTCCGGGCTCACTCACCGCAGGCGCCTCAGCGCCCTCGGTGCCGGCGGCCTGACCAGGGAGCGCGCACCCATCGAGGTTCGCGACGTGCACCCGACCCACTACGGCCGGATGTGCCCGATCGAGACTCCCGAAGGCCCGAACATCGGTCTGATCGGGTCGCTCTCGTCGTACGCCCAGATCTCCGATCTCGGCTTCGTCACGACCCCTTACCGGGTGGTCGAAGACGGTCTCGTCACCACCAAGATCGTGCAGCTCGACGCGACGATGGAAGAGGACAAGAAGATCGCCCAGGCCAACCACGAGGTTGACCCGAAGACCGGCAAGCTGCGCGGTCCCGAGGTCATCTGCCGGACCAAGGCCGGTCAGTTCGTCTCGGTCAAGCCGAGCGACGTCGACCTGATGGATGTCTCACCCGAGCAGATCTGGTCGGTCGCCACGGCCATGATCCCGTTCCTCGAGCATGACGATGCCAACCGTGCCCTGATGGGCTCCAACATGCAGCGTCAGGCAGTCCCGTTGCTGCGCACCGACGCCCCGCTCGTCGGCACGGGCATGGAAGCCCGCGCCGCGATGGACACCGGTGACGTGATCCTCGCCAAGAAGGCCGGGACTGTCGCCTACGTCGATGCGTCCAAGGTCGTCATCGAAACGAGCGACGGGGCCGACGAGTACGAGCTGGAGAAGTTCACCCGCTCGAACCAGGGCACGATCATCCACAACAAGCCGCTCATCTCGACCGGAGACAAGGTCAAGGCCGGCGGCGTCCTCGCCGACGGTTCCTCGACCAGCCAGGCGGAGATGGCGCTCGGCAAGAACCTGCTTGTCGCCTTCATGTCATGGGAGGGCTACAACTTCGAGGACGCGATCATCCTCAGCCGCCGTCTTGTCAAGGACGACGAGCTGACCTCGATCCACATCGAGTCCTACGAGACCGACGCCCGCTCGACGAAGCTCGGCGATGAGGAGATCACTCGTGACATCCCGAACCGCTCGGAGGAGTCGCTGCGCAACCTCGACGACCGCGGCATCGTTCGCATCGGCGCCGAGGTCAAGTCCGGCGACCTGCTCGTCGGCAAGGTCACGCCGAAGGGCGAGACCGAGCTGACAGCCGAGGAGAAGCTGATCCGCGCGATCTTCAAGGAGAAGGCACGCGAAGTCCGCGACACCTCGCTGAAGGTCCCGCACGGTGAGGGCGGCGTCGTGATCGACGTCCAGATCCTCTCGAAGGAGAACGGCGACGACCTCCAGACCGGAGTCAACGAATCCGTCCGCGTTCTCGTCGCCAAGAAGCGCAAGATCGCCGAGGGCGACAAGCTCGCCGGGCGTCACGGCAACAAGGGAGTCATCTCGAAGATCGTCGACGAGCAGGACATGCCGTTCCTCGAGGACGGAACGCCGGTCGACGTGATTCTCAACCCGCTGGGCGTGCCGAGCCGAATGAACATCGGCCAGATCCTCGAGACCCACCTCGGTTGGGTCGCGGCGAACGGCTGGTACGACAGCGACGACCCGGCCGACAAGGAGGCTCTCGCCCACGCCAACAACGGCGGCAACGGGCGCGTCTACGTGGCCACTCCGGTCTTCGACGGAGCAACGGTCGCCGACGTCGATGCCGCCCTGTTCGAGTGGCAGCAGCAGCACGAGGGTCGGATCAGCATGGACATCGACCCGAAGGCACGCGACGGCGAGAAGGCCTCGGGCAAGATGCGCCTCTTCAACGGACGCACCGGCGAGCCGTTCGAGCAGAGCGTGACCGTCGGCTACAAGTACATCCTGAAGCTGCTGCACCTCGTCGACGACAAGATCCACGCCCGTTCGACGGGGCCGTACTCGCTCGTCACCCAGCAGCCGCTCGGAGGCAAGGCGCAGTTCGGTGGCCAGCGCTTCGGAGAGATGGAGGTCTGGGGACTCGAGGCATACGGTGCGGCCTACACGCTGCAGGAGATGCTCACGATCAAGTCCGACGACACGATCGGCCGGGTCAAGGCCTACGAGGCGATCGTCAAGGGCGAGAACATCGCCGAGCCAAGCATCCCCGAGTCGTTCAAGGTGTTGCTCAAGGAGATGCAGTCCCTCGGCCTCAACGTCGAGGTGGTCAACGAGGGCGGCGACCGAGCCGAAATGGGCGAGGACGACGACGACCTGCTGAAGGCAGCCGAGGAGCTCGGCATCGACCTCTCCGGCGTTCGCGTCGCGGCAGGACCGGCCGACGAAGGCGACCAGGCGGACCCGGAGGCAGCCGACCAGCAACTGTCGGAAGCCGCAACCGAGGAGGCGGGCGACTGATCGTCGCCTGCAGACCCGAAGAGACCATCGAAAGCAAGGGAATCCACCTCACATGACCGACATCAACAACTTCGACGCAATCGAGATCGGCCTCGCCTCCTCCAAGCAGATCCGCTCCTGGAGCCACGGCGAAGTAACCAAGCCGGAAACGATCAACTACCGCACGCTCAAGCCCGAGAAGGACGGCCTCTTCTGCGAGCGCATTTTCGGTCCGCAGAAGGACTGGGAGTGCTACTGCGGCAAGTACAAGCGCGTTCGCTACAAGGGCATCGTCTGCGAGCGCTGCGGCGTCGAAGTGACCAGGTCGAAGGTCCGTCGCGAGCGGATGGGTCACATCGACCTCGCCGCCCCCGTCAGCCACATCTGGTTCTTCAAGGGCGTCCCGTCGCGCATCGGCTACCTGCTCGACATGGCTCCCAAGGAGCTCGAGAAGGTCCTCTACTTCGCAGCTTCGATCATCACGTGGGTCGACACCGACGCCCGTGACAAGGACATCGCGACCCTCGAGGCCGAGGTCAACAAGCTGCTCGACGCTTACTCGTCCGAGAAGGAGGAGCGGATCCTCGAGCTGAACGAGTCGCTCGCTCGCCGCGAGGAGTACCTCGAGGGCGGCAAGACGCCGAAGTCCTTCACCGAGGACGACTACCTCTGGGCCGACACCCTCGAGGTCGACCTCGCGAAGGCCTCCGACGATGAGCGCCAGCGCGAGATCAAGGAGCTGCGCAAGCAGATCCAGGCAGAGATCGACGACAACGACGGCTACTACGAGGACGGCAAGGATCGCCTCGTCGAGGCATGGGACCTGTTCAAGAAGCTCGACACGAAGATGGTTGTCCAGGACGAAGGCGTCTTCCGCGAGCTGCGCGAGCGCTTCGGCTCGCCCTACGGCTTCGGTGAGTACTTCCGTGGTGGCATGGGTGCAGAGGCCGTGCGCGACCTGCTCCAGCAGGTTGACCTCGAGGCCGAGCGGATCGAGCTCGACGAGCTCGTCAAGACCGGCAAGGGCCAGAAGCAGCAGCGCGCTGTCAAGCGCCTGCGCGTCGTGTCGGCCTTCCTCAACTCGGGCAACAAGCCGGAGATGATGATCCTCGAGGCCGTTCCGGTCATCCCGCCGGAGCTGCGCCCCATGGTCCAGCTCGACGGTGGCCGTTTCGCAACCAGCGACCTCAACGACCTGTACCGCCGTGTGATCAACCGCAACAACCGCCTCAAGCGCCTGCTCGACCTCGGTGCCCCCGAGATCATCGTCAACAACGAGAAGCGGATGCTCCAGGAGGCAGTTGACGCCCTGTTCGACAACGGCCGTCGTGGCCGTCCGGTCACCGGACCGGGCAACCGCGCGCTCAAGTCGCTCTCCGACATGCTCAAGGGCAAGCAGGGGCGCTTCCGCCAGAACCTGCTCGGCAAGCGCGTCGACTACTCGGGCCGTTCGGTGATCGTCGCCGGCCCGTCGCTGAAGCTGAGCCAGTGCGGCCTGCCGAAGCTGATGGCGCTCGAGCTGTTCCGCCCGTTCATCATGGCCCAGCTCGTCGAGCGTCGCTCGGCGCAGAACATCAAGGCCGCCAAGAAGATGGTCGACTCGATGATCCCCGAGGTCTGGGACGTCCTCGAAGAGGTCATCAGCGAGCACCCGGTGCTGCTCAACCGCGCACCCACGCTGCACCGCCTCGGCATCCAGGCCTTCGAGCCCGTGCTCGTCGAGGGCAAGGCGATCCAGGTCCACCCGCTCGTCTGCTCGGCCTTCAACGCCGACTTCGACGGTGACCAGATGGCAGTCCACCTGCCGCTCTCCGCCGAGGCGCAGGCCGAGGCTCGGATCCTGATGCTCTCGAGCAACAACATCCTGTCGCCGGCCCACGGCGGCCCGCTCGCGACTCCGAGCCAGGACATGGTCCTCGGCGCCTACTACCTGACCTATGGTCCGGAGGAGGATGAGCTGACCGCTCTCGAGGAGCAGCTGTTCGCCGGCAAGTGGCCGAGTGACCAGCGTCGCCCCCACGTGTACCGCACCGCGCAGGAGGCCGAATGGGCCTACGAGCACGGAGTGGTCAAGCTGCACGACGTCGCCGAGTTCCGCCCGCCGTACGGCAGCGGCGGCCACAAGCTGACCACCGTCGGCCGGATCATCTACAACGACCGCATCGAGCGCGCCCTCGAGGAGGCGCTCGGCAGCGGATTCGACCCGAGCGACTACGAGTTCGAGAACCGCTCGATGAAGAAGCGCGACACCGCGGCCTTCGTCGACGAGCTGGTGCAGAAGTACGGCGCCTCGACGATCAGCCAGGTGCTCGATGCGTTCAAGGACCTCGGGTTCCAGTTCGCGACCCGCGCCGGGATCACGATCTCCAAGAACGACGTCGTCATCCCGCCGGAGAAGCAGGAGATCCTCGCCAGGTTCGACTCCGAGGTCGCCGAGATTCAGGACCAGTACGACATGGGCCTGATCACCGGCCAGGAGCGCCACAAGGCCGTCACCGGCAAGTGGACCGACGCCACCGACGAGGTCGGCATCGCGATGCGCGACAACCTCGACGTGCTCAACCCGATCTTCATGATGGCCAACTCGGGTGCCCGTGGTTCGTTCAGCCAGATCCGTCAGCTGGCCGGAATGCGAGGGCTGATGGCCAACCCGAAGGGCGAGATCATCGAGCGTCCGATCAAGTCCAACTTCATGGAGGGGCTGAGCGTTCTCGAGTACTTCATCTCGACGCACGGCGCCCGCAAGGGACTTGCCGACACGGCTCTTCGTACCGCCGACTCGGGCTACCTGACCCGCCGCCTCGTCGACGTCTCGCAGGACGTGATCGTCCGCGAGGCCGACTGCGGCACCAAGGACGCTCCCGTCCTGCTGCCGGTGTTCGACGATCGCGGAGAGCTCAACCGCCAGATCATCGGTCGCTTCGCGGCCGAGAAGCTCGAGACCAAGCGTGGTCGGGACCTCCTGCCCAAGGGAACGATCAAGAAGAACGGCGACATCGTCGGTCTGATCGGTCGCGAAGAGGCCAAGGAGATCGCCGAGGCGTTCGAGAACGAGCCGACGGCGACGGTTCCCGTGCGTTCGGTACTCAACTGCCGCGCCGACGTCGGCGTGTGCCGTGTCTGTTACGGCCTTGCGCCGGCTTCGGGCTACGTCACCGAGATCGGCGACGCGGTCGGGATCATCGCCGCCCAGTCGATCGGCGAGCCCGGCACCCAGCTGACGATGCGTACCTTCCACACAGGTGGCGTCGCAGGTGCCGACATCACCCACGGACTGCCGCGAGTGGTGGAGCTGTTCGAGGCTCGTCGTCCGAAGGGCGTCGCAAGCATCGCCGAGGCCGACGGCAAGATCAAGATCGAGCGTGGCGAGAAGGCCATGACCGTGACGGTCGTCGTCTCGCCCGATGAGACCTACGACTACACCTTCACCGAGCGGACGCGCCTGCTCGTCGAGGACGGCCAGAAGGTCACGGCCGGGACCCCGCTGAACGAGGGCTCGCTCGATCCCAAGGAGTTGCTCGCGATGCGCGGTCGTACCGCCACCGCCCAGTACCTCGTAGCCGAGGTGCAGCGTGTCTACAAGGCCCAGGGAGTGGACATCGACGACAAGCACATCGAGCTGATCGTCCGTCAGATGCTCAAGAAGGTCTTGGTCAACCAGCGAGGCGACAGCGGCTATCTGCCGGGTCAGTACGTCGATCGCACGGAGTTCGCCGGCGAGGGCGACCGGATCAAGAAGGAGAAGGGCGAGCAGCCTCAGTACGAGGAAGTGATCCTCGGCATCACGAAGGCATCGCTCAACACCGATTCCTTCCTCTCGGCCGCCTCCTTCCAGGAGACGACCAAGGTCCTCACGGACGCAGCCCTCGAGGGCAAGCGCGACCGTCTGAACGGCCTCAAGGAGAATGTGATCATCGGCAAGCTGATCCCGGCCGCGACCGGACTCAGCCACTACAGGCGGATCGAGATCGAGCCGACCGAGCCGCTGCCCGCCGGTTACGGCGCCGCCGGCCTCACTGCCGAGGAGCTGATTGACCTCGGGATCGAGCCGGGCGAATCGCTCGGCGGGGATTCGCTCCCCGCGCAGGCTGCCGCCATGCGCGATGTCGACGACCTCAATCGGATGGGCGCGGGCAGTGACGGTCGCGCCGACGAGCTGGCCTCGGAGCTGCCTGAGTGAGCGGCCTGCCGCTCGCCGGTCGGGCGGCAGCCGTAACCGGCGCCTCGTCGGGGATCGGCGAGGCAACAGCGCTCGCCCTGTCCGAGGCCGGGGCGGCGGTTGCGCTCGGGGCGAGGCGGGTGGACAGGCTCGAGGCGCTCGCCGAGCGGATCAACTCCGCCGGCGGCAAGGCTGTCGCGATCGAATGCGACGTCGCCGACGAGCAGTCGGCCCATGCTTTTGTCAAAGGGGCGGCGCAGCAGCTCGGCCGACTCGACATCCTCGTCAACAACGCCGGCGTGATGCTGCTCGGGCCACTCGAGGGAGCCGACACCGACGAGTGGCGCAGGATGGTCGACGTCAACCTGCTGGGCCTCCTCTACTGCACGCAGGCTGCGATGCCGCACCTGCGCGATGGCGGACATGGCCACGTCGTGAACGTCTCGTCGGTCGCGGGCCGCACCGCTTCAGCCTTCGTCGGCGTCTACAACGCAACGAAGTGGGCGGTGACCGGCTTCAGCGAGGCGCTGCGCCAGGAGGCTGCCCACTCGAAGATCCGCGTCACTTGCGTCGAGCCCGGTCTCGTCGAGACCGAGCTGCCGACCCACAACACCAATCCGCTGGTGCTTCAGTCGATCGAAAAGATGAAGGAGGACATCGGCGAGGTGCTGCAGTCCGAGGACATCGCGGCAGCGATCCTCCACGCGGTGACGGCCCCGCAGCGGGTCAATGTCAACGAAGTCCTTATCCGGCCGAGCGGTCAGTCGCGCTGACGGCCGCTCGAGCGGCCCTCGAGCCGCTTGCCGAACCGGTGCCCCGCGGCAAGAGCGTGGCGCTCCAGCAGGTACCAGGAGGCGGCAGCCACCAGCAGTGAGAGGGCGAGTGCGAGTGCCCAGTCGAGCGGCCAGAGTGCGAGGTCGGGTGCCCTGAAGAACTCGCGCTTGGCCAGCTCGGAGATCACCCACGAGTGCCAAAGGTAGAGACCGTAGGAGACCAGTCCGACCCAGGCGATCGCACGACTCCCGAGCAGCCGTCGGATGCCCCCGCCGGCCTGCGGGGCGAGCAGGATCGGGAATGCCAGGGCCACAGCGAATGGCACCTTCATCAGGGTCTGGAAGAGGATCGTCCCCTGCCAGCCGAGGTCCATCACAGGGAACGGCTTCGCGCTGGCCGCGATCGCGACCGCGCATCCGGCCGCGACGAGCCACCATGGCCAGGCGCGGCCGGCGAGGCGCGCAGGGAGCGTCCATCCCCGTTGCCTTGAGATGGTCACGAGTGAAGCCATTGCCATCCCGGAGGCGAAGAGGTCGAGGCTCGCAGGAAGGACGACCAGCACCGGTTGGAAGTCGCTGCGCTCCGATGCCGTGGCCACGGCCACGAGCTTCCAAGCGACCCCGGTCAGGAAGAGGACTCCGAGCAGGGCGAACTCGGCGCCCACTGGCCGGCTGACCCGTCGGCAGACCGCTGCCGCCAGCCACGCCCAGACGGGGAGGAAGATGTAGAAGGTCACCTCGACGCAGATCGTCCACATCGGCGGGAGCGGGAAGCCCTGGGTCAGGTCGGCGAGTGAGTAGATCTGCCCGAAGAGGAAGTAGGCCTTGATCCCGTGCAGGGTGAAGACGCCGAGCCGCGGCTCGAGCAGGCCGATGATCACGAGTGCCGCCCAGTAGGCCGGGATGATCCGGGCCGCCCTGCGGACGAGGTAGGGAAGGAGTGCCGGCGCCGGCTTGCCGGCGAAGCGGGCGGCGACGAACGGCCTGTAGATCAGGAAGCCCGAGAGCACGTAGAAGAGGGCAACGCCGAGCACGCCGAACCTCAAAAGCCCACCGTTCGCCATCCGTTCGAGCGGGGTTCCTCCCTCGACGATCCCGAGGATCCCCTCGGGCGTCAGCAGCCACCAGACATGGAAGGTGAAGACGAGCAGCGCGGCGAGGGCGCGAAGGCCGTCGATCCCGGCGAAGCGCTTGGCGTTCGACAGTCCACCTCCCGCGGGGGCGGTCTCCGTGGTGGTCGCCGACACTCGGGAAGCGTAACGCCGCCCCGACGCCCCGCGCTGGCCTCGGCAGCTCGGCTCAGGAGTCGGGGAGTTCGGCCACCCAGGAGTTCAGACGCTCGACGTCGAGATCGGTGAGCCCGATGTGGGGCTCGGTCTCGACCAGCAGGGTCGGGGAGCTCCGCTCCGCAGCCCACTCGCGGCAAGGCCCGTCGAGGGCATCGTCGATCCACGCGAGCGGGCGGTCCCCGGCGTGGGCGTCCAACGCACCGAGTTTCCAGTGGGCCTGGTGGTCGTACCTGCGGCCCTCGAAGCGGATGACCTCGAGCGGTTGCGGCAGTCCGACGAGCCTCAGCAGGTCGTCGTTGGCCTTGTCCTCCCAACCGGTTGCCCAGACCAGCTCGAAGCTTTCGCCGAGCGAAGCCAGTCGGCGGCAGTTATCCATCGCGATCAGGTGGATGATTCCCTCGACATTGAGGATGTGGGTGTCTTCCCTCAGCGGTGCCGGGGTCCCCGGCTCGCTGAACAGCGAGAGGACCCCGTCGACGTCGATGCAGAGCAGGGGCTTCATCGGCCTCGCCCTCAGGTTGAGGAACCCTCGATCAGGGTCCGTGCAACCAGAGCGGGGTCGTCCCAGCACGGTACGTGGCCGCAGCGGCGCAGCGAGATCGACCGGATCCCCGGTATCCAGGCTTCGGCTCGGCGTGCCTGGCGGGGCAGCAGCAGCCGGTCGCGCTCGGCCCATGCCACCGTCGCCGGCGCAGCGAGGGCCGTCCGGTGGCTCCAGGTCTCGGCGAACAGCGCCTCCCGGGTTCGCTCGAAGCCAGGTGAGTGGATCAGCCCGCTGATCGCCAGTTCGAGGGCGTCGGGCGGAACCGCTGCTGGGTTGGCTACGAGCTGGCCGGCGAGCACGCTTCTCGCGATCGGGTTGGCGGCCAACTTCGGGAGCAGTGGCTCGAGCGCAGTCGCGCCGGCCCGCGCCCCCCGCAGCGAAGCGGCAGCGAAGCGGGCCTCGCCCTTCGACCAGAACCCGGCGGGGGAGAGCGCTGTCGCCGATGAAACCGCCCCGCGCCTCGCCAGCTCGAGCGAGATCAGGCCACCGAGCGAGTTACCGCCGACCGCCGGCTTGCCGAGCCCCAGCTCACAGATCAGGCCTTCGACCGAGTCGGCGAGGGCCGACGGCGTCGGGGTGGACTCGAACTGCGAGGAGTCGCCGAAACCGGGCAGGTCGATCGCGATCACCTCGCGTTC
>JBAXRO010000027.1:0-24544 GCA_037131165.1 Actinomycetes bacterium | reverse complement strand
CCTGCTGCCGCTGCCGTTCGTCGCCTGGGCGGCCTGGCGCAGACGATGGGCTCCGCTGGTCTTGCTCCTGCTCGCGACTCTGTGGATCGTGCTGGTCGCCGGGATGACCCAGGCGGGCTTCGCCGGAAACCCTCGCTACCCGCTGCACTGCGCCCAGCTGCTTGGCGTTCTGGCCGAATGCGGAGTCGGCAGCGTCCTCGTGCTGGTTCGCAAGGCAGCCGCGGCACTCAACCCGAAGCTCGTCCCGGTTGCGACCGCAGCCTTCGTGCTGCTCGCGGGAGTCGTGGCCGCCACCAATCTCACGGAAGCGAGGCTCAAGCCCTACAAGCGCCTCGACACCGCGCTCAAGCGCGACGCCGAGCGGCGCAACCAGCTCTGGGTCGCGGTCGACTTGGCCGGCGGGAGGAACCGGGTGATCGAATGCGGGACGGTCACTACCGAGCGGTATCAGGTGCCCCGCCTCGCTTGGGTCCTCAACGTCCACACCCTCGACGTCGAAGGCCGACCGGTCGACTCGACCGGGGCACAGCGCGCACCGACTCCGGGAACCGCTTTCCAGACGGCGTCGCCTCGCAGCGACGGGCCGAGGCCGCTGCCGCCGATCGGCAGCCGCGAACTGGGTGAAGTCGGGCCCTGGAAGGTCTTCCAGATCTGCGCCGACGGCAAGCCCTCGCAGGCAGTCGGCGACGCGCTGGCTCCGGGCACCCGGACCGGCTGACAGCCGCCTCGTCGCTCACGCCCCGGTGACGGAGACGGCGCGCTCCACCACCCCGAGAAAGGTCACGGCTTCCGCCGCTCGCTGCAACTGTCGGAGAACTTCTCAACCGATCGAATCGACCGGGCCGTATAGCTGTTCGAGAACACCCGTCCCGCAAGCGAACACGATCGGAACGAGACACCCGAATGCCAAACACCACCAAACCAGCCACCAAAACGCTGATACGTTTGACGAACTCAATGTCAGGTTTCACTCCAGACACGGCCGGGCTTCGCTCAGGTAACGCTGCGTCAAGCGCGGCTGTCCAGCGCGTTCTCGCAGGCGCCGCACTGACAGCATCCGTCCTGGGCCTCGCGCTCACCGCTGCTCCGCAGGCAACGGCCGCAAGCGAGCCCTGCACGATCACCGGCAACTCGAACTCCAACGTGCTTCGGGGAACCCCCGGCAATGACGTGATCTGCGGCCTGGGTGGGAATGACGTCATCTACGGCGGCGGCGGCAACGACGTGATCAAGGGCGGGACCGGCAACGATCGGATCTCGGGCGATGGTGGCAATGACGTCATCTCGGGCGAGGCCGGTAACGACTCCGTCAACGGTGGCGTCGGCAACGACACGGTTGACGGCGGCACCGGCAACGACTCGATCGGTGGCGTGACCGGCAACGACGTGCTCGACGGCGACACAGGCCGAGACCAGCTGTCCGGCGGGTCCGGGGACGATGCGCTCCAAGGCGGAACCGGCATTGACCAGATCTCACCTGGAACCGGAGCCAACACCTGCGCAGCAGACTCGACCGACCGGGTGGCGGGCTCCTGCACGATCGACAGGACAGGCCCGACCGCCGCTTGGGTCGACGTCCCCTCGACCGTCACGGCTGGCGAGACCTTCACGGCGACCTTCTCGCTGAAGGACCCGAGCAGCATCGACCCGAATTCGCCGAACGTGAAGATCGGCGGCGCACCCGGCTGGATCACCACTTGGTGCGGCGACGCCGGCTCCTTCCCCTTGATGGCCAGCCTCGCCTCCGGCAGCATCGCTGACGGCGTCTGGTCGGTCACCTGCACGGTGCCCGCCAAGGCCGTCAACGACACCTACTCCTTCTTCCTCAGTGCCCAGGACAGCTTCGCCAACTCCGCCGACGGCCCCAGCGCCGACTTCACGGTCGTCGGTGGATCGGCGGACAACGGGGCCCCGCTGATCAGCGACGTGGTCATCCCGACGAGCGCCGAGCCCGGCGAGACGATCACCCTGACCTGGCGGGCAGCCGACCCGAGCGGAGTCAAGGACACCCCGTACCCGTGGGTCTACCGTCCCGCACCGCAGTTCGGAGTCATCTACGGCGAGGGCGTCAGCAGCCCGGTACTCACTTCCGGGACCGCCCTCGACGGAACCTGGTCGCAGACGATCACACTGCCGGCCAACTCCGTCAGCGGCACCTACTACGTGTACATCTCGGTCAGGGACGAGCTCGGCAACAAGACCTACGAGCGTTACGGCAGCTTCCAGGTCGGCTGAGCCGACGCTCCGCCAAGGCCTCGGTCCGGCGACCGGACCCGACCCAGGAATTCAGGAACCCGAGGCCTTCGCGGCCTCGGGGACTTTCGCCTCCCGGCCTTCGCCGGCCCCAGCCTCGCCCCTGATCAGGCTCCGCTCGAGGAACGCGATCTGGTCGGCTGCGACTTGCTCGAACCACTGTCCGCTGTACACATCGAAGTGACCGCAGGCGTAGCGCCGCAGCTCGCCCTTCGGAGCGCGGGCCGCCGCCCTGGCGGCCGGCTTCGGCGGGGTGACGGCGTCTTCGGTGCCGACCTGGACGAGCAGCGGGCAGGCAATGCTCCCGGCCTTCACTCCCGGTCGCCACATCAGCGTGTCGAGCACGACGGAGGCGGCGACCGAGTTCACGTGCCTCGAGCCGACCGGGACGATCGACTCGAATCCGGGGACGGCGTCGGGTGAAGTCATCGCCGCGACCTCGCCGGGGTTCCCGGTGGCGGGGATCATCACTCTTGGCCGACTGGACCTGTGGGCGCGCAGGTCGGCGAGCCCCTTGGCGGTGAGTCGCAGCGAAGTGCCGATCGGGATCGCCCCTACGGTCGCGAGACCGTCGGCGAAGGGAACCTGTGCGATCACGCAGGCGATGTCGTCGCGCCGCGCGGCAGTGTCCATCACCATGCCGCCCCCGAAAGACGAACCCCACAGTGCAACCCGCCCCGGGTCGATCCCTTCCAAGGTCCGCGCGAAGGCGATCGCCGCGTCCAGATCCTCGAGTTCGCGCTTGATGTTCAGGACTTGGCGCTCACCGCCCTGGCTGTCACCGAAGCCCCGATAATCGAAGGCAAGCGATGCGATGCCGAGCTCGGCGAAGCGCTCCGCGTACGCCACCAGCCCGTCCTCCCGGGTGGCAGTGAAGCCGTGCGCCATCACCACCACCGGACAGGGCTGGGAGTTGACCGGGTGCGGGCGCAGCAGCCAAGCCGCGCAACTCCCGTCACCACTGTTGAAGTGATGCTCTTCTCTGCGTTCGCTCATGAAGCCAAGATACGGGCGCCCCGCCGGCTGTCAAGACCTCACAAGGACTCGGATACAGTCCAGCCGGGCACATTGGCACCGATCCGACGTGGCACCGGGATAGAGGATCTGAGATGAACGACTACTTGATCATCTACGAACAAGGCGAAGACGGCGGCTGGGGAGCCTTCAGTCCCGACGTGGACGGCGTGATCGCAGTCGGCAGGACGCGAAACGAGGTCGAGCGCCGCATGCAGGAGGCGATGGCCGCGCACCTCAAGGTCCTGCGCGAACAGGGCCAGCCAGTCCCTCCCGCTCGGACCACGCACGGCTACCTCGCAGCCTGACCCGGCCGGAGTCGACCGGGCCGCACGCCGGCGATCAGTGCCTCTTGGCGGGGCCACCGAGCGCCAGGTGGTCGGCGCGGCGGTCGGCCGACGCGCAACCGGCGATCAGCTCCCGGTGCGCTCCCGGTGGCTGCAGCCGGGCCAGCAGCAGGGGCGGCGCATCCCCTCCTCCAACTCCTCCTGGGTGCGGCGGATGCGGCGGGCGCGGGTCTCTTCTTTCTTGGCGTCCTCGACCCAGCAGATGAACTCGTTGCGGGCAAGCGGCGTGATGTCGAGCCACGCGTCGAGCGCGACCGAATTCGCTACCAGCGCCTTCCGCATGTCGGCCGGAAGGCGATGGACGACTCCGCCTGGGACGCGTGTGGTGCTCATGGATACGGAATCTAGCCGGGGCGACGGGGTGATCGAGAGGGTGCGGTGGTTCCCTGACCGGGCGATTGGGAGAGCAACGGACCGGTGAGTTTGGTATGACAGTGGTCATAGTAAGTGCTCACCGCCACCGAAGGACGCCCCGATGCCCGACCAGCAGGCCCGAATCGCAGCTCTCGAGCCGCCCTACGACCCCGAGGTCGAAGCGATGCTCGCCAAGTGGATGCCGCCCAACAGCGGGATCGATCCGTTGGCGCTGTTCAGAACCCTCGGCCGCCATGGCGACCTCGCATCCCGAGCGAGGCCGCTCGGAGCCGGGATTCTGGGGAAGGGCCTTGTGCCTCCACTGCTGCGGGAGGTGATGATCCACCGCACCTGCGCGCTCACAGGTGCTGAGTACGAATGGGGCGTGCACGTGATGGGCTTCGGGAAGCCGCTTGGCTTCACCGACGAGCAGCTCGCATCAACCGTCGGCGGAACTGCGCAAGACCCGGTCTGGAACCCCGAGGAAGCCGCCGTATTCGAGCTCGCCGACTCGCTCCACCGCCACAGCAACATCGACAACGACCTGTTCGAGCGCCTGAAGGAGCACTTCGACGACGAACAGATCATCGAGCTCTGCATGACCGCCGGCTGGTACCACGCGATCAGCTACGTCATCAACGTCGCCCGCGTGCCGCTCGAGCCGTGGGCGGCCCGCTTCGATCAAATCCAAGAACCAACGGAGGACAACTGACATGCCATGTCTTGATGTGACCTATCCGGCCGGATCGCTCGATCCGGCGACCCGCACCGAGCTCGCCGCGAGCCTGACCAAGACCTTCATGCACTGGGAGGGAGCGCCTGACACGGACTTCTTCCGCGAGCAGTGCTGGATCTACTTCCATGAGCTGCCGGAAGGCATGGTCAACCGCGCCGGCGTGCCGACCGAGGTCCCGATCTACCGAGTCAACGCGACCGTCCCCGCCGGGGCGATGAGCGACCGGCGCAAGGCGGGGCTCGTCAAGGACGTCACCGACCTGCTGCTCAAGGCCGACGGAGGCGACCCGAACCCGCTCAGGGTCTGGGTCCTGATCGCCGAGGTGCCCGACGGCAACTGGGGTGCCGCCGGCCAGGTGATCCAGTTCGAGCAGCTGCGCGAAGCGGCCAAGGCTCAACGAGAGCAGGCAGCCACGGAGGGCTGATCAACCTCCCTCGCACCACCAACCCGCCGCATTCAGGCCAGCGCCCGGTGCAGGCCGTCGCGCACGTGCTCGAGGGGCTCGACGGAGCGTTGTACCCGACAGAGCAGCAGCGCGCCTTCGACGCTCGCGATCGCGAGGTCGGCGGCGGCGACCGGATCGGCTGTTCCCTCCGCCTGGATCAGCTCGACGAGCCGCCCGCGCCACTCCTCGAAGACCCCGGCTGCTGCGGCGGTCAAGTCCGGATCGTCCTGCGCCTCCGCTGCGAGTGCGCCGACCGGGCACGCGGCCCGGAAGTCGCTGTGCTCGAGCGCGGCGCGGTAGATGTCGCAGATCGAATCGATAGCCGACGCGACGTCCTTCGAATCGGAGATCGTCGCTGCAGCGGCCGAGCCCGCGAGCCGCACGGCGTCGCCGACCATCTCGGCCTTGCCCCCGGGGAAGTGATGGGAGATCGAGCCGCGCGAGACGCCCGCGTGCTCGGCGACCTCCCTCAGCCCCGTCGCACCAACCCCGCGCTGGGCCATCAGCGTGGCGGCGCTGATCAGCATTCGCTGGCGGGAGTCGTTGGCGCGCGACATCGGAAGTGAGGATTGTAGGAGACCCTGGACCGCGCTATGACACGAGTCATAGCGCTTCCGGAAGCCGCCCCCGTCGAGGACCTCTACCGGATCGGCGAGCGCGTGGCCGGGCACCCCGCCGGGCACGGGCCCGGCCGGTCAAGACCGCCGACCCCGTACCTAACATCGTGACCGCCATGTCCAGCAACGGGACCAAGGCCTTCTGGCTCGCGTGGCTTCGCATTGCCACCATCTTCATGGTCGCCTTTGGGTTGTTCCTCGTTGTTGCGCCTGCCCTTTCGCGGCAGGGGTTCAGCCTGATGGTCTACTCGTCGGCCGATCGGATCGGGGGTTTCGGCTCGGCAGCCGCCGACTACATCGAGCTCGCCCACGCCGTCATGGGCGCGGTAATGGTCGGCTGGGGAGTCGCTCTCCTGCTGGTCCTCCGCGGGCCGATGCAGCGCAACGTCCGCGAGGGTGCGCTGATCTACGCAGTCTCGCTCGGCTGCTGGTTCGTCCCCGACACGATCTTCTCGCTCGCCTCCGGCTTCTGGCAAAACGCGATCCTCAACCTCTCGTTTGCACTCCTGTTCGCGATCCCGCTCGTCGCCCTCCTGACGCGAGCGGCCGGGAACAGGCGTTAGCTTCCTGACCATGGCCGGCCCCGAAGAAACAGGCGAGACGCTCCGCTCCTATGCCGAGGCTTGGCTGGCAGCCGACCTCGAGCGGGTCCTTGGCGCCTACCACGACGACATCGTCCTCCACTACATGGGCGAGAGCCCGCTGGCCGGCACCCACACCGGCAAGGAGGCCGTCTTCGCGGTCCTCGGGCAGGCGTCCTATCGGGCATCGCGAAAGCTGATCGAGGTCGAGGACGTGCTCGTCGGGGAGAACCTCGGCGCTCTGCTCGCGATCGAGGACCTCGGGGACCCGCCTCGGCGCGTGCGCAGGGTCCTCCTCTACCGGGTCGAGGACAGCAAGCTGCGCGAGTGCTGGCTGTATGACGAGGACCAGCGCTTCATCGACGGACTCTGGTCGACCGACCCCGACGCCTGACCGCAGGCGCGGCCCCAACGGTCGGCGGCCTGATCCTGTCGGCAGGCCGGGAAGACGGCGCTGTTACGCTCGGATGACGTCCATGCGTCGGATCGCCCTCATCGCTTCGATCGCCTCGTTGGCGGCCTTGGCGTTCGCCGGCCCGGCGCAGGCGGCGGGCTGGAACCCGCCGGCCGAGCTTCTCGGCCCCGGCACGGGCGGCAACGGCAACCCGCTGACGGGAGTCAAGTTCAGCGTCGACGAGCAGTGGGGCTTGGCAAACCGGGCGAGGCTCCAATGCTCGACGCAGCGCTGCTACGACCTGATGAGCCTGATCGCCGACCAACCGGAGACCAAGCGCTTCGGCAGCTGGACTGCGAACCCCCGCGCGGCGATCGACGCCTACCTCGACCGGATCCTCGACGACCAGCCGGGCACGGTTCCACTGCTCGCCACTTACAGGCTCCAGCACCCGCATTGCCGCGGCTTCGGCGACAGCCCGGACGAGGTCGAGCGCTACCAACGCTGGTATGACGGCTTCGCAGCCGGCATCGGCAAAAGGCCCGCCGTCATCTTCCTCGAGATCGACGGGCTGATCACGGCCCACTGCCTCAACAGTCGCGGCCAGGTCACCCGCTACCGCGAGCTCGTCTACGCGATGCGCAAGCTCACCGAGCTGCCCCGCACTGTCGTCTACCTCGACGCCGGTTCGGCAGACGCAGCCCCGTATCGGGAAATGGCCCGCCGCCTGATCAAGTCGGGGGTCATGCGTGGCCAGGGCTTCTTCCTCAACTCGACTCATTACAACTGGACGACGAGCGAGCTCGCCTACGGACAGCGGATCGCCCGCCTGCTCCCGCAGGTGCGCCATTTCGTCGTCTCGACCGCAGCGAACGGGCAGGGGCCGCTGAGGCCGAAGAACCGAGTCCGGGACGGGAACGAGGTCCGCTGCAACCCGCCCAAGCGCGGCCTCGGCCCCAAGCCAACGGCGAACACGGGCTACCTGTGGGCCGACGCGTTCGTCTGGATCGGCAACCCCGGGCGCTCAGCGGGCCGCTGCAAACCCGGCGACCCGGGGGTGGGCGTATTCCACGCGCCGATCGCCCTCGGCCTCGCCCAGTACGCGAACTTCACGGTGACCGGCCCGAAGACCGACCGCCCCACCCGACGCTGAATCCGAGCACCGCGCTCCCCGACAGGTGCGGCTTGTCTCCCTGAGGCCTCAGCCCGCGGGCTGATCGCCGTCGAGCAGGCCGACGTCCGCGAAGGCCCGCAGGTCCTTGACGGTCTGCGCGTCGGCCTTCTGCCAGGAACCCGAGTCGAACGGCGGCTGGGGGTCGTACTCGATCATCAGCTGCACCGTCTTCGCCCAGTCGTCGCCGGCGATCTTCGCGCCCAGTTCGAGTGCCATGTCGAGGCCTGCCGAGACTCCCGCCGCAGTCACGACCTTGCCGTCGAACACGACGCGGCAATCGACCGGTTCGGCACCGAACTCGCCGAGCCGCGGCAGCTCCAACCAGTGGGTCGTCGCCCTCTTGCCCTCCAATGCGCCTGCGGCTCCGAGCAAGAGCGCGCCCGTGCAGACCGAGGTCGTCCAGGTGGAGGAGCTGTGCGCCTTCGCAAGCCACCTCATCAGCTCGGGGTCGTCGAGGTGGCGGCGAGTCCCAAGCCCTCCGGGGACGCAGACGATGTCCGGCTCGGGGATCTCCGTGAGCGCAGCCTCGGCGACGATCGAGAGCATCTTCGTCTCCGCCTGAACCGGCCCCGCCGAGACGGCGGCGAACACGACACGCGATTCCGGAAGGCGGGAGAGAACCTCGTAAGGCCCAACCGCATCGAGCGCGGTGAATCCTTCGACCAACGGGATAACGACGATCATCGCGAGGTCACTCCAGCCCCGACCATCATGCGGGCGCCTGCCCGCGCCGCCCGAACACGATCTTCACTGCCTCGTCGGTCATGGCTTCGGCCGCCTCGCTGAACGGGACCGTCTTGGTGATCAGGGCGCCGGGATCGAGCTTGCCCTGCTCTACAAGGTCGATGACCGCGGGGGCGGTCGACCTCGCATGGACTCGGCTGACTTCGTAGGTGATCCCCTTCGCGTACATGCCCGGCAGCGGGAACTCCGCGGTCGGCAAAGGGCCGCCGGAGACGCTGGTGCAGTGCCCGCATGGAGTGACCGACCTGATCGCGAGTTCGCGACCCGGCGGCAGAACGCAGGCATCGACCGTGATCGGGAACCGCTGCTCCCAGCTGAACTCAACAAGTTCATCGAAGGTCAGGTCGATCGCTTCGGCGCCGAAGCCTCGTGCCATCTCAGCTCGCCCTTCGTCGAAGTCCACGTAGACGACGCGCTCCGACCCGAGGGCGACGGCCGAGGCGACAGCGTAGAGCCCAACTGACTTGGCAAGACCACCGACGACGAGGACCGGCGCTCCCGGGTTGTTTGCCAGTGGCCCAGCCACCGTGCGGTAGCCATCGGCGACGTTGTCCGGAATGCCAGCGGCGACGATTGGATCAATCGAGTCGGGCAAAGGAAGCAGCATGTGATCGGCCCACGGGACCCTGACGAGGTCGGCGAGCGCTCCTCCGAAGTCGAGCCCGTCGCGGACGGCAAGGCCGAACGCCGCCCCGAGCGGGACTGATGCGCAAGCGTTTGTCAGGCCTGCTCGGCACATGTGGCAGTCGCCGCAACTGATCTGGAAGGGCACAATCACCCTGTCACCGGCCTTCCAGTCGCCGGCCGCTTGACCAACCTCGACGATCTCGCCGACCATCTCGTGCCCCATCGTGAACGGCGGTTTCATCGGGTAGAGACCCATCGCGATCGCGCTGTCCAGGTCGCAGCGGGCCACAGCGATCGGCCTGACGAGGGCGTCGCGGTCATCGGTCAGGACCGGTTCGTCGGTTTCCTGCCAGCCGAGTTTCCCGGTTCCTTCGAAGAGCAGATGCTGCACTTGGCGCCTCGCTTTACTTGTTCGCCGCGATTATGAAGCCCTCGAGGCTGCGGCCGCGAACCGCACCCGTCAGCCCCGACTGATCTTCGGGTAGACCCAGGTGTCGTTCAGCACGTTCGCCTTCGGGATGTAGGCGCGCATCACGAGAGTGAAGGTCGACGCCGGAGCCGGCAGCCAGTTCTTGGCGCCGTTGCGGGCGGCGGAAGGCTGCGACTTGCTGATCCAGATGTCGAGCGAGCCGTCCGGGTTGTACTTGAGGCCCGCCGTGCGATCGCCGATCGCGAACCGGTTGATCGGATTCCTGATGAAGAACTGGTCGTCCGCGTACATCGTGATCGACCAGAACCCGTTGACAGGCGGGGTCTGCCCCGCCTTGAAGTGGATCTTGTAGACCCGGCCCGAGCCGCAGTTCATGAGGCTTCCGCTGGAGGTGTGAGAGGCACCCGGGTAGATCGACTCCTCGGGGCGGTTGGCGCCGACACCGACCTCGGCGATCACGGCCCGCGTGAGGTAGTCGGTCCCGTAGTTGCCGACGTTGTCGAACAGCACCCAGCCGTTGCGCTTCTTGATCGAGGCCTTTGCCTCCTTGTCGACCGTGGCGGTGATCGCCTTCGCCGCAGTCTTCGCGCCGGTGACCAGCTCGGCCATCACAGCGCTGGTCTGGGTCTTGTTCGGGTCGAGGCCCGGGCCGATCCCGTACCTCGCGAGCCTCGTGATCGTCGGGGCGTCGGCCACGGCCGGGGGCTGGGCGGCCATGACCGTGCCGAACTCCTTGAAGAACGCCGAGTTGGGCTTCATCTCGATTGCCGTGGGAGCCGAGTCCCCCGGCGTCGTGAACTTCAGTGTCGGCAGGAACTCGGCCTTGGAGACCTTGCTGTTGAACTGGGCGCTGACACCGTCTTGGACGGCACGTGCTGCCGGGAGGTCGGCCTGGCTGTCCACGAGCGTGCGCCCGACCACCCAGACGGACGGCGTCGTCGAGCGGATCACCTTGTCGACCGGCCTGTTGAGCGGTGTCGTGGTCGCGTTCCACTTGGGCCCGACGATCGCGTAGTCGCCACCGCCCGAGCCGGTGGCCCGGGTGCCGATGTAGTCGAAGACGTTGGAGTGCGCGTCGAGCAGTTCAAGGCTGAAGTAGCGGCTCCCGGTCGGCGGAGTGCGCACGATCAGCGGGTCGGTACCGACGTTCACGACCATGATCGAGTAGAGGGTGTCGGCGTTCGGCTTTACGACCGTGCGGGTCAGTTCGGTTGCCAAGTACTGGACGTGGAGCACCATGTTGGCCGGGAACCGGTCCATGTTGCGCTTCATGTACACCGGCGCGTAGCCGTAGGTGTAGGCCTCGGCTCCCGCCTTACGGATCGAGGTCTTCTGCGCTGAGGTCAGCGCAGCGGAGGCGCCAGCCGGGGCAATCGCAGCAACCAGCAGCGAAACGACCAGAACCGACCGGACTCGAACCCTGCGCCGCATCTTGACTGCCTCCAAATGATCGAACGGTGTGACCGGCATCACAATACCGACGCCGTGTCGCAAGTGAGCCGGACCCCTCGAAGCGGGGAATCCGCGAGCGCCGCCGGGAGGCTCAGTTCACTCGCACCATCACCGACTTCGGCTGGTTTGCGAAGAGCGAGCGGACCGCTGGCGGCTCCTCGATCAGCTCGAGGTTCGGGAACCTCTTGAACGTCTCGGTGAAGAGGATCTTCAGCTCGAGCCTGGCGAGAGCCGTCCCGAGGCAGAAGTGCCGACCGCCCGCCCCGAATGCCTGATGGTCCGGGTTGCGCTCGACGTCGAGCTGGTGCGGGCATTCGTACACGGCCTCATCGCGATTGGAGGAGACGTACCAGAGGATCACCTTGTCGCCCTCCCTGATGGTCTTGCCGCGCAGCTCGACGTCGCGGGTCGCCGTCCGGCGGAAATGGGCGAAGGCCGGATGCATCCTCAGGAACTCCTCGATCGCCGGCTCGATCTTCCCCGGGTCCTCGACGAGCTTTCGCATCTGGTCCGGGTTGCGCAGCAGCGAGAGCATCCCGCTGGAGTAGGTGGCCTTCGTGCTGTCGTTGCCGGCGGCGACGAGCAGGGCGAAGCCGGAGGCGATCTCGTAGTCATCGAGCCGCTCGCCGTCCACTTCGGCATGAACCAGGACGCTCGTCAGGTCGTCGGTCGGGTTCTCGCGGCGCTCGGCCGCCATCGCGAGCACGCGTGCGATTCCCTGCTGGATCAGTTCGAGCACGGTCCCCTGCCCCTCGGGTTGCAATTCGTCGTCGCCCATCGCGAGACCGCGATTGGCGAAGTCGGCCCAGACCTCGTCGTCCTCCTCTGGAGTGCCGAGGAAGCTGCCGATCACCCTGCCGACGACCGGCTGCGCGACGTCGGCCACGAGGTCGAACCGCTCGCGGCCCTCCAGTCCGTCGAGCACCCTCTCGGTGATCGCTTGGATCTCGCCCTCGTGTTCGGAGATCCGCTTCGGAGTGAAGCCGCGCTGGAAGAGGTGCTTGATCCGGTCATGGCGCGGCGGGTCCATGCCGATGAACATCGCGTTCTGGAACTCGATCGGCACCGAGTGGTCGGCGGCGAGGATCCCGCCCCGCTCAGAGGAGAACGTCTCCCAGTCACGGCTTACCGAGTGGACGTCCTCGGCCAGAGTGATCGACCAGAAGCCAGACTCGCCCTCCCAGCCGGACATCTCACTCCAGTGGACCGGATCCTCGCTGCGGATCCTTGAGAAGAGCTCGTGGGGAGGCCCATCGACCCAGAGGCTCATGTCGCCGAGGTCGATCCCCAGTCCCGACTCCCCCGCTTTCGCTTCTCCCATGCCGCAACCTCCCGTGATCGCAACTTCTCCCCTTGCGATCACCCTAACGGCCGCCCGAACGACTCGGGCCGCATTGGCCACGCTGGAGCCGGACGGCGATGGCCTCGGGACGAGCCGGGGCGGCGAGCCATACGCTTCGGGCGCCAGCCCAACTGCAGCAACGCACAAGGAGCCCCTGATGATCGAGACAACCCGGAACGACGACGTCTTCGTCCTGCGAATGGTCGCCGAAGAGAACCGCTTCAACCCGACGATGCTCGCCGCCTTCACCGAAGCGCTCGATCAGGTCGAAGCGAGCGATGGGCCGGCCGCGGTCGTGCTGACCGGAGAGGGCAAGTTCTTCTCCAACGGACTCGACCTCGACTGGATGATGGCCAACGCCGGAGAGGGCGGGCCATCGCTGGTCGTCAACGGCCTCCAGGCCCTCTACTCGCGGCTGCTGACCTTTCCCACCCCGACGATCGCGGCCGTCAACGGCCATGCGTTTGCCGGAGGCGGCATGCTCGCTCTCGCCTGCGACCAGCGAGTCATGCGCGACGACCGCGGGTTCTTCTGCCTTCCGGAGGTCGACATCAACATCCCGTTCACCAAGGGAATGTCGCTCCTGGTCCAGGCGCGACTGACACCGAGCGTGGCACGCGACGTGATGATGACCGGTCGCCGCTACACGGCCGAGGAGTCCCTGGCTGCCGGCATCGTGGACGCCACTGCCTCGGAGGATCAGGTCGTGTCACAGGCGATCGAGCGGGCTCAAGCCTTGGCCGGGAAGGACCGTGGCACCCTCGGGACGATCAAGCGAACGATGTTCGCCGAGGTGACGGAGGCGCTGGCCGAACAGGTCAGCTTCTGAGCCGCCAGTCGCTCCGCGCCTGGGGCGAACCGGGTCGGCTGCCGCCACGGCGGCGGTCCTCGCCGCGCTGTCGACCCCGCGGCTATACCTCGTCGTCGCTCTCGGGCAGGTCGCGGATCTGCTCGCGGGCCTGCCAACGCGAGAAGTTCTCGTTCATCGCATCGAGCAGTTCGGCCATGAACCGCGGTGAGAGGCTGACCCTCGAGACCACAACACCCGGGATCGCCTCGTCCGGTGACTCGTGATCGACCCTCGCGAAGGTCAAGGTGAACTCGTAGTCGGAGTGGCTTACGTTCGCGAAGTTCGCGTAGACGCCGGCCATCTTCTCCGGGTCGGCGTGGATGTTCATGCTGCGTTCAGGCTGTTGGTCGCTCATGGTTCGAGTCTCGCAGAAGCTCGGAGATAAGGGGCAGGGATCACTCCGCGGCCCGAGCCGGGGGATCCGGGGAGCCCCCGCCGCGACCGGGGTCGCGGCGGGTCTCCCTCCCCAGGGTTCCTCTAGCCGCCGTTCGATGCGGGGGCGTAGGTACGGCTCGGCTGGCCGCGCAGCGCGGTAGCCGGAGGCAGTGCAGGCAGCTTCGTAACGGCAGTCGCTCCCGGTGCCGAGAGGACCTTCCACTTCGGCACGAGCGGCATGACGATCGCCGAAGGCTTCGTCTTGCTCAGGGACAGGGTGTTCGTGGTCGTCCCGTTGTCGAGGGTGTCGAAATCCCAGATCTGGCGGTCGCCGCCTGCAGCGGTGATCCCGACCCGGATCTTCGATCCCTTGCGGAAGACATGGCCGAAGGCGAAGACCGGCACCCGCACCAGCGTGAACTGGCCTGTGGGCAGGTTCGCCTTGTCGGCCGCGAGGAATGTCGGGAACGGATCGAGCGCCGTCGACTTGGTCGTCGACAGCTTGCGGAACGATGCTCGCAGCCAGCCGTTCTGGACGAGCGTCTCCTTGCCGTCAGGGCGCACTTCGCTGACCGCGATCTGGATGTCGGTGTCGCCCTTGGTCGACTTGAGCCAGAGGTTCGCGCTGGCAGGCCCGACGAACAACGAATCCTTGGTCAAGGTCGGACTCGTGAAGCCGAGGCCCTTGCCGGCCGCGATCGGATCCCAGTGGTAGGGCGGCTGCGCCTTCCACGAATCGGCCTCGCCGGCTCCCGTCAGGGTCTGCTTGCTGCGAGCCGACGGATCGGCGACGTAAGAAGCCGTGCCGTTGGAGGCGGTCGGCTTTGACGTGGCGAGCTTGCCGGCGCTGCGGAAGTAGTAGGTCGTCGGCTTGGCCTCGCTCGAGGAGAGCGGCCAGTTCTTGAAGGCGACGCCCCAGGTGGCGCCAAGCGCACCCGGCTTACCGGCGATCGCGTTGCCGTTGTCCATCAGGATGGTGACGCGCGGGTCCCTCTCGAAGACCCGCTTGGCGGCCGTGCGGTTCGCCGAGGTGTCGGCCATCGCGGCGAAACGCGACTGCTTGACCGGCAGCGACGGGGCCTCGACGAGCTGGTTGTAGAGCAGGCTCGAGAAGCTGATGACGAGGTCGGAGACCTTCGGGATCCGGTCGGCAACGTAGAGGTTCATGAACTCGGCCCAGCGAGTGATCGTGCTCGGCCCGAGCGAGTCGGCGTGGACGCCGTTCTGGAGGGTGATCCAGACCTTCCTGTTGTTCTTGAGCCCACCGAGCGACTCGGTGAAGTGAGCACCGGTCTGTTCATCGTGGAATGCGCCGACGAGGAAGACCGGGGCCTTGACCTTCGCCAGCCATGCGCCCGGGGAGCGATCGCTGTAGATCCGCGACTCGCGGGCGGGGTACTTCTGGATCATCTCGTTCGAGTTGATCGTCTGCAGGCGCAGGTTCTGGTTGTCGAGGCACTGCTGGTCACGGGGCTGGCCGGTTCCCGGGTCGTTGGCCGTCAGGTACTTGGCCCACGGCTGACCGCCCGCCGGGGCCGGCTTGGCGTCGTCCATGCGCTGGCTGATCCAGCTGAAGGCGAATCCCTTGTTGAAGATGCCGCCGGGGAAGCCCGTTCCCGAGTAGACGTCGTCGGTCACCGAGAGCGGCGTGAGAGCAGCCAAGTGGGGCGGCTGCGTGCCGCCGGTGAAGAGCTGGCTGATGCCGGAGAACGAGATGCCTCCCATCCCGACCTTGTTGCCCTTGACCCAGGACTGCGCTGCGACTGCCTCGACTGCGTCGTAGCCGTCGTAAGTGGTCGGCAGGCCGAAGAGGTCGAAGGCGCCGCCGGAGCATCCGGACCCTCGCATCTGCACGCTGACGACCGCGAACCCGAGCAGCGGCCCGATCACGGCTCCGACGGAAGTCGAGCTGGCGGGCAGGAGCGCCTCCGGCCCTGCGCTCGAAGGGTTGAGGAAGGTGTCGAGCAGGTTGCCGGGAGCTGCCGTCTGGTAGCCGGAGTACTCGATGAACGTCGGGTACTTGGTTCCAGCAGCGATGGCCGCGTCGAACTGCGCCTTGGAGACTCCGAGCGGGGGCCGCACCGTCATCGCGATCTTGATCCCGTCGCGAACGGTCACGTAGTTGAGGCCAGCCTTCAGCTTGATCGCGTTGTAGAAGCTCTGCGAGGGGTTCTCATCCTTGGCAAGCACCTTGAAGGGCGCCGTCCCGAAGACCTTGCCGTCCTTCACGAGCCGCACGGTGTAGCCGGTGCCCGGTGTGACCTCGCGGAAGACCTTGCTCCCCTTGGAGTCGGTCGACAGGTTGGCGTCGCTCTCGGGGATGGTCGCTCCCGAAGCGTTGACGAGGATCAGGTTGTCCCCCTCGGTGGCACCCGTGACGTAGGCCTCACCCACGCTTCCCTTGGCGACGAAGGCCGCCGCGTCCGTGGTTGCCGGCGCAATTGCTGCAGAGGCCGGCGCAGCGAAGATCGCGGCGGCGGCAAAACCAACCGCGAGAGCCAGCCCTGTCCTGTTCGAAACGACGCCTGCCTTGGTGCTCATGAGCGAGTCGCTGCTCCTCGGTTTGGCTTGTTCGGGACTCTCGCAACTGTGACGGAGGTCACGCTGCGAACAGCACCGTACACGAAAGGCATGACCACCGTCGCATCAGGCTCGAGGATGCTCCCAAGCGGGCGGAAGGGGTCACCGAGCACTCCGCTCGAATCGCCCCGCAACGAAACCGGCCGCCCCTCTCTCGAGGGACGGCCGGTGATCAGGACCAGCTTGGTCGAGAGCGCGCGACTACGGAGTGCGCGGCTCGCTGCATGCCGTGTTGCCACATACGTAGTAGTTGACGTTGGCCTTCATCAGTGTTCGTGAGAACACCTGGTAGGGCACACCGTTCACCGGGCTGGAGTCAATCTCGATGACATACGGGATGTTGGTGTCCCAGCCAGTGAGCGATCCGAGTGCGGCGCTCGAGCCCTTCGTGACCCCGGCCTGGAAGCCCTTGGCGTAGCCGGCCTGCTCTCCTGCCTTCTGGCCCTCCTGCTGGCCGATCGCCTCTCCGGCCTTCTTGCCTACCTGAAGGCCCTGGGCAGCTCCGAGCTTCTTGCCTGCCGTCAGACCGGCTTGCTTGCCAGCCGCGGTTCCCGCGTTCTGACCGGCAGCGAACCCGGCGTTGTAGCCGACCTTGTAGATCTTCTCGTAGCCGGACTTGCCCTTCTTGTACTCGTCCTCCTTGATCATCTGACCGACGAAGAAGCCGACCAGGCCGAGAGCCAACGCCGCAACCGCGGCGATCGCCACGACCTTGCCGCTTACGCCCGTGGAGCCGGCGCCGCTTTCCGGGTTGTCGTTCGACGCGCCTGCGTTGCCGGGCGTGTCGGGGGAGTTGGTGCTCAAGGTCAAACCTCCTGTGGTGACGGGCAGCGCCCGCCGGTGTAGGGAACGTCAAGTCACACCTTCGGGGGCCGACCGCCCTCTCCTGCCCGATCAGTCGCTGCGGCCGCGATCCTCGCGGAGCAGGTCGCGGATCTCGGCGAGGATCTCGACCTCGCTCGGACCCGGATCGGGCCGGTCGCCGGTGAATGCGGCGAGCTTCTCGGTCGGCTTGACGACGAGGAAGAAGATCGCGGCGACGATCAGGAAGAAGCTGACCACCGCGTCGATGAAGTTGCCGTAGTGGAAGACGCTCTCGCCGATCGTGAACTTCAGGCTCGAGAAGTTGGGGGTGCCGATCACCGCCCCGATCAACGGCAGCAGGAGGTCGCTGACGAGGCTCTTGACGACAGCGGCCGACGCTGCACCCACGACGACCGCCACCGCGAGGTCGACGACGTTGCCACGCAGCAGGAATGCCCGGAACTCGCCGATCACCGACTGCTTGGGCTGTTGCGGCGCCGGCTCGGTCATCCAGCCGCAACGCTAGGAGCGCCGGCGGCGGAATCCTCGACCGTCTCGATCGGCAGCCGTCGCGTTGCATAGAGCGAGAACAGGGCGATCATCGCAACCAGTGCGAGCGAGGATCGAAGTGCGTCGACCTGAGCGTTCATGTACTCGTTGGCCACGTCCTCGACTTCCTTGGGGCTCAGCCCGGCGTCGGTCGCGGCCTTCGTGGCGTCGGCCTCCGAGACGACCTGGACCCCGGCCTCGGTCCGCTGGGCTACCTGCTCCTTGACCGACGTAGGGATCACCTGGCTGGCGTTGACCCGATCCTGGAAGCCGGTCGTCAGGCCGCTGAGCAGAACGGCCCCTATGAGAGCCGTGCCGAGCGAGAAACCGAGGTTCTGGGCGGTGCCCTGCATTCCCCCCGCTTCCCCTGTCGACTCCTCGGAGACCGCGCTCATGATCACGTTGCCGACCTGGCTCATGACCAGGCCGAGGCCGGTTCCGGCGACGGCCATCCCGATCGAGAACCCGAGCGACATGAAGTCCTCACTGACGAAGCCCGTCAGGATCAGGAGGCCGGCGGCGAGCACAGCGAAGCCGAGTCGGGTGACGAGCTTCGGCGAATGACGCAACGCCAGTCGCGGCCCCGCCAGCGAGGCGACGATCAGGGCGACGGACAGCGGCACGAGCTGGACCCCAGTCTCGAGTGCATTCTTGCCGAGCGTCACCTGAAGGAACACCGGCAGGACGAAGAAGAGCCCGCCGAGCAACAGCTGGACGAGAAGGATCACCGTCAGCCCGGCCCGCAACCGCGGCAGGCCGAGCAGCGAAGGCTTGAGCAGCGGCTGGCGGCCCACCTCCTCGCGCTTGGTGGCGATCCGCAGGTACAGGGTCAGGATCGCGATTCCGACTCCGATCAGGAACGGGGTCGGGGACAGCCCGAGCGGAGTGATCTCGCGGTCGCCGATCACCGGCGGGTTCGACGGCAGCAGGAACCCCCACTGGCTCGCCTTGAGTACGGCGAGCACGACCAAACCCATGCCGCTGGCGGTGAGCAGGACCTCGAGCGGCGAGAGGCTGCCGCCGCTCGCCTCGGGGCTGGGCAGCATCCGCAGCCCGACGGCGAGCAGGATCACGACGACCACCGTCTCGGCGGCGAAGACATAACGCCACGAGAGGTAGGTCGTGACGGCACCACCGATCAGCGGTCCCGCAGCAGCCCCCGCTCCGGCGATACCGCCGAGGATGCCGTATGCGACGGCCCGGTCTCGCCCCTTGTAGGCGGCGGCCGTCAGCGCCATGATCGCCGGGATCACGAGGGTCGCACCGAGTCCCTCGATCAGTGACCAGCCGACCAGCAGCACGCCGAGGTTCGGGGCAAGCGCAGTCGTCAACGAACCAAGTCCGTAGATCAGCAGGCCGATCGCGAAGATCCGGCGGCGGCCGAAGATGTCACCGATCCTGCCACCGGTGAGCATGAACGCGGCCATCACCAGCGCGTAAGCGGTGATCGCCAACTGGACTCCCGACACGGTCGTGTCGAGGTCCTCGACGACCGCCGAGATCGAGACGTTCATCACGGTCGTGTCGAGCACCATGATGAACTGGGCGCAGCCCAGCAGCGCTACCGCCATCCACTTCCGCGAACCCGATTCTCCTGCCACGGATTCGAGGCTAACCCTCCGAGCGGCCAACTTGTCTTCGATTGCTGAGAGGCTAAGAAAATGACCACTTCCGAAGCGACCCCCGAGAGCACCCCCGGCAAGCAGTCGAAGGGAGTGATCGCGGTGATCGCCCTTGCCTGCCTCTGTGCGCTGCTGGCCCTGACCTTCACCTGGGTCCGCAACCAGACCCTGAACACCGACCGCTACGTCGAAACGGTTGCCCCTCTCGCCCAGAACAAGGCGATCCAGAGTGCCGTCACGGGTGCCTTGACCGCCGAGTTCGTCAAGGAGGTCGATCCGCAGAAGCTCGCCGAGGAGAGGCTGCCTTCGTCAGCCGCTCCGCTGGCGGGTCCGATCGCCCAGGCGATCACGGGCTTCGTCAGGACGATCATCGGCAAGGTGGTCGAGTCGAAGCAGTTCGCGACCCTCTGGAAGGAGATCAGCCGCGAGTCGCACGCGCAGGTCGTCGCGATCCTGACCGGCAAGCGTCCGGCGCTCGACAAGCTCGCAGCCAAGGGCAAGGTGACTCTCAACCTGCAGCCGGTCGTCGGCCCGTCGAGAGCGTTCCTTTCCAAGGAAGGGATCTCCGGCACGCCGCTCGACGCCTCCCCGTCGCTCGTCGTCTTCGACCTGTCGTCGCTCGAGACCGCGCAGGGCGCCGTCAAGACGCTCAAGGGCTTCACCCTGCTCTTCACGATCCTCGCGCCGCTGCTGTTCATCGTGGCGGTGCTGATGTCGAGGAACCGAAGGAGGACGATCATCACGTCCGGCCTCAGCCTCGCCGGAACGATGGTGGTCCTCGGGCTGATCCTCCTGCTCGGCCGCGAGTTCTACCTCGAGGGGCTGCCGTCGAACGTGCCTCGCGATGCTGCGGCAGCCTTCTTCGACACGATCGTCCGCTTCTTCGCGACCGGGATCAGGATCACTGCCCTCGTCGGCCTCATCGCAGCACTCTCGGCCTGGTGGTCGGGACCGGGGCGCAAAGCGGCGGCGGACATGAGCGGCGAGGGCACGGCGCCGGTCGCACGGGTCGTGATCATCGGCATCGGCGCGACGGTCCTGCTCACCGTGCATGGCTTGGGCATCGCCGGGATCCTCGCCGTGGTGGCGATCACCGTCGGGCTGGCGCTGCTGGTCGGCCCGGCGGTATCGAGGATGAGATCGGCCCCGGCCGGCTGAGGCCGAAGCGACCGCTGCGCGGTCCCGTCGGTATCTGATCGACAGCCACTTCTGAACTGTGTAGTTTACGAACGGTCCACTCTGGGGAGGAGAGACCCAATGAAGGGCAGTTCCTTGAATGTCCGCATGCTGGCCGTGCTCGCAGCGCTTGCAGCACTCGCAGCCCTCACCCTCGCGATCTCGCCGTTCGGCTCGGTCGCATCCGGTGACACGCCGGACAGCGCCTCGCTCGCGACCGGGTACGCGTCGCAGAAGCAGCTCGCGACGAAGCGGTCCTTCGTCGTGAAGGTCTCGGCTGCGGGCTCATCGGCGTCCGTGTCGGTCAGGTTGACCCGCGGATCAAGCACGTCGGTCGTCGCCGGCCCCAAGACCGTCGCCCTGAGCGCCGGGAAGGCAGTAGCCCAGATCGCGACCACCAGCAGCGGTCGCACGAAGCTCGCCCAGTGCACGGCAGGCACCCTTTCGATCACCGTCAAGGGAGTCGTCGTCGGCAGCGAGCCGATCTTCGTCGATTCGACCAGCTGCACCGGCAAGGCACCGAGCGTTGACACCGGGACGGCATCGCGCTGCGACGTGATCGACCCGTCATCCTGTCTCTACCCGTTCCCCAACGACCACTTCACGACCGCTGACGCGAGCAAGGCAACCGGTCGCCGGCTGAACCTGAGCCTCAGCTCGACTCCGAGGACGACACCGAACCTGTTCGCGCCCCAGGCGAAGTCGCTCGCTGTCAACGAGCTCAATCGGTTCGACGGCTTCAGCCCCGGATCGATGCTGCTGACCCACATCGACGGACTGACGAGCGACGAGGCGCTGAAGAAGAGCGGCCTCGTCCCGCTGACCGATCTCGACCGCTACGCCGACCCGAACCAAGCTGCCGTCCTGATCGACACGGTCACGGGCCAGCGCCACCCGATCTGGGCGGAACTCGACCACTCGATCAGCGAGACGTCCTCCTACAACACCGGCTACAACGCCGCCAAGGACGCAGTCCTGATCATCCGCCCGGCAAAGAACCTCGTCGATGGCCGGCGCTACGTCGTCGGACTTCGCAACCTCAAGAAGGCCGACGGCTCGGCCATCGCCCCGACCAACGGCTTCCGCCTTTACCGCGACCGGCTCGTGACCCGGAGTTCCGTGATCGAGTCGCGCCGCACGAAGATGGAGTCGATCTTCACGACCCTCTCGAATGCCGGCGTCGCCCGCTCGAGCCTGAACACCGCCTGGGACTTCACGGTCGCGAGCACCCGCAGCCTCTCCGAGCGGATGCTCAAGATCCGCGACGAGTCGTTCGCCGCCCTCGGCGACACGACGATGGGCGACGGGGTCATCCAGGGCAACTCGCCGACCTGGAACATCAACCCGCAGACCAACGGCAAGAACGACTACTACCCGAAGGGCATCGTCGACACGCCGACTGACCCGGACACGATCCGCGAGATCAACGGCACGATCGAGGTGCCCTGCTACCTGACGACGACCGCAGCGAACGCCTCGACCAAGCGCGCCTGCGGCCCCGGTGGCACCTACAACCTCGGGGCCGACGGCCTGCCGACCCAGATCCCCGGCAACACCTACCTCGCGCGCTTCCGCTGCAATGTCCCGCGGAGTGCGGTGGACGGCAACGGCCCCGTCTCGATCAGCCTCTACGGCCATGGGCTGTTCAACGAGATGTGGGAGCTCGGCTCCCGCAACGTCCGCCAGCTCGGCAACGAGAACCGGATGATGGTCTGCGGCGCCGACTGGATCGGCATGGCCGACGAGGACGTCCTCCCGTCAGTCGCGATCCTCGGCGACCTTTCCGGCTTCAACAAGCTGGCCGACCGCCTCCAACAGGGCTACCTCGGCTGGATGTTCCTCGGGCGGGCACTCGCCCACTCCAACGGCCTCACGACCGACCCGGCCTTCGAGGTGACCTCCGGTGACCACTCGGCCTCTTGGGACACCAGTGCAGTCAACTACTACGGCAACAGCCAGGGCGGGATCGCCGGCGGCGGCCTGACTGCCGTCTCGCCGGACATCAAGCGCTCCGTGCTCTACGTCGGCGGCATGAACTACTCGACGCTGTTGACCCGCTCGGTCGACTTCGACGACTTCAAGCCGGTGATGTACAACGCCTACAAGACACTGCGCGAGCGTCCGCTGCTGTTCGCCCTGATCCAGATCATGTGGGACAGGGGCGAGCCGAACGGATACGCGAACCACATCACCTCGAACCCGCTGCCCAACACCCCGGCCAAGAAGGTCGTGATGGCGATGAGCTACGGCGACCACCAGGTCGCGAACGTGACGACCGAAGTCCAGGCGCGCACGATGGGCCTGAAGCTCCGTACCCCGTACCTCGATACGGGACGCGACACGAACGGCTCGATCTACGGGTGGGGCCTCGAGACCCTCGGCGCACTGCCGCTCGACGAGAACGCTCTGATCGCATGGGACATCGGTCCGTACCGCGACAAGGACAACCCGAATTGCGACACCAGCACGGGTGGGACGAAGTGCGGCGTTCCGTCACCTCCGGCCGACAACCTGCCAAACAGGATCGGGACCGACCCGCACGACCTCAACATCGACACCTCGGCGGCTCTCAGGCACCAAATCGCCGAGTACATCAAGCCGGGCGGGACGCTGATCAACGTCTGCGGCGCCAAGGCCTGTTACGGAGGCACCTGGACCGGTCCGTGATCGTCTCCTGAGACGACGCTGTCAGTCCAAGCGGGCGGTCCTTCGGGGCCGCCCGCAGTCGTTGTGGCCGGGCCAGGCCAGTCGCGTTACGCGCCGAAGCGGAGCCGGTTCAGCCAAGCTGGAGGGTGCGGATCCAGATCAGGCTGAGGGTCTCGACGACCGCCTGCGGATCTTCCTGGGGCTCCCGACCGAGAGTCCGCAGCAGGTAGCGCTCGTTCATCACGTTGAGCGCCTCTGCTACCGAGTCGGGATCCATCCCATCGAGTCGGCCGGCCTTGCTGAGCCGCCTGAGGCCCTCGGCGACGACTACGGAGAAGTGCCTTCGCACTCGGTCGTAGGCAAGCTCGATCTCCTCGTCGACTCCAGCCCCCTCCGCAACGCCGCGGAGGAGCGTGCCGTGGCGCTGGAAGAAATCGACCCAGATGGCCATCGCCGACCGAACGGTGGCGGCGCTGACGCTTTCATTCTCGAGCTGGACCAGTTCCCTCGTGGCCCGGTCGACGTCGGCTCCGAGGCCCCTGAGCAGTTCGATGACCAGGCCCGGCATGTCATCGAAGTGCCGGTAGAAGATCGTCCGCGAAAGGCCTGCCTCGTTCATCACGAGCTCGACGCTGAGATCGCGGTACGGCCCGTTCCTCAGCAGCGAGTCGGCGGCCTTGATGATCATTGCCCGCGACTCCTCGGACGACAGCCGGGGCCGAGTCGCGGAGCGGGCTTTCTCGACCATGTCACGGAATGTACACCACCCACCGCCGCCCACGGTCAACTCCCGGGAACCCTCACCGCAGACAGTTGACGCGGCGTCGCGTTTCGTGCTTTGATGGCCACGGAACACACCTGACGAGGGGAACGGGATGAGAGAGAGCCGCACGAATGGAATTGGAACCACTGCTGTCGCGATTGCCCTGACGGCAACAGCCCTCTTCGCGATCGCGGCTCTGCCAGCGGGCGCTGCCACCCCGAAGAAGCCGAACATCGTCGTGATCATGTCCGACGACCAGCGTCAGGACGACGCGGCGATCATGGCCAAGCTGAAGTCGAGAATCGCGAACCAGGGGACGGAGTTCGTCAACTCGTACGTCTCCTACTCGCTCTGTTGCCCATCGAGGACCTCCTTCCTCACCGGCCAGTACATGCACAACCACGGCATCACCTGGAACTTCTGGCCTGAGGGCGGCTACTTCAAGTTCAAGCACTCGACCAACGACGGCGGCTGGGGCAACACCGTGCCCAAGTGGCTCCAGAACGCCGGCTACCACACCGGACTGATCGGCAAGTACCTCAACGAGTACGGGACGAACGACCCTACGACCCCGACCGACGACAGCGCCACCGAACGCAAGCTGGTGCCGCCCGGCTGGAACGAGTGGGTCGGGGGCATCGACCCCACCACCTACTCCGCTTACGGGTA
>JBAXRO010000026.1:0-24719 GCA_037131165.1 Actinomycetes bacterium | reverse complement strand
CGATCGCAAGCCATGAGAAGCCACCTTCGGCGAGGGCGCTGATGATCTCGACCTTGCCGAAGAAGCCGGCGAACAGCCCGGCGAGCGAGAGCATCGAGAGGGTCATCGCGACAGCGAGCACGGGGCGGGTGCGACCGAGTCCGGCGAAGCCCGCGACCCTGTCGCCGTCGACCCCGGTGCGCTCGACCTCGACGACGACCGCGAAGGCGGCGATCGTCATCACCGCGTAGACGAGCATGTAGAAGACGAGTGCTTGGATACCGAGGGCACTCGCAACAGTGATGGCTGCGAGCAGGTAGCCGGCCTGGGCGATCGACGACCACGCGAGCATCCGCTTGACGGAGTCCTGGCCGAGAGCGCCGAAGTTGCCGACCACGATCGAGATCGTCGCGAGAGCGGCGAGCGCCGGCTGCCACTGCTCGACGGCCGGGAGCAGCGGCCCGGCCAGCATCCGAACGATGATCCCGAACGCGGCAGCCTTGGTCGCAACCGACATGAACTGGGTGATCGGGGTCGGCGAGCCCTCGTAAACGTCGGGAGTCCACTGGTGGAACGGCGCGACGGAAGCCTTGAACGCCAGCCCGACGATCATCAGCGCGATGCCGGCAAGCAGCAGCGGATCGCCGAGCAGGCTCGAGCCGGCGAGGGCGGTGCCGATCTTCGTCAGCGAAGTGCTGCCGGTGGCGCCGTAGAGCAGGGCGGAGCCGTAGAGCAGGGTGGCCGAACCGACCGAGCCGATGATCAGGTACTTGAGCCCCGCCTCGAGCGAACGCTCGCGACGCAGCTCGGCTGCGCAGAGCACGTAGAGCGAGATCGACAGCAGCTCGAGACCGGCGAACAGGGTGACGAGGTCGTTCGCTGCGATTAGGATGACCATCCCGAGCACCGTGAAGACGAGCAGGGCGTGGTACTCGCCGCGACCGATGCTCTCCTCGGTGTCCATCCTCATCGAGAGGACGACGGCGACCAGCCCGCCGACCATGCAGATCAGGCCCATCGCAACGGCGAGGTTGTCCACCTCGAGGGCGCCGGAGATGATCGTTGCCGGGTCGTTCCAGCGCATGGCGAGCAGCACGGCTGCGACCACCAGGCTGTCGAACGCCAGCACCGGCACGAGCCACGAGCGCAGCCGCTCGCTGCCGAGCAGCCCGGCCCCGAGGACGAGGATCGCCCCGACCGTCAGGGCGATGATCGGCGAGAGCGCCCACCAGTCGATGACGGGTGCCTTGATCACTGCGAGGTTCACTTGCGCGCCTCCGGTGCGATCGGGTTGACCATCGCCCCGTTGGCAGCGTCGAGGATCGACGCGGTCGTCG
Organism: Actinomycetes bacterium; assembly: GCA_037131165.1. Taxonomy (GTDB): domain Bacteria; phylum Actinomycetota; class Thermoleophilia; order Solirubrobacterales; family Solirubrobacteraceae; genus WLNJ01. The sequence continues at coordinate 23,403 of JBAXRO010000026.1, read as the reverse complement.
CCCCCTCGCTGCGGCTCAGCAGAGCCTGCGGGTAGAGAGCGAGTGCGAGCACGACGATCACTGCGGGCACGACGGTGGCAGCCTCGCGCCAGGACATCTCACGCTTCTCGACGTCGTTTTCGTCCGGGCCGTGCATCGAACGGATGTACATCCGCAGCATGTAGACGGCCGCCATCACGACTCCGATGCAGGCAAGCACGGCAAACACGGAGGCCGAATCCCAGGTACCGCGCAGGATCAGGAACTCGCCGATGAAGTTCGCCGAAGCGGGCATCGCGAGGTTCGCGAGTGCCGCGATCAGGAAGACGACCGCCATCACCGGGGCGCCCATCGCGATCGCGCCCATCGAGCCGAGGTCTTCGCTGCCCTTCGCGCGGGCGGCGAGCATTCCGACGATCGCGACCAGCAGGACGGTCACGACACCGTGGTTGACCATCTGCATCAGTGCGCCCTGGGCTCCAGCCTCGGTGAGGCTGAAGATCCCGAGCAGGATGAAGCCGAGTTGGGCGATCGACGAGTAGCCGACGACCAGTCGCGCGTCGCTCGTCGTGAACGCCAGAGCCGATCCGTAGAGGATCGACGCGAGAGCGACGATCAACAGGACGGTGCGGGCGTCGGCTGCGCCGTCCGGAAAGAGCGGCACAGCAAGCTTGAGGAACCCGTACGCCGCGACCTTGCTGAGGACGCCGGAGAAGAGGGCGAGCGCCGGCAGCGGCATCGCCCTGTAAGCGTCGCGCAGCCAGCCATGAAGCGGTACGGCCGGCATCTTCACCAGAAAGGCGAGCGCGAAGCAGACGAAGACCCAGTGCTGGGTCGAATGGTCGAGCGCGTGGTTCTGGAGGTTGGAGATCAGGAAGTTGACCGGCATCCCGTACTGGCTCGCAGTCAGCGCACCGGCAGCGGCGGCAGCAGCGAACATCAGCAGCGAGCCCGAGAGGGTGTAGATCACCATCTTCGTCGTCGCCTTGATCCGCTCGCCGTCACCCCACTGACCGACGAGGAAGTAGAACGGGATCAGCATCAGGTCGAAGAAGAGGACGAACAGCAGGAGGTCCTGGGCTAGGAACGCTCCGAGCACCGCGGACGCTGCGAAGCCGAGGTGGAAGAAGAACTGTCCGGGACGCTCGTCGTCGCGGAACAGGCAGGCGACCACGACGCAGAAGTAGACGAAGGCCGTAAGGGCGACGAGGGCGAGGTTGAGGCCGTCGATCGCGAGTGCCCAGTGGACGCCGATCGGCTCGATCCAGAGTTTGTCAACTGTGAACTGAGCTCCGCCGAGCGCGGTGTCGTAGCGGACGGCCAAGGTCCCGGCGATGATCAGCGTGGCGAGCGAGCCGACCAGCGACACGGCCTTCGCCTGGCGACCGCCGAACGGCAGTCCGAGCAGGCCGGCTGCGAAGGGGATGGCGATCAGGATCGAGAGGGTCACCGGTCAGCCCTGCAGCAGGAAGTAGAGGAGGACGAGGGCGGCGCCGAATGTGATCGCCGCAGCGTAGGCGCGCAGCAGGCCGCTCTGCCATGAGCGAACGGCGGCTGAGGAGACCCGGGCGAGCGAAACCGGGCCGGCGGTGATCCCGCCGTCGACGACGACCCGCTCGACTGTGCGCTGGCCGAAGCGACCGAGGGCGGCGAACGGGCGGACGATCGCGAAGTCGATCGCCTCGTCGAAGTACCACTTGTTGGCGAACAGCTTGTGAGCGCCGGCGAAGCGAGCCTCGATCGCGGCTGCGCTGCCCGGGCGCTTGACGTAGAGGGTCCAAGCGATCCAGATGCCGAGCAGGCCCAGGACGGTTCCCAGCCCCATGCCGAACAGCAGCAGCGACGTGTCGATCTCGACCCCGAAGTGCTTTGCGCCGACGAAGGTCGGCTCGAGGAAGTTCTCCATCACGTGTGAGATCTTCGGGATCTGGAGGACGCCGGCCGTCGTCGCGAGGAAGGCGAGGACACCCATCGCGATGGTCATCGCAACCGAGCGCTCGGCGATGTGGTGCTTGGAGCCGGGGAAGCCGACTCCCGTGTCCTCGAGCGTCCCGTCGGCGGGGTTGCGGTGCTCGGGGGCGTGGTAGAGGCGGCCGGCCTCGAGGCTCTTTGCCTCCTCGCACGGGTCGCCGTGGAAGGCGCGGAAGATCATCCGGAAGGTGTAGATCGCGGTCATCAGGGCGCCGATGTAGCCGCCGACGTAGAGGATCCAGTGCCAGCCGCCGAGCTCGCCGATCCCGAGCAGGATGTCGTCCTTGCTGAAGAAGCCCGAGAACGGCGGCATCCCGGAGAGGGCGAGGCCGCCGATGATGAAACAGGCGTAGGTGATCGGCATGACCTTCCTGAAGCCGCCCATCCGGTTGAGCGACTGCTCACCCGCCATCGCCCCGATCACCGAGCCGGCTGCCATGAACAGCAGCGCCTTGAAGAAGGCGTGGGTCATCAGGTGGAACAGGCCGGAGACGTAGATCCCACTCGAGACGGCCATGATCATGTAGCCGATCTGGCTCATCGTCGAGTAGGCGATCACCCGCTTGAGGTCGGTCACGACGAGGCCGATCGTCGCTGCGATCAGCAGCGTCAGCAGGCCAATGATCCCGCCTACGACCTGGGCCGTCGGAGCGAGCTCGAACAGCGGGTGCATGCGGGCGATCAGGTAGACGCCGGCGGTGACCATCGTCGCGGCGTGGATCAGCGCGGAGACCGGGGTCGGGCCCTCCATCGCGTCGGGGAGCCAGGTGTGGAACGGGACCTGAGCCGACTTGGCGAACGCTCCGACCATCAGCAGCAGGCAGGCGGCCACGAGGGTGCCGTCGTTGCTGTTGAAGACCTGCGGCGCCTCGTTGAAGACGGTGAGGAAGTCGACGCTGCCGGTCGCACCGAGAAGCAGAATCGTGCCGAGCACGATCCCGACGTCGCCGAGCACGTTGATCACGAAGGCCTTGATGCCCGCCTTCGTCGCAGTGTTGCGCCGGTACCAGAAGGAGATCAGCAGGTAGGAGGCGGCGCCGACCAGAGCCCAGCCGACGATCAGCAGCACGAAGTTGCCGGCGAGGACCAGCACCAGCATCGAGAAGACGAAGAAGTTGAGGTAGGCGAAGAACCGCACGTAACCCTCGTCGGACGCGAGGTAGGCGACCGAGTAGAGGTGGATCAGGGTCGAGACCCCGGCGACGATCAGCACCATCAGCAGTGACAGCGGGTCGATCAGGATCGACAGTTGGGCATCGAGCCCCCCCGTGTTCGCGTAGGTCCAGAGGCTCGAGACGACCTCGCGGGATTCGCTCGGAAGCTCCTGGAGCTTGATCACGGCGGCGACCCCGTTGGCGAATGCGAGCAGGATCGCCAGGGTGCCGATCGCACCGGCCTTCTTGCCGCTCAAGACCGGCCTCAGCAGGCCGAGCAGGATCGTCCCGGCGAGCGGGAAGGCGAGCACGAGCCAGGCGTGGGTCTGCAGGCTCATCCGCGCAGCTCGCTCAGTTCGTCGGCATCAACGGGCAGGCCGCGTCGGTGGATCGCGACGATCAGTCCGAGGCCGATCACGACCTCACAGGCCGCGACGACCATCACGATGATCGCGAAGATCTGGCCGTCCTCGTTGCCCCACATCCGCGAGAACGAGATCAGCGAGAGGTTCGCAGCGTTGAGCATCAGCTCGAGGCAGAGCAGGATCACGAGCGGGTTGCGCTTCGTCAGGATCCCCGCTGCGCCGATCGTGAAGATGATCGCCGAGACCGTCAGGTACCAGCTGATGTTCATCGCGACTCGTTCCTCGGGGCGCCGACGATCGCCCTGTCCCCTGCGGCCTCGGCCATCGTCCCCGAGCCCTTCGGCGGCGCTGCGGCAATCGTCGCCGAGTCGAACGGCACATCGCCGGGACCGAAGCCCCTGCGCCTGCGCGCAAGGCCGACCGCGCCGACCGCTGCTACGAGCAGCAGGATCGAGGCGATCTCGAAGGGCAGCAGGTAGGTGGTGAGCAGCGCCTCGCCGATCGCCGCAGGCGAGCCGAACCCGTCGGGCAGGGGCGCGCCCTCGGTGCCGATCGCCTTGAGGCCGCTGCCGAGGGTCGCGATCAGCAACTCGACAAGCAGCAGCACGACGACGAGCGGGGTCATCAGCCTGAGGAAGCCGGGGGACGCGCCGAGCGACTCGCTGTCGCCACCGACGTAGGCGACCACGAACACGTAGAGCACCATCACGGCGCCGGCGTAGATGATCACCTGCGAGGCCGCGAGGAACTCAGCGTTGAGCAGCAGGAAGAGGGCGGCCAGGCAGAGCAGGTGCCCGACGAGCGAGAGCACCCCGTAGAACGGGTTGCGCAGCATGACGACGCCGATCGCGCCGGCGATCGCGCCGGTCGCGGCAATGAAGAAGATGACAGCGCTCATGCCGGGACTACTCGCCCTCCCTCCGCAGCGGCGTGCGCTCGATCGGCTCGGCGAGGAGCATCTCCTTGGTGAAGATCAGGTCGCCGCGGTTGAAGTCGGAGAGTTCGTAGTCGTGGCCCATAGTGATCGCGTCGAACGGGCAGGCGACCTCGCAGTAACCGCAGAAGATGCAGCGCGACATGTTGATCTCGTAGACGGCCGCGTAGCGCTCGCCGGCACTGGTCCGGCTCTCCGGGTCGTTCTCGGCTGCGACGACGCGGATGCAGTCAGCCGGGCAGGCGGCGGCGCAGAGCGAGCAGCCGACGCACTTCTCGAGGCCCGAGTCCTCGAACTTGTGGAGGCGATGGCGACCGCGGAACCGGGGGTAGACCGGGGTCTTCTCCTCCGGGTATTGGATCGTCTGGGGCTTCTCGGCGACCCTCGCCATCGTCGTCTTCAGGCCACGCAGGGTCTCGCCGAAGGCGCGGTAGGTGCCGCGTGCGACCCCGGGCTTGGGCCCGCGGATCACTTGGATCACATCGTCGTCTTGAATCCCGGCCATCAGGTCACCACCAGTACCGCGGTCACGAGGGTGTTGAGAGTCGCCACGGGGAGGAGGATCTTCCATCCGAGGGACATCAACTGGTCGTAGCGAAGGCGCGGCAGCGTCGCACGAACCCAGATGAACAGGAAAACGAGCAGCAGGGTCTTGCCGAGGACGACGAGCGGCATCGCCCAGCCGGGGGTGTCCCAGCCGAACGGCAGCAGCCAGCCGCCGAGGAACACGGTCGCGGTGATCGCACTGACGATGATCACGTTGAGGTACTCGGCGAAGAAGAAGGAGACGAAGCCGCCGCCGCCGTACTCGGTCATGTAGCCGCCGACGAGCTCGGCGTCGGCCTCGGCGAGGTCGAACGGGGCCCTGTTGGTCTCGGCGAAGCCGGCGATGAGGAAGACGATGAACCCGACGACCTGAGGAACGATGAACCAGCCCTGAACAGCCTGTTCCTCGACGATCTGGGTGAGGGAGAGGGTGCCGGCCATCATGATCACGCCGACGAGGGCGAGGCCCTGGCTGATCTCGTAGCTGATCAGCTGGGCTGCGGAGCGCATCGCTCCGAGGAACGAGTACTTCGAACCGGAGGCCCAGCCGCCGAGCATCAGGCCGTAGAAGGCGATGCCACCGAAGGCGAAGGCGTAGAGGATTCCGATCGACGGGTCGACGCCGTAGAGGCCGACCTTCGTGCCGAAGATGTCAACCGTGTTGCCGAACGGCACGATTGCGAGGGTCGCGACAGCCGTCAGGATCGAGATGATCGGAGCGAAGGAGAAGATGAAGCCGACCGCCGTGCGAGGCCGGAACGACTCCTTGGTTGCGAGCTTGATGATGTCGGCGAGTGGCTGCATCGCGCCGAACGGCCCGACCCGATTGGGGCCGTAGCGGCCTTGGAAGCGGCCGAACAGCTTGCGCTCGGCGAGCAGCACCAGCGGGATCAGCTGCAGTCCGACGGCGAAGATCACCACCGCCTTGATGATCTGCACCCACCACGGCTCCGAGTAGGCGACTGTCGCGATCAGTCCATTCATGGACCGCTCACCTCGACGAGTTCGCCCTCGGCCGGGCGCGGGCCGCTCCCGGCGAGGCCGTCCTCGACGAAGACCGAGCCCTCGGGAACATCGCTGCGGATCGCAGCTGTCCCGGCAACCGTCAGTCCGTCGGCGGCAATCTTGACCTTCCCTCCCTGCGCGATCCCGATCCGCTCGGCGTCGGCCGGGCTCAGCTCGATCGTCGGGGTGCGGGCGAGGAACTTGAGCGCCGGACTGATCGAGACCTCGGGCGAGGCCCAGATCGAGCGGTACGCGCCGAGCCGCAGCGATCCGTTCGGCGAGAGAGCGGGCCGAGGTGCAGTGAGGTCTGCCGGGATCTCGCCGGCGGGCAGTGACGCTGCTGCCTCGCGCTCCTGCCACCTGACACCGGTGCCGCCGATCTCATCGGTCGTGATGCCGCCATAGAAGCCGACTGCATGGCCGAGCTCGGCCGTTGCTCCGGCTCCCCTCGGGATGCCGTGGTCGAACCCGGCGGCCTCGGCGACCGCGGCGATCACTTCCGACGCGGGCAGTGTGTTGGTCGGCCCGCCGATCGCCTTGCGCAGGCGCTGGATGCGACCGTCCGGATGGGTGATCGTGCCCTCGCGCTCAGCTCCGGCCTGAGCCGGGAAAACGACGCTCGCGTGTGCTGCGAGCTCGGGCGAGAGAGTCGAGGCGTGGGCGACGACGAGGCCGGCGGATGCGAGGGCCTTGGTCCAGGCTGCGCCGTCGATCCCCTCGCGGGCCGGGTCGGAGTGCAGCAGCCAGAGCGCCGTGACCTCGCCTGAGGCGGCCGCCTCGGCGATCGCCTGCGAGTCGCGCCCGATCCGGGCCGGCTCGGCGAGTCCGGGGGCGGCGTTCGGCAGCGCGCCAACCTCGCGAAGTCCGCGGCCGTTGGTGCCGCGCGGCAGTTCGAGCAGGCCGGCGCCCTCGCGGCCGGTGAGGCCGAGCCGCTCGGCGATCGAGACGAGCGCACCGGCGGCAGCCGCTCCGGCCGGGCCGTCGGTCAGGCGCTCGCTCCAGACGATCACGACGTCCTCGCCGCCGTCCCTGAGGGCGAACGCGAGATCGGCGACTGCTTCCGGGTCGGCTCCGGCGGCCTTGGCGTGGGCCTCGGCTCCGGCGCGATCGTCGGCGAGGAACGAATCGATCGCGAGCGCGAGCGAGGCTCCGCTGCCCGGTGCGTGGCGGACGGCCTGCGATGCCCGCGGGTCGAGGGCAGTCGGGCGGCTCGAGCCGACGAGGACCTTGACCCCGTTGCGCCGCGCGCCCTTGCGGATCCTCAGGTCGAGGATCGGCGCGTCGTCCACGGGGTCGGAGTCGAGCAGCAGCACCGTGTGGGCGAACTCGAGGTCCGGCACGGTCGCCTGGAGGTCGGGGCGGGCGAGGGTCCGGAGCAGGCCGAGCGGCAGGCTCCCGCCGACCCGCGAATCGATGTCCTGGCTGCCGAGGCCGTCGCGCATCACCCGACCGAGCATCAGCGCCTCTTCGTTGGTGGTCTCGCCGCCGACGATCGCGGCAACGCTGCCGCTGTGGCGAGCGAGGCCCTTGGCGACTGCGATCGCCCGCTCCCACGAGGCCGGCCGCAGCTGGTCGCCGTCGCGCACCAGCGGGGTCGTGATCCGCTCGTCGGAGTGGGTCGCCTGGTAGGCGAAGCGGCCCTTGTCGCAGAGCCAGCCGTCATCCACTCCGTCGTGGTCGCGTGAGAGGACCCGCAGGACCCTGTCGTCGCGGACGGTCATCGTCACGTTGCACTGCGCCGGGCAGAGGTTGCAGACGGTGCCGGCGCCCTCGATGTCCCACGGGCGCGCGCGGAAGCGGTAGGCGCGCGAGGTAAGAGCGCCGACGGGGCACAGCTCGATGATGTTGCCGCTGAACGGGGCGACGTAGGGGTGGCCGTCGAACGTCGCAACGTAGGTCGCCGCACCTCGCTCGAGCAGCACGAGCTGGTGGTCCTCGGCGATCTCCTGCGAGAAACGGACGCACCGGTAACAGAGGATGCAGCGCTCGCGGTCGATCGCGATCAGTGGCGATAGGCCGAGCGGCTTGACGAAGTGGCGCTTGGGCTCGATGAAGCGGCTCTTGCCCCCGCCCCAACCGAACGAGATGTCCTGGAGTGGGCACTCGCCGCCCTTGTCGCAGACCGGGCAGTCGAGCGGGTGGTTGATCAGCAGGAACTCGACGACCGCCTCCTGCGCCTGCTTGACGCGGTCGGTCGTGGTGCGGACGATCATCCCGTCGCGGACCGGGGTCGAGCAGGCGGTCTGGAGCTTCGGGATGCCCTCGATCTCGACGAGGCACATGCGGCAGGCGCCGACCGGCGCGCCGAGCTTCGGCTCGTAACAGAAGACGGGTATCTCGACGTCGCCTCCGCGGGCGGCGTCGACCAGCATCGCTCCTTCTGTTGCTTCGACGTCTCGACCGTCGATCGTGAAGGTGATCGTGTTCTTCTCGGGGCGCGGCATCGGGTCAGAGGCTCAGGGCCGGCTCCTCGGCTGGTGCGGGCGGGGTCACGCCGAGGCCGTTCGCCTCGCGCGCAGTCTCGATGTGCGACTCGAACTCAGGGCGGAACTTGGCGACCAGCGAGCCGACCGGCATTGCCATCGCGTCACCGAGGACGCAGAGACAGTTGCCGATGATCTGCTCCTGAACGGAGGCGATGATGTCGAGGTCCATCGGCGTTGCTTCGCCGCTCTGGACGCGCTGGAGCATCTTGACCGTCCAGTTGGTCCCCTCCCGGCAGGGAGTGCACTTGCCGCACGACTCGTGCTTGTAGAAGGAGGCGAGCTTGAGGCCGACGTCGACCACCGAGTTGGTGTCGTCGACGACGATGATCGCTCCCGAGCCGAGCATCGAGCCGGCTGCGGCGAGGGTGTCGAAGTCGTAGGGCAGGTCGAGGTCGTCGGCCGTCAGCACCGGCGAGGACGATCCGCCGGGGAACCACAGCTTGACCTCGCGCCCGGGCTCCGGCCCGCCGGCGAGGCCGTAGATGATCTCGCGCGAGCTGATGCCGAGCTCGATCTCGTAGTTGCCTGGCCGCTGGACGTTGCCCGAGACTGAGACCAGCTTCGTGCCGGCCGAGTTCTCGACCCCGAGCTTGCCGTACTCGGACCCGCCCATCGCGAGGATCACGGGGATCGTCGCCAGCGTCTCGACGTTGTTGATCAGCGTCGGGCCCTGGAACAGCCCCTGGTTGGCGGGGAACGGCGGCTTGAGGCGCGGATTGCCGCGCTTGCCCTCGAGCGAGTCGAGCAGGCCGGTCTCCTCGCCGCAGATGTAGGCGCCGGCGCCGCGGTGGAGGACGAGCTCCAGCGAGAAGCCGGAGCCGTGGATGTCCTCGCCGAGGTGGCCTGCCGAGTAGGCCTCGGCGATCGCCGCTTCGAGCATCTGGGCCTGCAGCTCGTACTCGCCCCTGATGTAGATGAACGACCGGTTCGCGCCGACGGTGTAGGCGGCGATCGCCATCCCCTCGACCAGCAGGTGCGGGTTCTTCTGCATCAGCTCGCGGTCCTTGAATGTCCCGGGCTCTGACTCGTCGGCGTTGCAGACGAGGAACTTGTCCATGTCGCCGCCGGGGATGAAAGACGCCTTCGTTCCGAGTGGGAAGCCCGCTCCGCCACGGCCGCGCAGGCCGCTCGCCTTGAGCTCCTCGACGATGCCGTCGCGCGGCATCTGCAGCGCCTTGCGCAGGGTCTCATAGCCGCCGCGCTTGGAGTAGACGTCGATGCCACTCAGTCCGGGTTCGTCGATCCGGTCGAACAGGAGCTTCGTCATGACTCGCCTCCGTCGGTTGGGGTGCCGCCGACGGCCCGGCCTGCGGGGTCGGCGCATTCGCGATTGCGCAGGTTCTTGGCGGGAAGGATCTCGCCCCCGGCCCGGACCTGCTCGATGATCAGGTCGCAGTCGCCGTCGTCGAGCGGACCGACGTACTCGCCGTTGACCGACGCCATCGGCGCCATGTCGCAGGCTCCGAGGCACTCGAAGCCACGGATGTTGAAGTCCTCGTCGCCGTCGGCTGCCGCCTTCATCCGCGCGAGGATCCGGTCGCCGCCGCGAAGCGAGCAGGAGATGTTCGTGCAGACGTAGATCGTCTGGCTGCCGACAGGCTTGGTCTCGAACATGTCGTAGAAGGTCGCGACCGCAGCGGCCTCGCCGGGGGTGATCCGCATGACGCAGGCAACCTGCTCGATCGCCTCGGGCGAGCACCAGCCGTGGAGTCGCTGGGCGGCGTGAAGGGCGGGGATCAGGGCAGAGCGGAACTGCGGGTACTTCGCCATCTCGGCCTCGATCTCTGCGCGGAGCTCGTCCGGGACCGGGGTGGTCGCAGGGTCGGGGACCGGGGACGGCGCCTTGTCGGGGTCGACTGCGTCGTCCCAGCCGGGGACCCTGGAGCCGTGGGTGAACCTCGTGACTTCGCTCATCGGTCGATTCCCCCGAGCACCGGGTCGACCATCGCGAGGGTCGCGATCAAGTCCGCGATGTAGCTGTCGCGGCACATCTCGGCCGTCGCCTGCAGGTTCACGAACGAGGGGTCGCGCATGTGGACGCGGGCCGGCTTGCTGGAGCCGTCGGAGCGGATGAAGCAGCCGAGCTCGCCGCGCGGCGACTCGATCGGGAAGTAGGCCTCGCCCTCGGGCACGCGGAAGCCCTCGGTGACGAGCTTGAAGTGGTGGATCAGCGCCTCCATCGAGGTCGCGAGCTCATGTCGCGGGGGCAGCGCGTACTTGCGGTCCTCGGTGATGAACGGTCCCTCGGGCAGGCCGTCGAGCGCCTGCTCGATGATCTTGACCGACTCGTAGATCTCTGCGTGGCGCACCCGGTAGCGGTCGTAGTTGTCGCCGACCGTCCCGACCGGGATCTTGAAGTCGAAGTCCTCGTACGAGGAGTAGGGCGCTGCCTTGCGCAGGTCCCACGGGTTGCCGGCCGCACGCAGCAATGGTCCGGTCACGCCGATGTCGAGCATCCGTTCCTCCGACAGCGGGCAGGTGCCGCGCAGTCGCTGCAGGACGATCTCGTTCTTCTCGAGCAGGTCGGCGTACTGGTCGGCGCGCTCGGGCATCGTCTTGATGAACCGCCGCAGGTTCTCCTCGAAGCCGTTGGGGATGTCCTCGATCACGCCGCCGACCTGGAAGTAGCGGGTGTGCATCCTCTGGCCCGAGCTCATCTCGAACAGGTCGAGGATCGAGTCGCGCTCGCGGAAGCAGTACCAGAACATCGAGATCGCGCCGAGGTCCAGGGCGCTCGTCCCGAGCCAGACGAGGTGGCTCATGATCCGGTTGAGCTCCATGTGGATCACCCGCAAGTACTGGGCGCGCTTGGGTACCTCGATTCCGGCCAGCTCCTCGACCGAGCCGCAGAAGGTCATCGCGTTGAAGTAGTAGGAGAGGTAATCCATCCGCTCGACGACGGGGATCACCTTCCAGTAGGCCTTCTGCTCGGCCGTCTTCTCGATCCCGGTGTGGACGTAGCCGATCACCGGCTTGATGTCGCGGACGATCTCCCCCTCGAGGGTGACGATCAGCCGCAGGACGCCGTGGGTCGCGGGGTGGTGAGGGCCGATGTTGAGGGTCAGCAGCTCCGACGAGGTGCCGTCCGTCGGCACCTGGGCCATCGTGATCGACTCCTCCTGCTTGCGGTAATCGCTGAGGTCGGGAGTGCTCACTTGGTCCACCCCGGCATCGTCTCTTCGTTGTAGGTGAAGAGGACCTCTTCGCCACCGATCGGGAAGTCGCGGCGCTGGGGATGCCCCTCGTAGTCCTCAGGCATCAGGATCCGCCGCAGGTCGGGATGGCCCTCGAAGACGACCCCGAACATGTCGTAGACCTCGCGCTCGGGGTGGTTTGCCCCGGACCACAGGCCGCAGACGCTCGCGACTTCGGGCTTCTCGATCGTCACGCGCGTCTTGACGGTGATCCTGTCGACCGTCTTCATGTCGAGCAGCTCCCAGATCACCCCGAGGCGGGGCTCATCGGGCCAGTAGTCGAGGCCGTGGACCGAGACGAGGAAGTTCCAGCCGCGCTCCTTGAGCATCCCGATCACCGGCAGGACCGCCTCGGGGGCGATCTCCAGCTCGGCACGACCGTGGCTGTGGTCGGTCCTGACGACCGATCCGGGAGCCTGGTCGCGCAGTTCGCCTGCGATCAGCTCGAGGCCGGTCGAATCAGGCAAGTGGCTCGCCCCCGCCAAGGACGTTGATCGAGTCATCGCCGAGGTTGGCAGGCAGGATCTCCTCGGTTCCCGTCGCTCCGTAGCGCTCGCGCCAACCCGCGGACGGGTCGCCCTGGATCATGTCGCGCAGCTGGAGGATGCCGTGCATCAAAGCCTCCGGCCGGGGCGGGCAGCCCGGCACGTGGACGTCGATCGGCATGAACTTGTCGGCCGGTACGATCGCGTAGTTGTTGAAGACGCCCTGGGAGGAGCAGCAGGCTCCCATCGCGATCGTCCACTTCGGTTCGAGCATCTGGTCGTAGATGCGGCGCACGACCGGGGCCATCTTGATCGAGACGCGGCCGGAGAGGATCAGCAGGTCTGCCTGTCGGGGTGAGGCACGGAATGCCTCGAAGCCGAAGCGGCCGACGTCCACGCGGCCGGCGACGATCGACATCATCTCGATGGCGCAGCAGGCAAGGCCGAAGGTTGCAGGGAACATCGCGTTGCCCCGCGCCCAGGAGACGGCCTTCTCGAGGGTGGTTGTGAGCACCCTCTCCTCGACGTACTTCTCCAGATCGGGGCCTTCGAGGTCGCCCCGCAGCATGTCCCGGGCGCGCAACTGGCTCGAGCGGAAGTCGTCGCCGAGTGGTTCCCGCGTCACCGCCATGAGAGAGCCCCGCGCCTCCACGCGTAGCCGAAGCCGACGAACAGCAGGACGATGAAGACCGAAGCCTCGATCAGGGCGAAGGTGCCGAAAGCCTTGAGTTGCACGGCGATCGGGTAGAGGAAGACGACCTCGATGTCGAACAGGATGAAGAGCATGGCGATCATGTAGAAGGAAATCCCGAAGCGGAAACCCTGCTGGACCTCCGACGGGAGACCGCACTCGTAGGGTGTCGTCTTGGTGTTGGAGCGCCTGTTCGTCTTCGGCCCGAGGAAGCCGTTCATCACAGCGAAAGCGCCACCGACGGTGGCACCGAGGAAGAGGAAGACGATTGCTGGCAGGTAGCTGTTCAACATGGGACGGGTCGGCGATGTATATCAGTGTCGACGGGGACTTTGTAACAACCTGTTACTTAGTGCTGAATGGCACTTTTGGCTTTTCGTCTCAAGGGCTATACGGGCCGCTGGGTGACCGCCGATGACCCCCGCCTTCGAAGTCGTCTGTGCCATAGCGGCAGTCATCTGCCTGATCGCTGCCGCGATCGGCGGAGTGGCCTTCCGCTCCGGCTTCGCCCACCCCAGGGCGTGGTTCGCGATCCGCTTCGCCCAGGTCGCGATCGTGATCGCAGCGGCCTTCGGCGCGGTCCTGTTCGCCGGGGCCGGCGAGCCCGGTCGCGGACTCCAGTATGGGTACTCGCTGATGGCGGCAGCAATTTCGTTCGTGGCCGAGCAGCTCAGGCTCTCGTCGGCCGCGTCGGTGCTGGCTCGGGAGGGAATCGCCGATTCCCAAGAGGTCGCCCGGCTCGAGCCGGTCGAACAGAACCGCCTTGCTCGGCGGATTGCGCTCCGTGAACTCGGAGTCGAGGCTGTCTCGCTGCTGGTCTGTGCCGCCCTGCTGCTTAGGGCGGCGGCTCTCTACTGAGAGTCAGCCGGTTCGAGACCGGTGAAGCTGCCGCGGTGCCAGACGAGCGGATCGCCCTCGCGGCTGCCGAGTGATTCGACCTCGCCGATCGCAATCGTGTGATCGCCTCCGGGGAGAAGTTCCCGCACGGAACAGACGGTCCAGGCGATCGCCGCATCAAGCACGGGCAGGCCGGCGACCTCGCTGAACGGGACGCCTTCCAGTTTGTCCGACTCCGCTATCTCCCTCGAGGCGAACCGCTTGGCGAGGTCGCCCCGCCCCGCCTCGAGGATGCTGATCGAGAACCGCCCGGCCCGCTCGACGAGCGGGAGGGTCCTCGCTTCGCGCTGGAAGCAGACGAGCACCAGCAGCGGATCGAGCGACAGCGAGCAGATTGCGTTGGCCGTCATCCCACCCGAGATTCCCTCGGGATCGCGCACACAGACGACCGCCACCCCTGTCGGGAAACGGGCGAACACGTCGCGCAGCGCTTCGGGGCTGGGAGTGGAAAGGTCTGTCGACATCGCCATCGATGATCGCAGGACGGCGGGCAAGAGGCCCCGGCGCCGGCCTCTCGGTTGCCGCCGTTGGAGGACGCCTTGCCGTTGAACCGTCAAAGACACAAGGGTCAGTCCACGAGCCGGCGCCGGGGATGAGTAGGTCTTCGGCGCCAACTATCCGTTCCCTGCCGACCGGGCGCCGGGGAGGTCGGCTAGGATCCGACGCCGATGATCCGTACCCGGAAGGCAACTCTCGCGCTGGCAGCCCTCGCTGTCTCCTCCGTGGCGACCCTGAGCGCCTGCGGCACCGAGAAGATCCAGGTTGCCTCCAACGATCCTGCGATGGAGCGCGGCGCCGTCCTCTTCCAGGAACGGTGCGCCGGCTGCCACACGCTCGGAGCAGCGGCCTCCCGCGGCTCCGCAGCCAATGTCGCCAAGGCACAGCGGGTCAACGGTCCCAACTTCAACGTCCGCAAGGAGAGCTACCAGCGGGCGATCTACGCGATCCAGAACGGCGGCTTCTCCGGAGCCGTGATGCCGCAGAACATCGTCACCGGGGCTGACGCCGAGATCGTCGCGAAGTTCGTCGCCAAGTACTCCGGCAAGGACGTCAACACCCCGCCCTCGCCGGGCGACTCCGGGATGGGCGGCAGCTCGACACCGCCGCCGACCGCTCCCAAGCAGGACCTCGCCGCGATCGGCGCCAGCGTCTTTGCCCAGAATGGTTGTGGTGCCTGCCACCAGCTTTCGGCTGCCGGAGCCAACGGCAAGGTAGGCCCGAGCCTCAACAAGGTTGGCAACGACTCGGCAGCGATGCTCAAGCAGTCGATCGTCAACCCGAACGCAGTGGTCGAGAAGCCCTACGTCAAGGGCGCGATGCCGGGTACGTTCGGGCAGATCCTCACGGCCGAGCAGATCAACGGCCTCGTCGCCTACCTCCAGAAGGTCGGCCGCTGACCGGCGGTCACCTTCCCGTGACCGACCAACCGCGCCGGAGGCATCGGTGCTCGACCTGAAGGCACTGCGCGGCGATCCGGACTCGATCCGTGTCGCCCTCGCTCGCAGGCAGGACGGATCCGAGCAGCGGCTAGACGAGGTTCTCGCGCTCGACTCCGCCTGGCGGGACGCAACCGCCGCGGCCGAGGCCGCGCGAGCCGAGCTGAACGCGGCCTCGAAGGGGCGCAAGGGTGCGCCGACCGAGGAGGAGCGCGAGGAGATGTCGAAGCTCGCCGCTGCCGGCAGGGAAGCATCCGACGCCGAAGCGGCAGCGCGGGCCACACTCGATTCGGCGCTCGCCACGATCCCGAACCCGCCATCGCCCGACTCCGCTGACGAAGACACAGTCATTCGCGAGGTTGGCGAGTCCGGCCGCGAAGGACGCGACCACCTCGACTTGGCGGGCTCGATGGTCGACATGGAGCGCGGCGCCCGGCTGTCGGGCTCGCGCTTCGCCTACTTGCGCGGGCCGCTCGTGATGGTCGAGCTCGCCCTCGTGCGCTACGCGCTCGAGCTGCTCGGCGGCGAAGGGTTCGAGCCCGTGATCCCGCCGGTGCTGGTCCGCGAGGAGGCTCTCTACGGAACCGGGTTCCTGCCCGACACCGAACAGCAGATCTACCGACTCGCGGACGACGACCTTTACCTGACCGGTACGAGCGAGGTCGCGCTTGCCGGCCTGCACACCGGGGAGATCCTCGAGCAGGCGGACCTCCCGCTGCGTTACGCCGGTTTCTCGCCGTGCTTCCGTCGCGAGGCCGGGGCGGCCGGTCGCGACACGCGCGGGATCTTCCGGGTGCACCAGTTCGACAAGGTCGAGATGTTCAGCCTCGTGCCGCCTGACCAGTCCGAGGACGAGCACGATCGGATCCTCGCGCTCGAGGAGCGGATCCTGACCGAGCTCTCGATCCCTTACCGGGTCGTCAACATCGCAGTCAACGACCTCGGGGCTTCCGCCGCCAAGAAGTACGACTGCGAGGCTTGGCTCCCCGGCCAGGGCCGCTGGCGCGAGTTGACCTCCTGCTCGAACACGACCGACTTCCAAGCGAGGCGCCTCGGGATCAGGATGCGGCCCGAAGGGGGAGGCAAGCCCGAGGTGCTCCACACCCTCAACGGCACCGCAGTGGCCGTTGGCAGGACGCTGATCGCCCTGCTCGAGAATGGCCAGCGCGACGACGGCAGCGTCGAGCTGCCGCAGGTGCTCGTCGAGCGCGGGGCACCTGCCACCCTCGTCGCCCCCGCCTGAGTTCGGCAACAATCGGGTCGTGGTCCACGACCCAGACGACCTGAACGCAAGGCGCGACGAGAGCCGCTCGCGGACACTGAGGATCAGGCTGGCGGCCGCCGCCGCGCTGGTGCTCGCCATCGCCGGGGTTGGGATCGCGCTCGCGACAGGCGGAGGGCGCTCAGAGGGGAATCGAGTGACCGCGGCCGGGACCGGCGAGACGAGCAGCCGGTCGGCCCGGCCCGCGCGGAGTGACTGGACGACGCCGATCAGCACCCCGGCGCAGGAGGCGGCGGCAGTCGAGCGGCTGGTCAAGGTCGGCAAGCCGGTCTATTGCGGCGGCGGGAGTAAGGGTCGCTACGTCGCCCTGACATTCGACGACGGCCCGGGGCCGTACACCCACTTCGCCGTCAAGAAGCTTCGCCAGTGGAAGGCGCGCTCGACCTTCTTCCTCGTCGGCAACAGGCTCAAGGATCCGGCATGGAAGGGCTGGCCGGAGCGCGAGGCCGAGATCGCCGCGATCGCCAACCACTCATGGAGTCACCCGTACCTGCCAGGCCTCGACCTCGCCTCGGCTCGCCGCGAGGTGGCCGACACCAAGCGGCTCGCGGAGGATGTGACTGGAGCCAAGGTCCAGGTCTTCCGGCCGCCCTACGGGGCACGCAACGAATCGATCGACTCGATCAGCTCCGAACTCGGCATGGCCCAGATCATCTGGGACGTCGACTCCGGCGATTCAGCCGGGGCGAACTACGCGGGGATCGAGCGCAACGTGATCGCCGGGCTCAAGCCCGGGGCGATCGTCCTGATGCACGAGAACCGCGGCCAGACCATCAGGGCGCTGCCGGCGATCCTTGGCGAACTCGAGCGGAGGCGGCTCACGGCCGTGACGGTCCCGGAACTCCTGGCTGTCGATCCGCCCAGCGATGCCCAGTTGGAAGCTGGCGCCAACGGTTGCGGGAAGCTGCGAGGAGACGGCGGGCCGCAGCGCCGCATCGGATGACCTGCCACGTTCGTGCAGGCCTTGTTCCGGTCATCGGTTTATCGCAACCATCGACCTCCCTGCCTGTTGAAGCCTGTGCAAAGGCGGCTTGCCATGATGTCGATCGACTGCGACACTGTGTCAGTAATCGGAGAGAAGGTCGCCAGGGAAACGGGAGAGGGGTTTGATCAGGATGAAGCTTTCGACAAGGGTCATCGCAGCGTCCGCGCTCGCAGCGGTCGCGTCACTCGGGGTAACGGCCGGCAGCGCCAGTGCCCTGACCACCACGCAGAAGAAGGCCATTCAGAAGGTCGGCTACGACGCCTACCTGTACGGCTATGCGCCCGTCTACATGAACACGAGCATCGCTCGCTTCCCGACGAACGCCCTGATCAACGTCCGTTACCTCGCGACCGACCAGACCCGCGCGATCGTCAAGCCGAACGCCGACACCCTCTACACGATCGCCGTTCTCGACGTAGGGACGGAGCCGGTGATCGTCAAGACCCCTGCGACGGGTTCGCGCTACTTCGGCCTCGAGCTGCTCGACAGTTACACCAATGTCTTCGGCTACATCGGCAGCAGGGCCACCGGCACCTCCGGCGGCTACTACGCGATCGTCGGGCCTAACTGGACCAGCGCCAAGGCACCGCTCAAGCGTTCAGTCTCGAAGATCATCCGGTCCTCGACCGCGAAGCTCTGGGTGATCGGTCGCACCCTGATCGACGGATCCTCCGACCTGCCTGCGGTCCAAGCGCTCCAGGACGGAATCAGCGCACAGCGCAACAGCAAGGTCGGCACTTCAGAGAACCTCCTCTGCGTCAACTCGATCCAGCCGGGTCAGACGCCGGCCGCGGGTTGCGCTGGCCTGCCTGCTGCCTCCACTTCGACGCCGCCGGCCTTCCCGTCGCCGAACGCGGCCTTCTTCAAGGACCTCGGCACGATCATGAAGGCCCAGGTCGCGCCCGCCAAGCAGGACAAGACGATCCTCGCGAGCATGAAGAAGTACGGCATCGGAGCCGACCGCGACCCGTCAAAGACGCAATCGGCCAGCGTCCTCGCCGAGCTGGTCAAGGGGGCGGTCTCAGCCGACGCGGCGATCGACGCGGGCCTCGTAAACGCGCGGAACAAGTCCGCCTCCAAGAACAACGGCTGGATCCTCTTCGACAAGATCGGCGTCTACGGGAAGGACTATCTGACGCGCGCGATCATCGCCAAGTTCGGGCTCGGCGCCAACCTTCCGGCCGAGGCCGTCTACCCGGCCGCTCTGACCGACTACAGCGGCAACACGCTCAATGGCGCATCGGGTGCCGTCTACAGGGTCAGGTTCCCCTCCGGCCAGCTGCCGCCGACCACCTCCGCCTTCTGGTCGCTGACTCTCTATGCCGAGGATCAGTTCTTCATCTCCAATCCGCTCAACCGCTTTGCGATCGGCGACAGGCCCTTCCCCGCCGGCGGGTCGGCCACAGCGAACCTCTCACGAGGATGCGGTCCGAGCGGCGCGACCGACATCTACGTCAGTGCGACTCAGCCGTCGAGCGCGCTCGCCGGTGGATGCGCCGGCAACTGGCTTCCAGCGCCGGCTGAGCAGTTCAACCTGATGCTCAGGATCTACCGCCCGACGTCGGCTGTCGTCAACGGCACCTGGAAGTACCCACAGATCATCAAGGTCGGCTGAGCGGGCAAGCTTTCCGGCGGTCCCAACAGCGGGGCCGCCGAGAGCAGCTGTCGGTCAGTGACGGAAGCCGTCGGCGTGCTGGCCCTCGGGGGGACGGCCGCCGAACTGGTCAAGTGACTCGACGACCCGCTTGAGGTCGTCGAGCAGCAGTTCCGCCAAGTCGGCCGTCATTCCGTTGCGGACGACGACCCTCAGGACCGCGAGGTCCTCGAGGTCCTCGGGGAAGGTGTAGGCCGGGACCTGCCAGCCGCGTGCGCGGAGCTCGTGGGAGACGTCGAAGACCGTGTAGGTCGTCACTTCGTCCTTGAGCTTGAGGGCAATCACGGGCAGCTCGTCCCCGCGGGTAAGGGCCTCGAAGCGGCCAGTCTCCTCAAATCCGTCGGCGAGCATCCCCGCCACTTCGCGGCACGACTCGTGGACCTTCGTGTAGCCCTCGCGGCCGAGTCGCACGAAGTTGTAGTACTGGGCGACGATCTGGGCGCCCGGACGGGAGAAGTTGATCGCGAAGGTCGGCATGTCGCCACCGAGGTAGTTGACCCGGAAGATCAGATCCTCGGGCAACGACTCGGCGTCGCGCCAGATGACCCAGCCCACGCCGGGGTACACGAGGCCGAACTTGTGGCCTGAGGCATTGATCGACTTGACCCGCTCGAGGCGAAAGTCCCACACCAGGTCCGTTTGGATGAACGGGGCGATGAACCCGCCCGACGCCGCATCCACGTGGACGGGAATGTCGAGGCCCTTGTCGGCCTGGAGCTCGTCGAGGGCTTGGCAGATCTCCTCGACGGGCTCGTAGCTGCCGTCGAAGGTGCTGCCGAGGATCGCGACGACGCCGATTGTGTTCTCGTCGCAGTAGGGGACTGCCCGCTCGGCTGTGAGGTGCAAGGCCCCAGTCTCGACCGGGACCATCCTCGGTTCGATGTCCCAGTAGCGGCAGAACTTCTCCCAGCAGACCTGAACGTTGCTGCCCATCACGATGTTCGGCTTGTCGCTCGGCTTGCCGGCAGCCTGCATCCGCTCGCGCCAGCGCCACTTCAGGGCCATGCCGGCGAGCATCGCGGCCTCGCTCGATCCGATCGTCGAAGTGCCCGTCGCATCGCCGGCGCTCTCGTCGGCGTGCCACAGGTCGGCGAGGATGTTCACACAGCGCCGCTCGAGCTCCGCGGTCTGCGGGTACTCGTCCTTGTCGATCATGTTCTTGTCGAGCGTCTCGGCGATCAGCAGCTTTGCCTCGGGCTCCATCCAGGTCGTCACGAAGGTCGCGGTGTTGAGCCTTGCGTTCCCGTCGAGCATCACCTCGTCGTGGATCAGCTGGTAGGCAGCCTCCGGCACCATCTCGCCCTCCGGGATCCGGTTCTTCGGGACTTGGAGCGACGACCCGCGCGAGAAGATCGGATTGACGTCGAGTTCTTCGCCGTCGGATTCGTGCTGGTGCAGCGACATCCCGAGCGATGCTACGCAGATTCCCGGGGCGGGGTCGCTCGCCTAGCTGGAAAGCTGCTTCGCCCACTCGGCGACGAGCGGGGAAGCGAGCGGCATCGCTCGGGTGCGGTCCCACCGGCTGAACGCCCATGCTCCGCCGATCCGTGTTGGCGTGATGCGGTTTTCCTTCCAAGCCGCGGCTATCTCTGGGTCTTGGGTGATCGCCTTGGCGGAGTCGCTGAGCCGCCACGGTCCTCGCCTCCCGAGAGGCTCGGCCGGATCCAGGATCAAGGCGTCGTCAGCTCCCGGGTCGGAGCGATCCGCGGGGTCGAGCAGGGCGTAGTGCGAGCCGACGGTGTCGTCCCAAGTTCCGGTCTTGACCATCACGAGGCAGGTGCCCCTCTGCCCGGGAGTGAGAGTGCGATAGGCGCGGACGAGGGCCGAGTCGGCCGGTTCGACAGGCCTCCAGGGCTCCACTCCGGGGAGGTAGAGCTCCTGCGCGAGAAGCTGCACGAGACCCTCCGAGGCCTCCGCGACCAGATCCGCGTAGAGCGGTTCCATCGCCAGGCCCGAGAGGGTGTAGAAGTAGGCCTCCTGGGCCGCCCGATTGAGATTCCCCGGGTTCCACTCCGGACGCTGCCCCGGGTCGAGCAGGCGCAGCACCATCGCGAGGCAGGTGAGCAGGCAGCCTTCGTTGGCGATGTTGTTGCCATCGTCGAACTCGCGCATCAAGCCTTCGGCCTCGGCCCTCGGTCTGCCGTTCAACTTGGTCTCGGCCTCGATCACGAGGTCGCGGTCCCACATCAGGTCAGAGCCCCAGCGCGGATCGTCCTGCCTGTATGGCATGCCTGCGGCGGCGGCGTCGATCGGCTCGCCGGGCGCCGTACTCGCAGTCCCTCCTTCACCGCAGGCGGACAGAAGCGAGGCGGCCCCCAGTGAGGCGCCGGCCCCGATCAACGATCGTCGAGTGAACGATCCGCCGAGATCCTCCGCGCTTGGGTCGGCCATCAGGCTCCCACCAGATCCGACGCCCGTGCGGCAGCATCCCGGCCGGAGCGGTAGGCCCCGTCCATCGTCGACGGCCGCTCGACGCTTGTGTGTTCACCAGCCAACACGATCCTGCCAACCGGCTCCCCGAGGACCTCCCTGTCGGCCGGGCCGGCCCCCGGAGGCAGGAACGAATACGACCCTCGAGCCCACCTGTCGCTCGACCAGCGGGTCGGGAGCGACCAGTCGAAGGTCTCGACCTGCGGGCCGAACCCGGCGGCGAGGCGATCGACCAGGGTGGTGACGAGGCCCCGGTCATCGAGGCGCTCAAGCGACCGGGCGTACTTGCCGCCGGTGAAGACGACGAGGAAAGGCTCGCCGGTCACCGGCTCCATGTTGAACGCGCTGATCGTGTCGTCGACTGTCGAATCGGCAGTCCCCAGCTGGGTGACGTCGCCCCACCACTTGCTCGGGTAGCGGAGGATCACTTTGTCGAGCGTGCCCATTCCGAGCCGCGCGATCGCAGCCGTGTGAGACCGCGGAAGCGGGGGATCGAACGTGATCGACTCGGCTTTCAGCACGCCGAGCGGAACGGTCACGACGCAGCAGTCGGCCTCGAACGTCCTCCCCGACCGGGTCGTCACCGTCACGCCCCTGGCGTTCCGCCCGACGCTCGCGACCGGGCTGTCGGTCGTGACCTCCAAGCCCCGGCCGATCCAATCGGTCAGCTGGTCAGCGCCGCCTACGAGCAGGGCGTCGCCGCCCCCTCCGTAGCTCTCGCCCTCCGACCAGCCGGCAAGGGATACCTCGTTCGGTCCGGCCCCCAAGTCGAGTGGCAGGGCAACGCCCAACATCCAGTTGAGACTGGCCTCGGCGGCGCTGTCGAGTGGCATCGCCCGACGGCGTTCCACTTCCCAAGCGGCGCCGAACGGGATCCTGATCGCAGCTTCGCTCTCAGCCTTCGCTTCGAGCGCCCCGGACACTTCCTCCTCGACCTGCGCCGAGGATTCGATCGCCGACTCGGGGAGCGGCTCGCCGTCGGACGAGCGCAGGTCAACGGAGTCGTAATCGGTAAGGACGGTCTTCACTCCCGCATCGGCGGCGATCCGTGAGAGCGGGTTCCCGAGGCGGTCGTGGATCCAGGCCGCGCCGAGGTCGAGTGCTGCGCCTTCCCGGTCGACCGTATGGACCCGCCCACCGATCCGGTCGCTGGCCTCGAGCACGGTGACGTCTGCGCCATCCGAGCGCAGCCGGGCGGCAGCGGCCAGGCCGGCCATGCCGGCCCCGATCACGATCACGTCGGCCCTCGAGCCGGAGCGGGCGGGACCGTCTGCCTTGCCGCATCCCACGAGCGCCGCTCCGGCCAGTGCGGCTGCGCCACCGACGACACTGCGGCGGGTGAGCCCGGGGCCAGAGAGGTGGGGGTGGGAGGGACTCACCGGTTCAGGATCCGGGATGGGCGCAGCGAGCGGAGAGGGAGGGATTCGAACTGGCCTCGCCGTAGGCGTGGCCTTTGGGTCTTTGTCGGGGGTTCGGATCCCATTGCCGGGAGGTGGGCACAGCGAGCGGAGAGGGAGGGATTCGAACCCTCGATGAGGTTTCAAGACCCCATACTCCCTTAGCAGGGGAGCGCCTTCAGCCGCTCGGCCACCTCTCCGTGAACCGTTGATTGTAGAGATACCCAGCCGATCGGGTGACCGCAGGGCAACTCAGCCGCCGGCGCCCCGAACACCTACCATCCCTGACTCCGGAGGGGTGGCAGAGCGGTTGAATGCACCGGTCTTGAAAACCGGCATGGGGCGTGAGCTCCATCGAGGGTTCGAATCCCTCCCCCTCCGCTCGCTTTAGCGATCTTCACGCGATGGGATTCGAACCCTCTTCATTGATTGACTGGCCACGCCTACGGCGAGGCCAGTTCGAATCCCTCCCCCTCCGCTCGCTTTAGCGATCTTCACGCGATGGGATTCGA
>JBAXRO010000025.1:0-24935 GCA_037131165.1 Actinomycetes bacterium | reverse complement strand
TTTTCGTTCGTCGAGTACAACCAGGCCATAACGAACGGTGGGAACCCCGAGCTGCAGACCCTGATCCCGACCCTGTTTGCCGCCATCATCGGCTCGATCTCCTTCTGGGGCTCGAACATCGCTTTCGGCAAGCTGCAGGAGATCCTGCCCGGCCGTCCGATTCAGCTTCCGGGCCAGCAGTTCGTCAACCTCGCGCTGCTGCTCGGCGCGATCGGCTGCGCCGTCGCGATCGCGACCGGTCAGGAGTCAGTCGCCCTGTTCGTGGCGATCCTCGTGCTCGCGGGGATCCTCGGCAACATGGTCGTCCTGCCGATCGGCGGAGCCGACATGCCAGTCGTGATCTCGCTGCTGAACGCGTTCACCGGCCTCTCGGCGGCTGCCGCGGGCATCGCCCTGCAGAACGTGGTCCTGATCGTTGCGGGCATGATCGTCGGTGCCTCGGGCACGATCCTGACCAACCTGATGGCAGTTGCGATGAACCGCTCGGTGCCCTCGATCATTGCCGGCGGGTTCGGTGGCGGTGCGGTGGCTGCCGGAGGCGCGGGAGACGACGGAGTAGAGCGCAGCGTCCGTTCGACGAGCGCCCAGGATGTGGCGATCCAGCTGGCATTCGCCCGCCTCGTCGTGATCGTCCCCGGTTATGGCATGGCGGTCGCTCAGGCCCAGCACTCGGTCAAGGAGCTGATGAGGGTGCTCGAGGGCAAGGGCGTCGAGGTCAAGTTCGGCATCCACCCCGTTGCAGGCCGCATGCCCGGCCACATGAACGTGCTGCTCGCCGAGGCCGACGTCGAGTACGACGCCCTTAAGGAGATGGACGACATCAACCCCGAGTTCCCGCGGACGGACGTGACCCTTGTGATCGGAGCCAACGACGTCACCAACCCGGCCGCCAAGGATTCGCCCGATTCGCCGATCTACGGGATGCCGATCCTCGAGGTCGACCAGTCCGGGGCCGTTGTTGTCCTCAAGCGGTCGATGGGAGCGGGCTTCGCGGGGATCGACAACCCGCTGTTCTACGACGAGAAGACCGCGCTGCTGTTCGGCGACGCCAAGGAGTCGGTCAGCGAGATCACGGCCGAGGTCCAGCAGCTCTAGCCGCGGGGGCCGCCTGCCCGGCCCTCTAACCTCATCCCCATGTTGGATCGCGAAGAGGCACTCGAGAGCCTGAGGGAACAGTCCTTCGACGTGCTCGTGGTCGGTGGCGGGATCACCGGTGCCGGTGTCGCGCTCGACGCCGTGATGCGTGGCTTCAGTGTCGCCCTGCTCGAGCGCAACGATTTCGCGTGCGGCACCTCGAGCCGCTCGAGCAAACTGGTCCACGGCGGCCTGCGCTACCTCCAAAGCTTCGATCTCGGGCTGGTCCGCGAGGCCCTGCTGGAGCGCCAGATCAACGTTCAGATGGCGCCCAACCTGGTCAAGCCGCTGAAGCTGGTCGTCCCGGCCTTCGATGGGGAGCACCCCGACCGGCTGATCGGGCTGGCGCTCGGAATGTACGACGCGATGGCCCTGCCTTCAATCCGCGCGATGCGCAAGCGCAGGGACGGGAAGGAGGAGGAGGTCGAACTCGATCCCTCCGACTGGAGCCCCGACCGTCACCGCGAGGTAGAGGGCGCTGAGGTCGTGGAGATGCTGCCTGCGCTGGCCGACCGCGAGCCAACAGGCGGATACGTCTTCTACGACTGCCAGACGGACGACGTGAGGCTCGTGCTGAGCGCGCTCGAGGAGGCAACCCGGTGGGGAGCCGTGTGCATCAACCGCGTCGAGGTCACCGGCCTTGTCGAATCAGGCGGGCGGGCGAGTGGAGTCAAGGCCGTCGACTCGGTCACCGGGGAGGAGTTCGAGGTGGCAGCCGGCAACGTTGTCAACGCGACCGGAGTGTGGGCCGATCAGCTGCGGCCCGGGGAGCTCGCCAGCGAAGCCGAGGTTCCACGGATCCGACCGAGCCGGGGGACCCACATCCTGATCGACCAAGCCAAGCTCCCGCTCGTGGCCGGGGCGATCGTCCCGGCTGGGGAGGGGCGCTCGATATTCGCGCTTCCATGGCTCGGGCGAAGTCTGATCGGCACGACCGACAGCGACTACGAGGCCGAGAGCCTTGAGAATGTTCCCCCGTCCGGGTCGGACGTCTCCTACCTGCTCGACGCAGTCAATGCGATGTTCGGTACCGAGTTGACGAGCGACGACGTAGTCGGCGCCTTCGCAGGGGTACGTCCGCTTATCGCGCCGGCGGAGGGCAAGCGTTCGGTCGACATTTCGCGCAAGGCCGAGCTCTACGAGACATCGTCGGGGATGGTCACGATCACCGGTGGCAAGCTGACCACTTGGCGGCACATGGCCGAGATGACTGTCGATCGGATAGTCGATCGGGCGGGCGACAGGGAACCCTGCCGGACCCTCAGCGCGAAGATCGGCGTGCTCGTCGACCCGGGTGACCTGACCCGAGTCGAGGGAGTGCCCGAGGAGTCCTACGGGGCGCTGGCCGACCGCTACGGCGCGGCCGCGGAGGGAGTCCTCGCGGTTGCCGCCGAGGACGGGCGCCTTGCCCAGCCGATCATCGGCGGTCTGCCCGACATCCTCGCCGAGGTCGTCTGGTCGGTGAGAACGGAGCAGGCGTTGAGCCTCGGTGACGTTCTGTTCCGTCGCACCCGCCTTGCACTTCTCGCCGGGCGCGAGCTGACCGACCGCTCGAGCGGAGCGGCCGAGCGCGTTGCCGAGGTAATCGGAAACGAGCTTGGCTGGGATCCCGACCGTCGCGCGGCCGAGGTAGAGGCCTTCCTTGCCGAAGCAGAGGCGGAGGGCGTGGCCGTTCCGCTGGTCGGCGCCGGCTGATGCCGGTCGGCCGCTACTCCGTCCCGGCCCGCGACCGCCTGCTCGAGCTCGGCGTCCGCCCCTGGCTGATGGGGGTCGTCAACGCGACTCCCGACTCCTTCTCCGACGCCGGTGAGAGGCGCACCCTCGAGGACCGGGTAGAGCTCGCGAAGGAGTTGCTCGAGGGTGGCGCGGACGTGATCGACATCGGGGGTGAGTCCGGCGTCACCAACGCCCCTCCGGTCGATCCGGCCGAGGAGATCGAGCGGGTCGTGCCGCTGATCGAGCGGGTCGCGGGGGATCTCGGCGCAGTCGTGTCGGTCGACACCTACAAGCCAGCCGTCGCACGGGCGGCACTGGATGCGGGCGCCGTGGTCGTCAATGACGTCAGCGGTCTGCGCGACCCGGAACTCGCGGACGTCTGCGCGGAGAGCGGAGCTGCGCTCGTGATCATGCACACTCGTGCGCGACCGAAGGAGAAGCTGCTCGACCGCAGCATGGACGGGAAGATGCTCGACGATGTTGTCGGCTTCCTCGAGGAAAGGATCGAGTTCGCCACATCCCGCGGCGTCGCTTTCGAATCGATCATCACCGATCCGGGACCGGATTTCGGCAAGACCCCCTCGCAGACGGTCGAGGTCCTGAGGGGAATCGAGCGGGTTCACGCCCTCGGCAGGCCGGTCCTGCTGGCAATCGGGAGAAAGGACTTCATTGGGGCGGCCACTGGCCGTCCGCCGCGCCAGAGGGAAGCAGGCACGCTGGCTGCGCTCGGGTGGGGAGCAGAGCACGGCGGGCACATCTTCAGGGTCCATGACGTCGCAGCATGCCGCGACTACCTGACGGTGAGGGACCTGCTCGACGGGCGAATCGAGTTGCCGCCCGACACCGTCCTGGCCGAGAACCTGAGGCGCGAGCCGGGCAGCTGATCTCCCCGGCACCGCGCCGGTGGGCGGGCTCACGGTAGTGTCGAAGTTGCAAGTCGCCGGTCGCTGAGTTCCACGCGCCCGGACGCCAACCGACTGATCAAGGAGAAAAGTCAAATGTCAGTACTCAACCGCGAGGCCCTCGAGGCCAGTCCGCTCGCCGACCTTCACGAGATCGCCGCAGACCTGGGGGTGGATGGCTACCGCCGCCTGCGCAAGGCCGACCTCGTCGATCGCCTGCTCGAAACCCAAGGGGGAGGGAGCCCTTCCGAGGACGCTGCCGACCCCGCTGAGCGCCCCGCGCCGCGTTCACGCTCAAGGGAGCGTGAACCCCGCAGTCGCCAGCGCGAGCCTCGTGGCGGCGAGCGCGAGCAGCGCTCCCGTGAGCCGCGCAGCCGTGAACGCTCGGGTGGCAGGGCTGCTGCCGAGTCGTCCGAGCCGGTCGAAGGCACCCTCAGCATCCAGTCATCCGGATCGGGCTTCATTGCTCCCAAGGGCGGCGGCGACGAGGTCTACGTGTCGGCTGCCCAGATCCGTCGCCTCGAGCTCAGCGAGGGGGACGTGATCGGCGGACCGACGCGCGCAGCGAGGCGTTCGGAGAAGCACCCGTCGCTGGTGCGCGTCGAGACGATCAACGGCAAGAGCGCCGACGAGGTCACGCCTCCCGTCCCCGGCAAGGAGTCGCCGAGGCGAGAGAAGGCAGCTGCGAAGGCGGCCCCTTCGCTTCCGACCGAGCGTGTCGCGCTGTCGGGCGACGAGACTCTCTCCCTGATCGATCGTGTCGCGCCGATCGGCAAGGGCTCGCGGGTCGTCCTCCACGGCGGCCCTCACTCGGGCAAGAGCACTGCCGCCCGTGGGATCGCATCAGCCCTCCGCTCGGCCGGTGTCGAGGTATTCACTGTTCTCAGTGGCGTGCGCGCCGAGGAGGCCGGTGACTGGGCCGCGTTGGAGCCTGCAGCAGTGGAGAGCCTTGACTCGTCTCCCGACGGTCGGGCCAAGGCAGTCGAGCGGGTCCTTGAGAAGGCCAAGCGCGCAGCGGGCAAGAACGGCAACGCGGCACTTGTCGTCGATTCGGTCGACGACCTGCCCGGCGCAGCCGTGCGCAAGACGCTCGCAGCTGCGGGCTGCACCCCCGGAGGCGGCTCGCTGACCGTGGTCGCTGTCGCATCGGCTCCTCTCGGAGGCGAGACCACAGTCGTGGGGTTCGATCAGGCTCGAGCGGCGGCCGGGAAGTTCCCGTCGGTCAGGGTTCGTTCCAGCTCCACCCTGAAGCCGGAGCTGCTGCTCGACGCGCGTTCGCTCAAGGCGAGCCGCAAGGCTCACGCGGACGCCGTCAAGAAGGAGCGCTGAGTCTGTCTGCCCGGGGCGCCTCGGGGCGCCCCCGGCGGTTCAGCGCAGCTCGCGCGGCACGTAGACGACGCGGCCCCACGAGGGCTCGCGTTGCAGCTCGATCGGCTCGCCACCGCGCTGAGGCTGGACGTACCTGAAGCCGCCGAACTCGGAATCCCAGCGGATGTCCAGCTCGCCCTCCTTGACCCTCTGGTCGAGCCAAGCGCCGCGGAAGACGAGGCGGCGAAGCCAGTGAACCAGTGAACGGTCTCCCGGGCCGCTCAGCTCGTGCCAGCACTCGTTGACATGGTCACCGAGTGCCGATGCCGGGCTATCCACGTCGCCATTGACGACGAGGTTGACGAGATCCTCGCGTTCGTTGTGGGAGAGACCCGATTCGACGAAGCCGAGCCTCGCTGCGGCCTGCTCGCATCGCTCCTCGAAGTCCCGCTCGTTGAAGGTGAAGCGGAGGTCCCCGTACTCGAGTACGAAGTCGTCACCTGAGTCGTAGTCGCCGCGGTCGGGAGTCATCTGATCGGTGTCCGGCCTCGAACCGGGGCTCGTGGCCCCGGGCGGCAGACCGTCGGGATCCTAAGCCGGATTCCTTCCCGCTCCGGTCGGCTGAACGGTGCCTTGCACCGCCTGGACATGACCGAAAACTAATGCTCGTCGGGACGCGGCGAGGCCTGTGGGAACGGCTGCCCCGCGGATGGCTTCGCCATTGCAGCAGGGGGGCGAATCGGGATCCCGCTCTGACTAGACAGTGCATGACAGAACAAGAGAAGTTCACCATCCTGGTTGCAGAGGACGACGACGCAACGCGCACATTCCTCGCAGACAACCTCACCGCCGACGGCTACGAACTGCTGGTTGCCGATTGCGCTCGGCACGCCCTGCGGTTGATGGAGTCCAAGTTCCCGGACTTGGCCGTCCTCGACCTCGGGCTACCCGACATGGACGGCCTCGACGTGGTCCGTGAGGTCAGGGCGAGCGACGGGATCGCAAGCAGGATCGACCCGAACGTGCCGATGCTGGTCGTGACCGGACGGGGTTCGGAACTCGACAGGCTCCGTGGGTTCGAACACGGTGCCGACGACTACCTCGTCAAGCCGTTCTCCTACCCGGAGCTGAGGGCGAGAGTCGCGGCCCTGTTGCGCCGCTCCAACCACCGACACCGCTCGGGGAGGACGAGGATCGGACCGCTCGAGATCGACCCGCTGTCGCGCGAGGTCCTGCTGAGGGGCAATCGGGTCGAACTCTCGCAGAAGGAGTTTGCCCTGCTTCGGGCGCTCTCGTCGGAGCCGACAAGGGTATTCACCAAGGAAGAGCTGCTCAGGGACGTGTGGGGCTTCCGCTCGCTCGGGTCGACGAGGACCCTCGATTCCCATGCGTGCCGCCTGCGCCAGAAGCTTGGGGTGGAGGGCGATCGGCTGGTGATCAACGTGTGGGGCGTCGGCTACCGGCTCGTTGACGGACCGGTTCCGGAATGACCATGGTCGAGCTCTGTTCGTGGGCGGTGTCTGGCCTGCTCGCTGCACTGGTGGCGATCCAGACCCGAAGGGCACTGAGGACCAAAGCGGCGATTCTTGATGCCGCCCACGAACTGGCCAGGCCGCTCGCGGCTCTGCGACTCGGGATTGCGACGCTCGGCGGCGAGCGACCCGTCGACCCGGGAGCACTCGACGGGGAGGCGGAGCGGGCCGGGAGTGCCCTGGAGGACCTCAGACTCATCGCCGACGGCAGGCCGCAGCAAGGAGGGGAGGCGTTCGACCCGGCCACGCTCGTCTCCGAGATCGCTCGTGTGTGGTCCAACTCGGCAGAGGCTCAGGGACGGTCGGTCGCCGTGTCGACCCTCCACAGCGCGCCGGTCAAGGCCGATCGGGTGCGGATTGGTCAGGCGATCACCAATCTGGTCGCGAACTCGCTCGAGCACGGGGCGGGGACAGTTCGACTCGCCGTGACGAGGGCCGACGGTCGCTGCCGGATCGAGGTGACCGATGACGGTCCGGGGCCCGGCGGGGCCGGCCCGAGGCGGTCGGGGCCAGGCCGGGGACGCGGACTGAGGATCGCGAACGGTTCGGTCAGGCGCTCGGGCGGGAGGCTTGTCGCCGACAGAGGAACGGCCATCGAGCTGCCGCTGGCAGACGCCCGGTGACCCCTGCGCGCCGGGCAATGGCATTGGGGGCGCTGAGCCTGCTGCTGGGTGGTGCGGCAGCGTCGGGGATCAGCGATCGCGAGCGGGCGATGCGGGCTCAGGTCGGCGATCCGGTCCCCGTACTCGTCGCCTCGCGTGCGATCGCTGCCGGGTCGAGGATCGGCTCCGGTTCGCTGGCGATCAGGCAGGTGCCGAGGCGCTGGGTCCCGGCTGGGATCCTCAACAGAGTCGATCAGGCCTACGGGATGGTCGCGACCGTCGGTATCCCGGAGGGCGCTTACATCTCCACCGGTGCCTGGCGCGACCCTGGGTCCGACCGGGCGTCGGGCCTGGCTGCGGACGAGAGGGTTGCGACGGTGATCGCGTTCGCCCCTCCGGACTCGATGCGCCCGGGGATGCGGGTCGACGTGGTGATCGCCCGGACCGGATCGGCGCCCGTCCTCGCATTGAGGGCGGTTGAGGTGCTCGGCGTCAGATCGCCTTCGTCGGGGGTCGACGACGGTGGTGGCCACAGGGTCGAGGCCGACTTGAAGACGAAGATCCCCGGGGCTCTCAGGCTCGCGGAGGCTGGTGGCGCCGCGGCGGAGATCAGGCTGCTTCCGATCGGAGGCGACGGGTGAACCGGAGGTCGCGGATGATCGCTTCGCTTCGCCCGCTGATGGTTGCCGAGGCAGCCGAGAACGGGCTCGATGCCCGCGAGGCTGCGCTGCGGGCTGTCGCTCCCTTCTCGGCCATGCTGACCGTCGACGACCTCGAGTCCGTTGTCGAGAGCCTCGTCGCGGACGCTGCGGGCCTCGGTCCGCTCGAGTCGCTGCTCGCCGACCCGACCGTCGACGAGGTGATGGTGAACCGCCCGGATGAGGTCTGGGTGGAGCGCGCCGGGAGGATCGAGAGGGTGGATGCCCGGTTCGATTCGCCGGAGGCACTGAGGGACGCGATAGACCGGGTCCTTGCGCCGACGGGCAGGCGGGCAGACGACCTGATGCCACTGGTCGACGCGAGGCTGGCCGACGGCTCGAGGGTCAATGTCGCGCTTCCGCCGCTCGCCGTTGACGGGCCAACGCTCACGATCAGGCGGTTCCAGCCCGAGGGCTTCTCGCTTGATCGGCTGGTTGCTTGCGGGACCCTCGACCGTCGGCTCGCAGGTCTGCTCGAGTGTGCGGTAGCCGATGGCCTCAACCTGCTCGTCAGCGGTGCCACCGGCTCAGGGAAGACGACGACCCTCGGTGCGCTGGCAAGGGCGATCCCCTCCTCGCAGCGGGTGGTCACGATCGAGGATGCCGCCGAGCTGAGGCTGGATCACCCGCACGTCGTGCGGCTCGAGGCTCGCCCACCCGGGCCGGGTGGTGGCGGCGAGGTGGTGATCCGCGACCTCGTCCGCAACTCGCTGCGGATGAGGCCCGATCGGTTGGTGGTAGGCGAGGTAAGGGGGCCGGAGGCGGCGGACATGCTCGATGCGATGGCGACCGGCCATGCCGGCTCGCTCTCGACGGTGCACGCCGGCTCTCCCCGTGCCGCGCTCGAGAGGCTGGCGACCCTCGCCCATCAGGCTGCACTTGGGCTCCCGCACGAGGCGGTCACGCAGCGGATCGCCGGCGCGATTGACCTGGTCGTCCAGCAGTGCAGGCTGCCGTCAGGGGCGAGGGTCGTCAGCTCAGCCGCGGTCGTCGGGTGGGGAGACGGGCTGACGGTGGACACGATCTTCCGCCTGGAAGGGGGGCAGCCGGTCTGGCGGGCCGCAGGGAGCGGCGATGCCCGGTCGCGGCTGCGCTTCACGTGAACGCCGGTCTCTGCGGCTTTGCGTCGGGGGCGGTCGCCGTGCCAGCCCTTGCCGCGGCGCTCGAGGCATTCGATCGGGCCGGATGGTTGGAGTGGCTCGAGCCTGCCGTCAAGTCCTCACTCGACCGGCGCGGTGCTCCCGGGCTGAGGCGATCGGACCTGCTGCCGACGCTCGTGGCGGCTCTCGCGATCGCGGTGGTGGCCTCCCCGGGCGCGGCGTTGACGCTCACCCCGGTCGTCCCGTTCGGGTTGATGGTGGGCAGGGCGAGTCTGCTCAGGCGCGCCGTTGGCGACGTCGAGCGGAGCCTGCCCGCAGCGTTGATCGCCGTAGCCGATTCGATGGCGGCCGGGGCGTCGCTCGAACAGGCTGCTGCCGGGGTCGGCCGCACGCAATCGGGATTGGCCTTCGCCCGGTTTGCTGCGGCCCGGGTCGGCGGCGCCGATCTCGACTCCGCACTCGGGATCCTCGCCGGGTCCGATCGCGAGGCGACTTGGGCGGAGGTGACGGCGGCGATCTCCCTCCGCAGGAGGTGCGGCGGAGACCTCGCATCGGCGCTGAGGGCGGTCGGCCGCGAGCTGGACGAGACAGCGAAGGCGAAGGACGAGGCACGCGGCGCGACTGCGCAGGCGCGGTTCACCGCGAACCTCGTCTGCTGTCTGCCGCTGGTCGTCGGCGTCGGTTGTGAGGTCTTGCGTCCCGGTTCGGTCGCGACCATCGCCTCGAGCCCGCTGACGCTCTCGATCGCAGGCTGCGCTCTTGTCCTCCAGGTCGTCTGCCTGATCGTGATCCGGCGAGTGGCCGAGGCAGTCGCGGAGTGAACGCCCAGGCCCTGGCAGGCATGTCCGGTGTCGCTGCCGCCTTTGCCATCGGTGCGCTTACCGAGGCCATGACGGCCGGCGGGGATCGTTCGCACCGCGTAAGGCGCAGAGATGCCGCAGGGCGCGGTCTCACTGGCCTTTTGCTTGGGCCGCCCGCTGCGCTGGCGGTTGCGCTTTCGGGCAGGATCGAGGCCGCGCCGGCCGCCGCGGGCGCCGCCTGGGTCGTCGTTGTCGCCATGAGGCGCTTCAGGACGAGGCAAGTCAGACAGCATGCCGATCGGGTGCTGCCGGCCTTCGCCGGCTCGGTGGCGGCAGCCCTCGCAGCCGGACTGCGTCCAGTCGAGGCGCTGGCAAGCGCGTCGCGCCACCGCGAGGACCCGCTCGGCCTTGCCGTGCGCCGTGCCTGTGCCAAGGTGGGAGCGGGGGTCCCGCTGGAGGAGGCTCTCGCGATCCTCACCTCCGAGATCCCCGGCGGGAGGCTCGCGAGTCTGTGCACCGCTCTTTCCGTCGCTTCGCGGCGCGGAACCGATCCGACCGAGCCGGTCAGGTCGATCGCTTCGGCCGCCCGCGCTGCTGATCTCGCCAGGAGGAGGGAGCGGGCAGCCAAGGCCGCCCCGGCGATTCAGCTGATCGTAGCTCTCGGGATCGTTCCGTCGGTGCTCTTGCTGGTGGCTGCCGCCGTATTGGCCGGCGCCGGGGCCGGCGTCTCCCGCTGAACCGGTGACCACGGCTGGAGTGGTGGAGGACCCGTCCCGGCATCGCCCGGACTCGGATCGCCCTACCGAGCTGGGCACGAGCGGGCGGCAGGAGTGGGCGGCAGGAGTGGGGACGGGAACGGCGAAAGTGGGTGGTCCGGACGTGTTGTGGGGGAAATTGTGGTGTTGGGGTTGCAAAGTGGGGGAAAGTGGGGTACAGTGCCCTTGTCACTGATCAGGGCCGGGGCGCCGAGGTCCTCCCATCTCGATGCTCCGGCCCCAATCCAGACCCACTCCGATGAACACTCCCTTCCGCGGCGACTACGAGCACACACTCGATGCGAAGAACCGGCTCACGGTTCCGTCGCGCTTCCGCAGCATCCTCGGGGGCAATGACATCGTCCTCGCGAGGGGCATCGAGGCCTGCGTCACCGCTTGGCGGCCCGAAGAGTTCGATTCGTGGACCAGGCGCATGATCGAGGCGCTCGGCGGCCTTACCCCGAAGGCCCGTGATTTCCGTCGCATGGTGTCCGCCAGCGCGTTCGAGACCGAGCTCGACAGCGCAGGCAGGGTGATGATCCCGACCAAGCTGATCGAGTACGCCGGGATCGACCGCGAGGTTTCCGTCGTCGGCGAGTTCGAGAATTTCGAAGTGTGGGATCGCTCGGCCTGGCAAACATGGGACGACGCCAAGAAGGGCGAGATCCGCGACATCGTCGACACGATCGGATCCGATGGTTGAGATGACCGAAACCCACATCCCGGTTCTTGCAGCGGAGGTCATCGAGTTGCTCGATCCGATGCCCGGCGAGACGGTCGTCGACGCGACCTTCGGCGCGGGAGGCCACTCGAGCCTGCTGGCCGAGCGGGTCGGCCCCTCGGGGACATTGATCGCGATCGATCGCGACCAGGCAGCCGAAGCCCGCTTCGACAGCTTCGCCTCGGAGGCGCCCTGCACGGTGAGGTTCGTGCATGGCGACTTCGCCGATTCGCTCGCCGACCTTGCGGCGGAGGGAATCAGGGCAGACATGATCCTGATGGACCTCGGTGTCAGCTCGATGCAGATCGACACCCGGGAGCGCGGCTTCGCCTACTCGTGCGATTCGCCACTGGACATGAGGATGGACAGCAGCCAGGAGTTCAGCGCGGCTGACCTCGTCGCGGAGTGGGACGAGCGGCGCCTCGCACGCACCTTGCGCGAGTTCGGCGAGGAACGCCACGCCGCTGCGATCGCCAGGGAGATCGTCCGGGCCCGCGAGCGCAGCCCGATCACCACCACCGGGGAACTCGTCGCCTGCATCGAGCGGGCGATCCCGGCACCTGCCCTGTTCGCCGGCGGGCATCCGGCCAAGCGGACCTTCCAGGCAATCCGAATCGCGGTGAACGACGAGCTCGGCCAGATCGATGCCGCGCTGCCGGCCGCTTGGGAGCTTCTGGCCGAGGGTGGGCGTCTGGCTGTGATCTCGTTCCATTCGCTCGAAGACAGGCGAGTGAAGCGATTCCTCGCGGCCAGGGCACGCGGATGCATCTGCCCGCCTGACCTGCCCGTCTGCGGCTGCGGCCGGACCCCCGAGGCCGCCCTGCTCACCCGCCGCTCGGTCACGCCCTCTTCAGGAGAGACAGCCCACAACCCCCGCTCGAAGTCGGCAAGGCTCAGGGCGGCGGAGAAGATCGGAGGATCGAAGTGACGCCACCGGCAGCAACTGCGGCAGCGAGGCTTGGAAGCACTGCGATGCCGGCCCGCGAAAGGCGAGCTCCTGCCCCCGCACGGCGCCGCTCCGCCTCACCTGCGACGAGGGTCCCCAGGCGGGTCTCCGGCCCGGCCGCCGGCATGCGCGTGGCGCCCGAACCCCGGGTGGCGGAGGCGAGCCGGGCAGAGCAGGTCGCTGTCGAGCACTCGGCTCTCGGAGTCCTCAGCCGCGGGCGGCTCTGGGTCGCACTCTTCGCTGTCGGCCTGGCCGGCCTCGTGTTTCTCCAGGGGGAGTTGAGGGACCTCAACTCGTCGACCGGAGCCAGCGTCCAGGCAATCACCAAGATGGAACGCCAGAACGCGGTGCTCAGAGCGGAGATTTCCGGTCTGAGCTCCGACCGACGCATCTACGCTGAAGCGGGGCGGATGGGCTTCGTCGAGCCGCCCGTCGGCACGAGCAAGTATCTGAAGGCCGGACGAGGCGACGCGGCCCGCGCGCTGACGACGATGACGGCCGCGAGCTCCCCGGCAACGGCACTCGCTGACAGCGGAGCCGGCACGGGCGTCGAACAGACTGCCGATCCGTCCGGGGTCGATGTCAGCGTCGGTGATTCCACCACAGGAGGGGAGTCGGTCGCGACTACAGCGGCCGTGCCCGACAGTGGATCGGACTCCAGCTCGGCCTTGAGCGACGGCTGACCCCTCGAACCCAGCGAATGAGACCCTTCGACCTCCGCGCCAAGAGACTGTTCGCGGTCTTCGTCGCGGTCGTCGCCGTCGCCGGCGTCAGGGCCTTCTGGGTCACCGTCGTAAAGGCACCCTCCCTCCAGGCCCAAGCCTCGAGCCAGCAGTCGCAGCGGACGGTCGTCCCCGCTCCCCGCGGTGACATCACCGACAAGCACGGCACGCCGCTCGCCGTCTCCGAGCCGGCAGTGAACGTCGTTGCCAACCCGATGATCATTCGTGACCCGAATGGCCTCGCGGCGAAGATCGCTCCGATCCTCGGCAAGCCGGTCGAAGAGGTCGTTCCGAAGCTGTCCGATCGGACCAAGGGCTTCGTCTATGTGGCAAGAGCCGTGCCGGCGGCTGCGGGGGACAAGCTCAGGGCATTGAGGATCGACGACCGCCGGGTCGACGGACTGTCGTATGAGGCGACCACCCGACGCGCCTATCCGCGGGGCGTCCAGGCCGGCCAGCTGATCGGGATGATCGGGACGGAGGGCAAGGGGCTCTCGGGTCTCGAGTACTCGTGGGATTCGCAGCTGCGGGGCAGCGACGGCGAGCGACTGACCGTGTCCGACGCGCGGGGCGAGCCGATCCTCGTTCAGGACTCGAAGACGATGAAGTCGGGGCGCGAAGTCCGGCTCACGATCGACGCAGCCGTCCAGGACCAGGTCGAGCGGGTCCTTGCCGGCGTGGCGAAGGTCTACCAGCCGAAGGGAGCGACAGCGATCGTTGCCGACCCGCGAAACGGCGAGCTTCTGGCCCTCGCGAACTACCCCCCGGTCGACGCCAACGCGATTGCTTCGGCGAGCGACTACGCCCAGCTGAACAAAGCTTCGGGTTTCACCTACGAGCCGGGTTCGACCTTCAAGGCGGTGACGGTCGCCGCGGCGATGCAGAGCGGAGCCGTCACGCCCGCCTCACAGTTCTTCCTTCCGATCGAACTTCAGGCCGGAGACAAGACGATCAGCGACTCCCATGACCGTGGCGAGGAGACGCTTCCGGTCTCGGAGATCCTCGCCCAATCGAGCAACGTCGGCGCTGCCAAGATCGGGCTCAAGACCGGCAAGGAGCGGTTCGATCGATGGGTCCGCAGATTCGGGTTCGCCCAGCCAACCGGCTCGGGGATGCCCGGTGAGGAGCGTGGACTCCTGCTTCCTGCCGCCAAGTACTCGGACGCGACCCTGCCGAACATGTCGATGGGCCAAGGATTGAGCGTCACCCCACTGCAGATGATTCAGGCCTACGCGACGATCGCCAACGGGGGACTCAAGCGCCAACCCAGGATCGTCGAGGAGGTCGACGGTGAGCCGGTCAGGACCAAGGCGCCCGAGCGGCTGCTCTCGCCGCGCGTGTCCTCGGAAATGAGGCAGATGCTGAGGGGGGTCCTCGAGGAGGGTGGTACCGCGTCGGAGGCTGCGATTCCCGGCTTCGACCTCGCCGGCAAGACCGGCACCGCGCAGAAGGTCGATCCCCAGACGGGCACCTATTCCGAGTCGAAGTACATCGCATCGTTCATCGGCTTCGCCCCGGCTCACGACCCGAAACTGCTCGTCGCAGTGGTGGTCGACGAGCCCAGCGGCGACATCTACGGAGGCTCGGTCGCTGCGCCTGCGTTCTCTCGGATCATGTCCTTCGCGCTTCCCTATCTCGGGATCTCGCCGAGGTAGACCGGCCGGACCCGTTACTACACTTCGAAGGCAAATGCTGCTCGGCGAAATCATCCCCGAGGCCGTCTTGGAGTCCGGGGATCCCGAGATCGCGGCACTCGCCTACGACGACCGTCTCGTGGCTCCCGGGACCCTCTTCTTCTGCGTCCCGGGCCTGACCCGCGACGGGCACGACTTCGCGCCTGCAGCAGTGGATCGTGGCGCCTGCGCACTGGTGGTGGAGAGGCCACTCGGGCTCGGTGTCCCGGAGGTGCTCGTCGACGATGCGCGCTCGGCGATGGGTCCGGCCGCGGCCCGCTTCCACGGCGATCCGTCAGGGAAGGTCGATGTCGTCGGGATAACCGGCACCAACGGCAAGACAACTTCGGCCTGGCTCGTTCGGAGCCTGATCGAAGGGGCGGGGAGGCAGTGCGGCCTGCTCGGGACCGTCGCGACTCTGGTCGGCGGAGAGCGCAGGTCGGCGGTCAGGACGACGCCCGAGGCGATCGACCTTCAGGGACTGCTGAGGGAGATGTCAGAGAGTGGCGACTTGGCCGCCGCAATCGAGGTCTCGTCCCACGCACTTGAGCTGGGCAGGGTCGACGGAACACGCTTCGCTGTGGCCGTCTTCACCAACCTGACCCAGGATCACCTCGACTTCCACGGCACCATGGAGAATTACTGGGCGGCCAAGCGCAGGCTCTTCGACGACTTCGCTCCGGGCGCTTCCGTTGTCAACATCGACGACTCCCATGGTCGCGAGTTGGCAGCCGACCTCGAGGGGGCGATCACCTACGGAACCGATCCCGCAGCCCAGTGGCGGGCCAGCGAGATCCGCAGCGGGATCGAGGGTTCGACTTTCACTCTGCGCTGCCCGGATGGAGAGTTCCCGGTCACGACTCTGCTGCCGGGCCTGTTCAACGTGCGCAATGTGCTCGGCTCACTGGCAGCCGCGCACTCGCTCGGGATCGGCACGGATCGACTGCTTCCCGCCTTGGCGACCATCGGTGGGGTCCCCGGGCGCTTTGAGCCGGTGGTCTGCGGCCAACCGTTCGCCGTCCTGGTCGACTACGCGCACACACCTGATTCGCTCGAGAATGTCCTTCGTGCCGCTCGCGGCCTGACCGAAGGACGCGTCATTTGCGTCGTCGGTTGCGGTGGCGATCGCGACCGCGGCAAGCGGCCGTTGATGGGCGGGATCGCTGCGGAGCTGGCCGACGTCGCGATCGTCACTTCCGATAACCCGCGTTCGGAGGAGCCGGAGGCGATCGTCGCCGAAGTTGCTGCCGGCGCGGCGGGTCGCGCGCGGACGGTCGTCGAGCGGGCGGAGGCGATCGGCGCGGCAATCGATGCGGCGCTGGCGGGCGACGTCGTGGTGATCGCGGGCAAGGGCCACGAACAGGGCCAGGAGTTCGCCGGCGGAAGGGTCGTGCCGTTCGACGACCGTGAAGTCGCAGCTGCAGCGCTGGCCGATGCAGGGTGGGAGGGGTGAGGGTGAGCTGGACGGCGGAGGAGCTCGCTCGCGACTCCGGGGCCGAGATTCTCTCCGACCCGGGTGGTGCGGCAACCGGCTTCGCTATCGACTCACGCGAAGTCGAAGCCGGTGACCTGTTCATCGGGATTCCCGGTGAGAGGGTTGACGGGGGCAACTTCGCAGCAGGAGTGATCGAGGCCGGGGCGTGGGGCGCACTGGTCACCCCTGCTGCTGCCGAGGCAATCGGCGACCCCGGTGGAGTTGTGCTCGTGCATCCCGATCCCGTCCGGGCGCTCGGTTCGCTCGCCGGCGCCCATCGAGCGTCGCTCGAGTGCCCCGTGATCGGCGTCACCGGATCGAGCGGCAAGACCTCGACCAAGGACATCCTCGCCTCACTGCTCGCCACCGAAGGGGAGACCCTCGCAAGCCGGGGCAACCGCAACACGGAGATCGGGATGCCGCTGGAGATCCTCCGGGCAGGCCCCGAGACTCGGTTCCTCGTCCTCGAAATGGCGATGCGCGGGCGGGGCCAGATCGAGCGGCTGGCAGAGATCGCGAAGCCCGACCTCGGTGTGATCGTCAGCATCGGACCGGCTCACCTCGACCTGCTCGGCTCGATCGAGGCGATCGCTGCGGCGAAGTCGGAGCTGATCGAAGGACTCGCCCCCGGCTCGGTTGCGGTGATCCCGTCTGACGAGCCGCTGCTGGACCCCCACCGCCGGGATGACCTGAAGATGGTGACCTTTGGGCCCGGCGGCGACGTCGAACTGCTCGAAGCGGACGGCAGGCTTCTCACGATCTCCGCGTTCGGGACCGGGCACAAGGTCTCAGTCAACTTCGACCAGCCCCACAACCGGGTCAACCTGCTCGCCTCGATCGCGGCGGCTGAGGCCGTTGGTGTCCGGCCGCCAAGCGATCTTGGGGTGGCGTTTTCCGCCCTGCGCGGGGAGCGGATCGGCCTCCAGGACGGTGTCCTTGTGATCAACGACTGCTACAACGCCAATCCATCGTCCGTCTCGGCGGCCCTCGACGACCTCGCCGAGGAGTCGGCCAGGCGCGGTGGGAGGTCGGTGGCGGTTCTCGGTGACATGCTCGAACTCGGGCCGCAGGAGCGAGACTTCCATGTGGCCACGGGTCGCGACGCCCGGCAGCACGGAGTCGGACTGCTGGTGACTGTCGGACCGCTGGCCAAGGCGATGGTGGATGGCTTCGATGGCGAGTCGGTCTCGGTCTCGACCGCCCGGGATGCGGCCGACGCCGTCCCGGGCCTGCTGGAGGAGGGCGACACCGTCCTGGTCAAGGGGTCGCGGGGGGTCGGGCTCGATCTCCTGACCGAGCGCCTCAGGGAGCAGGGCTGAGCGATGGGGAGGGTGTTGATCGCCGGGACGTCGTCGCTGCTGATCTGCCTCTTCCTCGCGCCGAAGTTCATTTCGTTCCTGGCCTCGCGCGAGTTCGGCCAGAACATCAGAGAGGACGGCCCGGCAGGGCACCACTCGAAGGCCGGCACACCGACGATGGGCGGGATCATCATCTTCGCCGCGATCGCTGTCCCGTTCCTGATCCTGACCGAGGGGGGATGGGAGGAGATCGGCGTCTTCGCGACGGCGCTCGCCTGCGCTGCAATTGGCTTCGCAGACGATTTCACCAAGATCGTCAAGCGCCGGTCGCTCGGACTCAGGGCACGGACGAAGCTCGGTGCGACGGTCGTGATCTCTCTTGGGCTCTGGTGGATCGCGACCGAGAAGGCGGGTATCCCCGCCTCAGTGCGGCTGAACTTCATCGACGCCGACATTTACCTCGGCTGGCTCTACCCGGTCTTCGTCTACCTGGTCGTTGCCGGTTCGACCAGCGCGGTGAACCTGACGGACGGCCTCGACGGTCTCGCTGCCGGATGTTGCGCGATCGTCTTGCTCGCCTACATCGGGATCACCTACATCACCAACGGGCAGGCTGAGCTCGCGCTGCTCTGCGGCTGCCTCGTCGGTGCCTGCATCGGCTTTCTCTGGTTCAACAGCTTCCCGGCAAGCATCTTCATGGGGGACACCGGTTCGCTTGGTCTGGGTGGAGCGCTGGCCGGGCTTGCGGTGATGACGAGGACCGAGATCCTGCTCGTGCTGCTCGGGGGCATCTTCGTCCTCGAGGCGCTTTCCGTGCTGATCCAGGTCGCGTCCTTCCGCCTCTTCCGCCGACGTGTCTTCCTGATGGCGCCGATCCACCACCACTTCGAGATGCGCAACTGGTCGGAAACGAAGATCATCCTGCGCTTCTGGATCGTCGCCGCGGCCTGCTCGGCGATTGCATTCACCCTCTACCAGTCGAGCCTCAAGTGACCGCCCCGAGCGGATCGGGCCGACGGCCCGCTCTGCCCGAGGGGCCGTTCCTCGTCTGCGGTCTGGCGAGGTCGGGGCAAGCGGTCGCGAGGGTGCTGGCCCGCATGGGCGAGACCGTGGTCGCAGTCGACTCCGCCTCGCCCGACGGTGCGGGAGGTCTGGCCGCCGATGGCGTCGAAGTACATCTGGATGGCACAGGTGAAGATCTCGTCAGGCGGGTGCGGACGATCGTCAAGAGCCCGGGGGTGCCTGGGAACGTCCCCGTCCTCGAGGCGGCCCGCTCGGCCGGCCTGCCCGTGCTCGGCGAGCTGGAGATCGGCTGGCGCCTCACTTCCGGGCCGGTGATCGCTGTGACCGGCACCAACGGCAAGACGACGGTGACCGAGATGGCCGGCCACCTGATGCACGCCGCAGGTCGTGAGGTGGCGGTCGCCGGAAACGTCGGCAGGCCGATCAGCGATCTCGCCGGGAAGCCCGAAGCCGAAGCGACGATCGTCGCCGAGTCCTCATCGTTCCAGCTCGAGGATTGCGATGGATTCGCTCCCGAGGTTGCGGTGTTCCTGAACATAAGTCCGGACCACCTCGATCGCCACGGGACGATGGAGAGCTACCGCTCGGCGAAGCTGAGGATCTTCGAGCACCAGACCGCCGACGACTTCGCAGTGGTGCCGCTGGGTGAGAACCTCGACGATGTCGGTGGGCAGGCGACGAGGGTGACGTTCGGCGGGGCCGGGGCGGACCTCGCGGTCGTGGAAGGCACGCTCAGGTGGCGAGGTACAGAGATCCTCGGACAGGGTGATCTCAAGCTTCCGGGTGCCCACAACCTCCTTAACGCAGCGGCGGCCTCAGCCGCCTGCATCTCTCTGGGAGTCGACCCTGCCGTGGCCGGTGAGGCCCTGCGGAGCTTCCCCGGGGTCCCGCACAGGCTTGAGCTTGTAGCCGAAGCGGGTGGTGTTCGCTGGTTCAACGATTCGAAGTCGACGAACGTCGCCTCGACCCTCACCGCCCTCGCTTCGCTCGATCGGCCCGCCCACCTGATCCTCGGCGGTCAGGGGAAGGGCCAGGACTTCTCGGCCTTGGCCGAAGCCGTCGATCAAGCGTGTGTCTCCGTGTCGCTGATCGGCGAGGCGGCCGACGAGATTGCGCGCTCCCTCCCAAGGCTCCGGATCCCAGTGGTCGATGAGGGGGATCTGGCCGCCGCGGTCGAGTCGCTGCGTGGCCGGGCCCGCCCGGGCGAGGCCGTCCTGCTTTCGCCGGCCTGCGCCAGCTTCGACCAGTTCAGCGACTTCGAGCATCGCGGCGTCGCATTCAGGAGTCTGGTGAAGGGAGCGAGCCGGTGAACGTCCGCCAGCGGATCGAGGAGATCGCGGGTCGGTTGGCGCCGCGGTCGCAGGGCATCGCGTTCCCTCGCGAATACGCGGTGATCGTCGGAGCAGTGACGGCGCTGGTCGCCTTCGGGACGGTCATGGTCTACAGCGCCTCGTCGGCCCAGACGGGGTTCTCGCTCCCGCTGCGGACCGTGTTCCTCGGTCTCTCACTCGGCATTCCGGCCTGCCTGATCGCCCGGCGCGTGCCGCTCGACGAGGTCCGCAGGCATTCGCGGGCCCTGATGGCGATCGGGATCCTGCTGCTCGTCCTCGTCCTGATCCCCGGACTCGGTCAGTCGATCAACGGGGCCCGACGGTGGCTTGGCGCTGGACCCGTCTCGTTCCAGGCTTCGGAGATTGCCAAGGTTGCGCTTGTCCTGTTCCTGTCGTCGCGGCTGCTCGCGGTGCCTGCGTCGATGGGCAGCATCGTCGACACCATCCGCTTGACGATGTGGCCGCTGCTGGCCGCCGTCTTCCTGATCGCGATCGAACCGGACATGGGTACGGCCCTCGTCTGCCTGGCAACGGGGCTGGCGATCTACTGGCTGGCCGGAACGCCTTGGCGGGTCCTCGGACCGATCTGCGGTGGGCTCGGCGCTCTCGCTGTCTTCTTCGCCGTCATCAGCCCTTACCGCTTCGCTCGACTGACGGCGTTCATCGATCCCGGCGGCGACCCGACCGGTGCCGGCTTCCAATCGATGCAGGGCCAGATCGCCATCGGCTCGGGCGGAATCACGGGGGTCGGCCCCGGGCAGTCGGTCCAGAAGATCTTCTACCTTCCCGAGGCGCACACCGACTTCATCCTTGCCGTGATCGGCGAGGAGCTAGGCCTGTTCGCATTGCTCGGTCTGCTGCTCGGATTCGGGGCGATCGCCTGGGCTGGGATCAGGGTGTCGCAGAGGGCAACGGATCCGTACGCGAAGCTGGTGGCCGCGGGTATGACGACCCTGGTGACCTGCCAGGCGATGCTGAACATCTGCGTGGTCCTCGGTATCGCCCCGCTTACGGGTGTGCCGCTTCCCTTCATCTCTTACGGGCCGACCAACCTCGTCGTGCTCCTTTCCGCCGTCGGGCTGCTGCTGAACGTCGCAGCTGGCGGTGGCAAGCACCTGAGGGCAGTGGATGGCGATGCAAACTCATCGGAGAGTGGACGGCATGCGGGTACTGATCGCAGCGGGCGGAACGGCGGGGCACGTCGTTCCGGCGCTGAGCGTCGCCGCCGAACTGCGGGCTGACGGCTGCGAAGTCCACTTCGCCGGCGGCGACCGCGCCGAGGCGACGCTGGTCCCGCAGGCCGGCTACAGCTTCCACCGGGTCAAGGCGAAGGGGCTCAGCAGGACGAGCGTGCTAGATGCCTTCAGGGCCGCCCTGCTGGTGCCTGCCGCGGTAATCGAAGCGGTGAAGATCATCAGAGAGCTCAACCCGGATGCCGTGATGGGCGGCGGCGGCTACATCGCCGGCGTCGTGGGGCTCGCGGCGGTGCTGACCAGGACTCCGCTCGTGCTGACCGAGGCCGATAGCCATCTCGGCCTCTCGAACCGCTGGTTGGGCAGGTTC
The DNA here is from genome assembly GCA_037131165.1 of Actinomycetes bacterium. Lineage (GTDB taxonomy): Bacteria > Actinomycetota > Thermoleophilia > Solirubrobacterales > Solirubrobacteraceae > WLNJ01. The sequence goes on along the minus strand of JBAXRO010000025.1, from coordinate 3,637 downwards.
GCCAAGCGTGTCTGCTTGGCGTTCCCGATCGAGGGCAGGGTGCCTCCGCGCTGGATTGTGACCGGTCGCCCCGTGCCGACTCCGTTCACCGACCGCGAGGCCGCCCGCAGGCGGTTCGGGATCGCCGACTCGGCCAAGTGCGTTCTGGTGACCGGCGGGTCGCTGGGGGCGAGGTCGATCAACGAGGCTGCGATCGAAGCATTCGCCCGGGCCGACTTCGACGTTCTCCACCTGGCCGGAGAGCGCGACCTGCCCGATCTCGAGGTGCCGAGGAGCGGCTACAGGCTCGAGGGCTACGTCGATGACTTCGGCGAGGCAGTTCTCGCCTGCGACATTGCGGTCGCGAGAGCGGGCGGCTCGGTTTTCGAGCTCGCGGCCCAGGGCTGCCCGGCAGTGCTCGTCCCCTACCCGCACGCCGCGGGGGACCACCAGAGGGGGAATGCCGAATGGATGCGCAAGGCCGGTGCCGCGGTCGTGATCGAGGACGGCGAACTCACCCCCACGCTGCTGGCGGAGACGGTGACGGCCATCATCGACGATCCGGAACGGCTGGAGCGGATGAGGTGTGCCAGCTCCGGCCTGGCACTTCCGGGTGCCGCCGCGTCGGTCGCCGCGGAGATCCTCGCCGTCGGCGGTGTCGGCAGCCGTGGCTAACCTCGCCGGGGAGATGCAGAACGGCACCGACTGGCAGGGGCGATCGCTGCACCTGATCGGTGTCGGTGGCGCCGGGATGAGCGGGTTGGCGAGGATCGCTGTCCAACTGGGCGCCAAGGTCAGCGGATCGGACCGGAACACAGGACCGGTCCTCGATTCCCTCCGAAGTGCCGGGGTCGAGGTCACAGTCGGTCATTCGGCCGATTCGGTACCGCCCGGCGCCGATGTGGTCTACAGCAGCGCCGTTCCCCCCGGGAACCCTGAGCGCACAAGGGCCTTGGAGCTCGGGCTGAGCCAGCTCCACCGCAGCGAGCTGCTCGGGGAGCTGACGTCGCTCAAGCGGACCGTGGCGGTGACTGGCACGCACGGCAAGACGACGACCACGGCGATGGTCGTCTCGGCGCTACGGGGAGCCGGGCTCGATCCCTCTTGGTACGTCGGCGCCGACCTCGCCGGGGGTGAGCCGGGTGCCGGCTGGGGAGAGAGCGACGTGTTCGTGGTCGAGGCCGACGAGTCGGACCGCTCGCTGCTGGCACTCGACGTCGAAGTCGCGGTGCTCACCAACTGCGAACTCGACCACCACGCGACCTACTCCGACCTCGGTGACCTCGAGGCAACGATCAGCCGCTTCCTCTCCGGGGCCGATCGGGCTGTCGTGTGGGACAGGCCGGACCTTCTGCGACTTGTGCCCGAGGGGGTCGAGGTCGTCGCCTACGACGCGCCCGACGCCGCCAGCGGCCCGGGTGGCACCGCCTTCACATGGAGGGGAGCGGAGGTCGTTCTGTCGGTCCCCGGGGTTCACAACGCGGTCAATGCCTCGGGCGCGCTCGAGGCCGCCATGGCAGTGGGTGGAGACCCTGTCGGCGCGGTCGCCGGGATCGAGCGTTTTGCCGGCACCGGTCGGCGGTTCGAGCGTGTCGGGGTTACGTCCAGCGGGGCTCAGTTGGTGGATGACTACGCTCACCACCCCACGGAAGTAGCGGCGACAATCGCTGCGGCGCGCTCGCTGCAGCCCGGGCGGGTCGTAGCCGTCTTCCAACCACACCTCTACTCACGGACCGAAGCCTTCGTTGAGCAGTTCGGCGAAGCGTTGGCAGGGGCCGACATCGGATTCCTGCTCGATGTCTACCCGGCCCGCGAACGCGCCGAGGACTTCCCTGGAGTCGGTTCCTCGCTGCTCGTCGACTCGGCCAACCGTGCTGCGGGAGAGACCCGGTTTGCCGCGGCGGGTGGACTGGGGCAGGCAGCAGCGGTGGTGGCGGAAGTGCTCCGCCCCGATGACATCTGCCTGCTGATGGGAGCCGGGGACATCGGATCGATCGCAGGGGAGCTGACCGGGTGAGCGTCGAGCGACCGAACCAGGTCAGGGAGGACGAGCCTCTCTCGCGCTACACCACGGTCGGAACCGGAGGCCCCGCCGGCTTCTTCGCACGGTGTGGTTCGCAGGGGGCGCTGCAGGAGGCGTTGGCCTGGGCTGCGGGAGAAGGCATCGAGGTCAGGGTCCTCGGATCCGGGTCGAACCTGCTCGTGGCCGACAGCGGTGTCGATGGGCTGGTCGTCAAGCTGGACCGGGACTTGGCGAAAATCGAGGTTGACGGCCTCGAGATGCTCTGCGGCGGCGGAGCCCGCCTTCCGTCAGTGGCGGCAGCCGCAGCCAAGGCAGGCCTCTCCGGCCTCGAGTTCGGGGTCAGCATCCCCGGGAGCGTCGGGGGAGCGGTGCGGATGAACGCGAACGCCTATGGCGGCGAGCTCGCCCGGACCCTCCTCTGGGCCGAAGTCGTCGATCGGTCGGGCGTCAACCGTCGATCCCCGGAGGAGTTCGACTTCACCTACCGTCACTCGAACCTCGGCCCGGGCGAGATCGTCGCCTCGGCAAGGTTTCGGCTCGAGGCCGCCGACCCCGAGCAGGTCCGCCTCGCGCTGGCTGACCTGAGGGCCAGAAGGAAGGAGGCACAGCCATGGGGCGTCAGGACATTCGGCTCCACCTTCAAGAACCCGTCCGATGAACGGGCAGGGGGGCGCTCCGCCGGCCAGCTCCTCGACGCTGCCGGCTGCCGCGACCTGAGGGTCGGATCGGCAGGCTTCTCGGAGAAGCACGCGAACTTCATCGTCAATCACGGAGATGCGACGACCGCCGAGGTTGTCGAGGTCATGGCCGAAGGAAAGCGACGCGTCCGGGCAGAGTTCGGGGTCGAGCTCGAGGCCGAGGTGCAGGTCTTCGGCCCGGTCGAGTTCCCCGACGACTGGAAGGGGGAAGGGCCTTGAGCAGGGGATTGAAGATCGCTGCGGGTGCACTTGTCGCCTTGGTGCTGGTTGGCGGGCTCTGGTTGCTGGTCAGGGACAGCAGCATCGTCAGGGTCAAGCAGGTCGAGATCGTCGGCGTCGATGGCGCGAGGGCCTCGCGGTTGCGGGCAGCTGCGCTCGACCAGACGACCTTGAACGTCGACGAGAGCAGGCTCCAGGCGACTCTCGGGGACCGCCCCCCGGTCAAGTCGTTCAAGGTGAACACCGAGTTCCCGAACCGGATCCGGATCGAGGTCGTCCTGTTTCGCCCAGTGGCCGTCGTCGCGCCGAACGAATCCGGCGGCGTCGCCGTCGCATCGGACGGGACGGTCCTTCAGGGGACCTCGATCGCGGACCTGCCGAGGATCTCCGGCACCACTGCCCAGGGAAGGGTCCAGGAACCGAAAGCGATGCAGGCCGTGTCGATCGTCGCCGCGGCCCCTGAATCGCTCCTGCCGAGGATCGCCGGCGTCCGCTGGGACGCCGAGCGTGGAGCGGTGATCACCATGCGCAGGGGACCGGAGCTGTACTTCGGTGATGCAGACCAGCTGAAGGCCAAGTGGGCGGCGGTCGTGACCGTCCTCGCCGATCCCGCGACTGCCGGGGCGAGGTACGTCGACGTCCGGGTGCCGAGGCGGCCGGCGGTGGGCGGCGGCCAAGGCGGCGTGCAGGGCGGCATCGACCCCGCTGATCCAACCCA
>JBAXRO010000024.1:0-26217 GCA_037131165.1 Actinomycetes bacterium | reverse complement strand
GGTCAGTGTGTCCAGTCGTGGTACTCCGACAAAGTCTCCGTGGTATCGGATCGAGCGTGAGGCCGCGGCGGAGGTCAGGCAGTTGCTCGACCACTTGGGCATCGGGCCCGTTGGTCGGGCGCGGCTTGGGAGGTCGGGCGGCAAGGGTCGTTCCATGAGTGACGAGATGGATCGCGTTGTTGGTCGCCGGGGGAATCTCCGGCTTGTTGACTCCTGATCGTCGGCTTGCGGATTCTGCGGAATCGCGGAATCGTGCCGGTGCTGATCTTGTCGTGATCGAGGTCGCGCTGGCGACGGCTTCGCAGGTCTGAGCGGTTCCGTCGTGGGCGGATGCTGTAATCCACGGCATGAGTTCACTTACGAGAAGCGGCAGCACCAATGGCCGCGACAAGGCTTACCAAGTCGGCGAGGGGCTCCGCGAGGTGCGCGGCCTCGCCGGGATCAGTGTTGGGGTCTGGGCCGAAGGCGTGAGGGCATGGGAAAACCATGTCGACGGACCTGGCATCCCGCGTTACCCGTTCGCCAAGTACCCGGTCGAGAGTCTGCGCGTGACTCTCAGCAGTGCGGAGTCAGGCAAGCGCGGCCTGACGGATCAGATGCTCGCGGCGGCGCTCGATGTGCTGAGCGACGCCCTGCCGCGCAAGTCTGAGAACCCGGAGGTCCGTCGCCTCGGGAACCTGCTGATCGATCAGGCCCGCGTCACCAACCGCGAGGATCGCTACCGCGATGGAGCGGACCCCGACCTGTTCCCCTTTGTCGCCGACAAGCTCGCGAGCGCAATCGCATGGCTTGACGAGCTTCGGGCGCAGGGCAGCATCCTCGTTGAGCGTGTCGAGCATCAGGTGGCCCGCTACGAGGATCTTGCGGCAAGGGCTCGCGAGATCGACGAGCGCAACATCGAACTTCACTCGGGCACCGAGGCCGTCATTGAGCGGCACATCGAGGACGCCCGCGAAGCATTGGCGCGAGTCCGTGCCAATGAGCCAGCGACCGCTGACCGTGTGAAAGGAGACAAGGTCGGCAGGCAGTGAGACAGGCGGAGGTCGAGGTGCTCAAACACCTCGACCTCCAGTACTACACAACCCGCCGCCCGAGGGCGGCAGATACGGAGAAACAGATGGTAGAGCAGCACAAGGCAGCGGGCAACGCTGCGCCGCAGGACAGGCCCGAGGGCTCGGAGATCGTGTTCAACCGACACGAGCACTTCGAGACGAAAGTCGACACGATTGAGGTCAGGTCGGTCATGGCTAAGGTCGCGAAAGCGGCCACGGCCGAGAAGTTGGACACGGACCTACTCCGTCACACCGCAGCGATCCTCGACAGGATTGATGTGCTTGACGCCCCGTTGATGACGGTCTCGATCGAGACACTCGGCGACGCGGTGTCATTGGCTTGGCGGTGTAAGCCGAATGAGGCGAAGCGGTTCACGGGCCACAAGGAGTGGGTCGATCACGAAACTTGGATCGACCTCTGCCAGATCGTTGGAGTGGTCGCGAGGACTCTCAGCCAGAACCGTCACAAGGTGAGCTGACCATGTCGACTGAGTCAACTGCGACCAACTTGACAGTGAGGATCGGTCAGATGGGTCCGAACGAGCGCAAGCTCGTCGGCGAGTGGTGCTGGAGCGATGTAGAGCGTGAGAAGCAGTGGGCGGTCGCGAACGGCTGTTCTGTCGTCGCGAACATGGCAACCGAGCGGCGACTGGTCGCTTGGGCGAAAGACAACGCAGCGTTCGTCTACATCGGCCGACCGTCGAAGTGGGGGAACAAGTTCAAGATCGGGATACATGGCACCCGTGACGAGGTGTGCGAGAAGCATGGCGCGGACCTCGTCAACCGGATGGCCGAGGTCGAGGACAAGCGACCGCCGGTAGCCGAGCTTGCCGGCAAGGTTCTTGGCTGTCACTGCTGGCCGGAGCGGTGCCACGGTGATGCTCTGGTTGACCTGGCGAACGAGTTCGCTTCTAGGTCACAGCAGGAGGTGTCCGATGTCGTCTAACGCAACGGCACACTCCAAGTTCAAGATCATCCTCAAGTCCGGAACAGTCCTCCACGCCGAGCGCGTGGAGGGCGACCGGGCCGGTTACAAGATCGGCGGCGTCTGGTTGAAAGTCGGTCGGGGCGAGCGGTTCACGCTGCGGCCATCGCCGATGGAGTGGATCAACCGAAGCCAGATCAGGGATGTTCGGAGGGAGTCGATGATGATCTCCGGCGAACTGGTCGAGGAGGTGACGGCATGAGCGACGGCAAGCTCCCGCTCGCCCGCATCGTCACGCACGACGGCGAGGTCCACATCGTCGCTGACGCCTACCGAGCGGCGGGCGGCTGGTCATTCCGCCAGCCGACAGGTCCGTCGCAGTGGATGTCGCGGCCGAGGTTCCAGTCGTCGGTCCGGTTCATCCCGTCGAAGCGGATCGCCGCGGTCGAGGAGGTGAAACATGGCGCGTGACTCCGTTTCCGCGATTCCGCGGATTCCGCAGACCGTGACGGACTGGCCTGACCCGCTCGATGCCGGCGCGTTCGGTGTCCTCGGCCGCGTGGTCGAGGCACTGGACGGTCAGAGTGAGGCCGATCCGACCGCGGTGATCTTCCAGCTCCTCTCCGGCTTCGGCTGTTACCTCGGAGAGAGACACTGGGTCCAGGTCGACGAGGATCGCCACACACCGAGACTCTGGGTGCTGTTGATCGGAAACACCTCAAGTCGAAAAGGTCTGTCTTTCGGCATCTCGAGATCGTTCATGGCGGGCGTCGACGAGGACTGGACGAAGCATCAGGTCGCCGCGGGCCTCGCCAGTGGCGAGGCATTGGTCCAGAGCGTCCGCGACCCGGATGTCGAAGGTGAAGATCCCGGCGCTCCAGACTCGCGGTTGTGGGTCGTTGAGCCCGAGTTCAGCACGGTCCTCAGGATTAGTCGCCGGGAGGGATCGACGCTGTCGGGGGTTCTGAGGTCGTTTTATGACAGTGGGACCGCGCAGATCCGAAGGTCTGCTGGCATCACGACTGCGACCGACGCCAGTGTTTCCCTCGTCGGTCACATCACGAAGTCGGAGCTGTTGCGCGAGCTGCGCTCGACCGACTTGACTGGTGGCCTCGTCAATCGCTTCGCACTAGTCCTCTGCCGGCGACAGGGCGATCATCCCGAGGGAGGTCGACTCCCTGCGAAGGTCCGCAACGAGATTGTCACGGAGCTTTCGAAGTCCGTCACCTGGGCGAACAAGCTGAAGCCGACCGAGGTCAAGCGTGACGCCGAAGCGAAGGCACTATGGGCGACCATGTATCCGATCCTCCTCGACCGCGGCGAGGACGCTGTTGGCTTCGCGACATCGCGGGCCGCTGCGATCACGCTCAGGCTTTCGCTGCTGATCGCACTGTTGGACCGGTCGACCACGATCAAGAAGTCACACCTGCGCGCCGCGTCCGATTTGTGGGCCTACGCGGATCACTCCGCACACTTGATCTTCGGCGACCGAGTTGGTGACACTCGCAGCGACAAGATCCTGGCGGCGATCAAGGCGGCTGGTGACGCTGGCCTGACGAGGGCCTCGGTCAACGATGTCCTCGGCGGTCATGCTTCGAAGGAGGATCTCGACGAGCTGCTCGGCGACTTGATCCGCGCAGGGAAGATCGTTGCCGTGTCGGAGAAGAGCCCGAAGGGCGGCCACCACACGGTCTACATGGTCAACCCGGGAGGTGTCGTGTGAGCGACTGGATCCGCGTAGATGAAGATGCCGTCCGCGAGCTGGTCCGCCAGGTGGCCCGTGAGGAGATCGAGGCCAGCCGTGAGAAGTCGACTCCAGCGGGTCGGTACCTGTCAACCGGCGAGGCCGCCGACATCCTCGCGGTGAGCGAGCGGACGATTCAGAGGATGTGTCTGTCTGGGGAGTTGCCGGCGGTTCAGTTGGGCAACAGGTGGAAGGTCCGGTTGTGCGACCTGCCGACTCCGGAGGTTGACTCTCCGGATTCCCGTGAGTAAGGTGGTGCCGGTCGATGGGGATAGGACCCCCACCGACCGGCGGGCAACCGCCGAGGCGGTCGCCGTGAAGAACGGTACCGACCGCCGACACATCACGAAGAAGGAGGAAGTGCGATGAGCACACCTGTCCCTGTACCGATGCCCGACCTCGATCTCCAGCACGCTGCGGGTGCGCTGGAGAGCGTGTTCCCGCTCGCGCAGATCGCCGAGCAGCACCTACCCGCCAACGACCCGGGACGGCTGATCCTGAGCGCGCTCAGTCAGTCGCTGGAGGCGATGATGGATTCGCTCGACCCGGAGGTGAAATCATGAGCGTCACCAAGTACAAGGAGGTTCGCTGGCGAGTTCGTGTGCCTGACGGCAAGGGAGGGATGCGCCATGTCGGGATCTACGACCGCAAGCGCGAAGCAGTCGAGGCCGAGCGAGTCGCACTGAGCGAAGGCAACACTCCGAAGGGCGAGATGCGAGTTCGCGATTGGCGGCGACTGTGGATCGACTCGATGTTCGCCGAGTTGGGAACCAGTCGCGAGCAGCGTCGGGAGTCAACCGTCCTGTCGTACGAGGCGCACACCGCCGCGTTCGCCGAGGCTTACGGTCACCTTCGCCTTGCGGATGTGAAGGTCAGTGTCGCCCGCGAATGGACACTGGAGCGTCCGTCGCAGCAGGCCGCTCTGCGGATCATGTACGCGGACGCTCGCCTCGCCGATGTGATCGGGGACTACAACCCGTTCGCCCGGTTGCGCATGAAGCGCAGTCGAGGACGCCGCGACCTGGCTCCGGGCTTCCTGACTCCGGCGATGATCGACAGGCTCGCCGAGGCCGCCGTGGAGGTTCACGATGGACCCGCGGGCCCAATGGTCGCCGCGCTGATCCACACGGCAGCAGAGACAGGCATCAGGCGCGGTGAGTTGATCGCCTTGCGCTGGAGTGACCTCGACCTCGACCGTGGCGAGGCGATGATCGAGCGGGCATGGAACGCAAGGCTCCGCCGAGTCGACCTCCCCAAGAACGGGCTCGGCGGCAAGGTCGTCCTCGGCCCGAAGTCGATCCGGGCATTGAGGAAGATCGAGGCCGCGCGCCTTCACTCGGATCTGGTGTTCACGACGATCACGGGCAAGCCGTTGAACCAGTCGGGGCTTCACTACCTGCTGAACCCTGTTCGGCAGCGGGCAGGAGTCCCGCACCTGACACTCCACCTGTTCAGGCACTACTGCGCAACGCAGTTGGTCGAGGCGGGCGTCAGTGACTTCGATGTTGCCCGGCAACTCAGGCACACCGACCGAGGGGATCTCGTCAGGCAGTTGTACGCGCACCGCGACGACGACGCGGCACTGGCGCGAGTTCGGGCCGCACTGGGCGGCGAACATGGCCCACAACTGACACGGGCGGCCTGATCGCCCGCAGTTTCAGCGGATTGAACACATCATCCGCTTATCGAGAAGCCCCCGCACAGTCGGGGGTCTCGCCTTACCGGGGTCAGCCCTCGGAATGCCAGCCGCCGGGGACGTCCATCATCCCCTTGTCAGAGGCGTAGCCGACCATCTCGGATCGCCCTCGGAGGCCGAGCCGATCCTGGATACGAGCGCGACGGGTTTCTATCGTCCTGACGGAAAGGCCGAGCCGGTCCGCCACTTCGAGATTGGTGTGGCCGAAAGCAACGCCGGTCAGGATCTCGACATCCCGCTCGGACAGGCGGGGGCCGGCCTCGACGACGTTGTCGCGGATCAGTTTGAGTGCCAGATCAGAAGGAAGGAACGAGCCCCCCAAAAGGGTTGTTCGCAGGGCCTCGAGGAGCTCCTCGCCCGAAGCCGCCATCGTCAGGGCCGACACGGCGCCCGCCTCGAGACCCTCGGACAGGCCGCGCGTCTCCTGAGCGGAGCGACAAACCACAAGCACGAGCGACTCAGGCGACAACGCGAGAACTCTCTTGATCAGCGCGGTCTGACCGCCGCTCTCCTCGAGCGTTTCGGTATTCGGGCCGAGCACGACAACGTCCGGAAGGGAGTCGCGACCGAGAGCCTCGAGCTCGGCGACCGAGGTCGCACACGTCGCCACTTCGAAGCCGTCCTCCGCCCCGATCAGGGCAACCATCCCGGCGACCCAGAGCTGGTAGCCGTCCACGACCATCACAGTTGCCGACCTCGTAGCCGAGCCGACGCCGGGGCGCAGGGGTTCCGTTCGCATTACTCCAGTCTCCCGAAGATCCTGCGGCGCAGGGAATATGCGCTCGGACGGTGGACCGCCGGTCGCAGCGGCCTTCCGAACCAGGGTCCTCTAGCTTGCCGATGGTGAACCTTGGCCCGAACAGCTTCCGAAACGTCCCCGATTGGCCCCGCCCCGGGATCCAGTTCAAGGACATCGGTCCGTTGCTGCGCGATCCGCTCCTCCTGTCGGAGGCTGCTGCGCGGCTTATCGAGGCCGCCCGGGGTCTCGGAGAGGACCCGGACTTCGTAGTCGCCCCCGAGGCGCGCGGATTCCTCTTCGGGCCCGGGTTGAGCGTCGCCCTGGGAGCCGGCTTCATCCCTGCGCGCAAGCCGGAGAAGTTGCCACCGGAGACCAGATCGATCGCTTATGAACTCGAGTACGGGCACGATCATCTGCACATCCCCGACACCGACCTTGCCGGAGCGACGGTCCTGATTCACGACGACCTGCTCGCCACCGGAGGGACGGCTGCCGCCCTGGCGGAACTCGTCAGGTCCGCGGGAGCGGAACCGGTCGGCGCGGTCTTCCTGTCCGAGCTGACTGAGCTCGGAGGGCGCGCAGCACTCGGTGACCTGCCCGTCCGGTCGGTCGTCCCGTTCGACTGATCCGCGCGATCAGGCGGCCGCGTCGAGCGCCTGGTTGACCAGTGCGTCCGCGTCAGCGTTCTGAGCCCGCGGGACGGTGCGGATCGTCCAGTCGTCGAATCCAGAGAGGAGCGCCAGCGCCTTCGCGTGGAGCGGCTTCATGTCGGCGTGCTTGACGCGATAGTCGCCCGTGATCTGCTTGGCGATCAGCTCCGAGTCGCCGATCAGGTCGATCTCGGTCGCACCGAGCTCGGACGCACGGGCAAGTCCCCGGAGCACCGCCTCGTACTCGGCGACGTTGTTGGTGGCGATCCCGATCGCCTGCGACACCTCGCCGATCACTTCGCCTTCGCTGTCTGTGATCACGACCCCGACAGCTGCGGGTCCAGGGTTGCCGCGGGAGCCGCCGTCACAGTGAAGAGTGACCCTCACGGCGTGCGGATCAGCTTGCCGTCGGCCGAGAACCCGACCCCGCCTGCAACCTCGTGCGAGGGGAGTTCAACCATCTCGTAGCCCCTGCCCGCCTCGACGATCGTTGCCCCGCCGTGCCCCATCTCGACCCGCCAGCGGTACCAGCACAGCTCCCACGCAGCCACGATGTCAACGCCTTCCGGGCCGGAATCGATGACGGTCAGAGTCGGATCGCCCAATGAGTGGGCGACACTCGCGATCGTCTTGGTGTGGATCGAGTCGTTGAAGTAGTCGATAGCCGCCTTCTCTCGCCCGGACGCGCCCCTCGGTTCAGCCCTCACCCTCGGCGGTGCGGCCGGAGTCGGGCGGGTTTCGCGCTGATCGCCGGAACGGCCGCGAAGCCGGTCCAGCAGCCGACCGCGGTCTGCGCTGGTCGGCCTCGAGTGGGGTTCGAGCGAACTCGGCTCCCTCCGCCAGCCGCCGCGAAGAGCACGCGGGCGGCACATCTCGCACGAGATTCGCGAGTCGGACCCGAAGTAGAGAGTCTCGCCCTCCTCTCCGCGCAGCATGTTGCGTTCGCAGAACCCGCAGACGACGGATTCGCTCATCGGCCTGATCAGACGGACAGCCATCGCCGTCGAGGCTACCAGCGAGTTGGCAGAGCCAGCCCCGGCAGCAGGCCGCCTGTCAGGCGCGAGGGTGGGCCTTGCCGTAGGCCGCCCTCAGCCGCTCCGATTCGACCTTTGTGTAGATCTGGGTGGTCGAGACCGAAGCATGCCCCAAGAGCTCCTGGATCGCCCTCAGGTCCGCCCCACCGTCCAGCAGGTGGGTGGCGAAGGAGTGCCTCAGCGAGTGGGGATGCACTCCGGGTGGAAGTCCGGCCTTGCTGGACCACGACGCCAGACGCCTGCGCAGGTCGGACGTGGACAGTCGGCGTCCCGTCCTCGAAACGAAGAGCGCCTGCTGGTCGTTGTCTGCCAGGGCCATCCTGCCCTTGGCCAACCAATCCTCGAGCGCCTTCGAAGCGGGCTCGCCGATCGGCACGATCCTTGTCTTGGCCCCCTTGCCTTCGACCCTGACCTGCTCGGACTCGAAGTCGATCGACTCGAGGTCGAGGTTGACCATCTCGGCCGCGCGCAGCCCTGAGGAATAGGCAAGCTCGAAGATCGCCCGGTCGCGCAGTTCGAGCGGGGACTTGGCGGGAATTCTGTCGAGCAGGGTCGCGACCTGATCGCTGCGTAGGACGTCGGGCAGGCGCCTCTGGCGACGCGGCGCGGAGAGCAGCTCGGCCGGGTTCTGCGAGATCGAGCCCTCTGACCTCAGCATCCCGAAGAACGATCTGAACGAGGCGAGGCGCCTGGCGACAGTACTTGGGGCCAGGCCGGCGGCAGCGAGCACCGCGACGTGACGCCTGAGTGCGCGGGCCCCGAGCTCCTCCGGCCGCGCTCCACTGCGGCAAGCCCATTCGGCAAGTCCCCTGATATCACTCAGGTAGGCGCGCCGCGTCGGCTCGGACACTCCCCTGCGCCGCAGCTCTGCCTCGAACCTGAGGGTTGCCGCTTCCCAGGCGAGCGCAGCCGGCCCGGGCAACGAACTGTCGCTACCGTCGTGGTCCATGGGCCAGTTCTTCGTCGACACTTCGACCGGTCACGTCGCCACCTTGGCGCAGTTGAATGCCGTGGGTGTCGACGAACCCGAGGCGCCGTGGCACCGCATCCAGGCTCCGGTGGACGCGACCACCCTCTGGCAGGCGGTGATGGTCAAGAGCGAGCGCGGAGTCTTCATCGGCACCCTGACACTTCGACACGGCGATCACCATGCCCTGCTGCTGACAAAGGGATGGCAGGAGATTCCGCCCGCGGAGATCGGCGCGAACCTTCCTGGCGCCACCGGGCCTTCGGAAGTCTCGCCCTCGCCATGGAGCGAGTAACCGAGCCGATCAGGCGATGAAGACCTTGGTGCCGTAGGGCGCCCGGTCATAGAGCCAGATCACATCACCGATGTTCATCCGGATGCAGCCATGGGAAGCGGCCGACCCAAGCGATGCGTCGTCCGAGGTTCCGTGGATCCCGGCACTGCCTGCGACCCCCATCCAACGGGCCTTGATCGGGTTAGAGGGGCCGGGCGGGATCGACTTTCCGGCAAGGTCGCCGGCCCAGGCGCTCTTGGGCACGTTCCAGGTCGGGTTGACCTGCTTGTCGTAGATCGTGTAGAGGCCGGCCGGCGTCTCGAGACCGGCCATACCAACCGCCACGCTGAATGTCCTGACCAGCTTGAGGTCCTTGAAAAGGTAGAGGCGCTTTGACGAGCGGCTGACGGTGATCACCGTCGGATACTCGGCCGCGAGGTTCGCGGTGGTCGTCTTCGGCTGGACGGTGCGGATCGGCGCTGCTATCCGAACCGGTCCGTCACCGGCCGGCGAAGTAAGGCCTGCGGCAATCGAACTGCTGAGCGCGCCTGTGCTGACGCGGTAGCCGGGGCTGCCCTTGGCGGGCGTGACGCTGTCGGGTCCGTAAAGCAGGTGTGCCTCGATCGGGGGGCGGTCGACCCGCTTCGCGATCCGCTTCGAGAAGCCGTCCACCGCGTTCGAATCGACCCTGACTCCCGGGGTGATCGATGATTCGACTGGCGACCCGGAGACCGAACGCCAGAGCCGGGCACCGATCCAACCCCTGCGGCTCATCGAGATCGCCTGCTCGATGGCTCCGTCGTAGTCGATCTTCACGCCGGCTCGCCGGGGGCTGATCTCGAACTTCTGCCCCGCGGCCGTGACGATCACGGGCCGCTTCAGCCGGGGCGCGAAGGCCGCCTCGATCTTCGCCCTTGCGGCCGCTGCCTCCATCCCACCGACATCGACTCCGGCGACCCTCACTCCGGCTGCGACCGTGCGCTTCTGGGAACTGTCAACGGCCCACGAAGCCGCGGCTGCGACGGCGAGCAGCACGCCCGCCACGAGGATTGCCTTGAGGCTCCGAGACACTCTTTCGAGGGTACATCGGCCGGCGGCAAGGATGGACCACCTGACCGCGCGATTGCGCTGTGTACCGGGACCTCAGCTGCCCGAGGCTGCGCCTGCGGCGACGAACGGATCGAGCAGGTCGGCCAGCCCAGCCCAGTCATCAGCGGAGATGACGCGTTCCTCGTCGCAGATGTCCTCATTCCACGGGTGGCGGAGCGTAGCCGGGGTGATGCCAACCTCCAGCGCCCTGACGATGTTCACCGGCGAATCGTCGATCAGCAATTCGATCCCGAGGTCGACGCACCTTGTGATCTTGTCGAACGAGCAGTGCAGGTCGTCGTGGGGCAGTCCGATCGATTCGAGCCAGCGAGCAGTGGCATCGTGGGCACGGTCGGCCCGATGGCTGGTGATGTGGATCCAATGACCCTCTGCGGCCCAGCGAGAGATCGCTTCGACCGCGCCTTCGTAGGGCACGGCCCCGAGGACGTTGTCCTCGCTGTGGCTCTCCTCGATGACCGCCTGAACCTGCTCGGGGCGCAACAGCCGGATCTGCCAGTCGCGCTGAGCCTCGTAGGTCATATCGACTCCGAAACGACGCTTGGCAACCCTCTGGAAGATCGGCCAGTAGTCGTGCAGCGTCGAGTCGATGTCGATGGCGATCCGCATCGGTGGCTGACCCTCAGTGGGTCACTGCGCCGAGCTCGGCACCGCGGACCTGCTGGACATACTTCTTGATGACGATCGGGAGATTCTCTCTGACCGGCGGTTCGTAGTCCGCAAGGCGCGCGGAGATCTCCTCGTCGGTCAGCGCGACGTCGAGCACCCGGTTGTCGACGTCGACCGTGATCTCGTCTCCATCGCGGACCGCTCCGATCGGCCCGCCCCTGACGGCTTCGGGTGCGATGTGGCCGGCCATGAAGCCGTGAGTGGCACCGGAGAAGCGCCCGTCGGTCAGGAGCGCGACATCCTCACCCAGGCCCGCTCCGACGATTGCTGCCGTGACCGCCAACATCTCGCGCATTCCCGGGCCGCCTGCGGGGCCCTCGTTGCGGATCACGACGACGTCGCCGGGCTCGATCACGCCTCCCTCTTCGACGGCCGCCATCGCGGCTTCTTCGCCCTCGAATACCTTGGCCGGCCCCTTGTGGAAGCGCCGTTCGTGGCCGGAGAGCTTCACCACGCACCCCTCCGGGGCGAGATTCCCCTTGAGGATCGCGAGGCCACCTGTCGCCTTGATCGGATCGTCGAGCGGTCGAACGACGCGCTGCCCGGCTTGCTCCTGAGCATTGACCGCGTGCTCACCGACCGAGCCGCCCGTGACCGTCGGAGCGTCGGAGTGGAGGAGTCCTGCCTCGTGGAGCCGGGAGAGAACGACCGGGACTCCACCGGCCTCGTAGAGGTCGACGGCCACGTAGTTGCCGCCAGGCTTGAGATCGCAGAGCAGTGGGGTCTTCTCGCTGATCCTGTCGAAGTCGTCGATGTCGATGTCGACTCCGGCCTCATGGGCGAGGGCGAGCAGGTGGAGTACCCCGTTGGTCGAGCCTCCACTGATCGCGATCGAGGCGATGGCGTTCTCGATGCTGTCGCGGGTGATGATGTCGCTCGGCCGCTGACCGCGGGCAAGCACGTCCATCACGAGCCGGCCGGCCTCGTAGGCGACCTCAGCCTTCGACGGGTCCTGGGCGGGAACCATCGCCGAGGCGATCGGGCTGATGCCCATGACCTCGTAGGCCATCGCCATCGTGTTCGCCGTGAACTGGCCACCGCAGGCACCAGCGCCCGGGGACGCGACGGACTCGAGCTCGGCGAGATCCTCGTCGCTCATCTTGCCGGCGGCATGGGCGCCGACCGCCTCGAATACCTCCTGGATCGTGACGTCCGCTCCCTTGAACCGGCCGGGCGGAATCGATCCGCCGTAGATCATCACCGAGGGCACGTCCACCCGGGCGAGGGCCATGACGGTTCCGGGGATCGTCTTGTCGCATCCCGACAGGGCGACGAGACCGTCGAACATGTGGCCCCGTGCGACGAGTTCGATCGAATCGGCGATCACATCGCGCGAAACGAGCGACGTTCGCATCCCCTCCGTGCCCATGGTGATGCCATCGGAGATCGCGATCGTGTTGAGCTCCATCGGGGTGCCGCCTGCTGCCCGAATGCCCTCCTTGACTCTGGCCGCGAGGGCGCGCAGATGGAAGTTGCAGGGCATCGTCTCGATCCAGGTCGAGGCGACGCCGATGATCGGCTTGGAGAGGGCTTCGTCGTCGAAACCGATTCCCTTGAGGTAGGCGCGGGCCGGAGCGCGTTCCGGGCCCTCCGTGAGGACCCGACTGCGGTGTTTTGGATCGAGGGGAGAGTTCATGCGGCCTAGGTTACCGCTCAGCCAGCCCCGCCCGTCAGCACCCACCTCCCGCCCGCCACCCGCTCGACAAGGCCCTGAAGTTCGAGTCGGGCGAGGTCGAGAGCGAGGCGCGCCGCATCATCGTCGCCGCGCTCGATCAGATCTCCCGAACGCCCCTCGATCACGAGATCGAGGGCCTCCTTGAGCTCTTCGGGGACGCTGGGCCGCTCGGCAGCAGCGAGGCCGACCAATCCCGGGACAACACCTGGCGCGCCGATCACAACGGCGCCGTCGGCGATCAGGTGGTTGACGCCGCTGGACAGCGGCGAGTCGATCCGCCCGGGTACTCCGGCAACCGGGACACCCCTCGCAAGGGCAGCCTCGGCCGTATGGAGGGAGCCCGACCCAAGGTCGGCCTGGACGACGACCACGAGCCTCGACATCGCGGCGATCAAGCGGTTGCGAGCGGGGAACGACCACCGCCAGACACCGGTTCCCGGCGGCATCTCGGAGACGATGCAGCCGCGCTCGCTGATCCGGCGATGCAGCGTGGAGTTCGAGCGGGGGTAAGGCCTGTCGACTCCGCCGCCGACGACAGCGACCGTGCGCCCAGCATCAGTGTCGAGCGCTCCGATGTGAGCCGATGCATCAATCCCGAGGGCGAGGCCACTGACGACAACCGCGCCTGCCCCGGTGACCTCCCGGCCGATCAGCCTCGCAGTCTCGCGGCCGTAGGAGTCGGCCTTGCGGGCTCCGACCACAGCCACCGCCGGCCGGACCGCAGCGAGCAGTCCCGGGTCGCCAAGGGCGTAGAGGACCCAGGGCGGCTCCGGATCCACGGACGTGTACTCGGGCCATTCGAAGTCGCCTCGGTGCCGGCACGCACTCGCGATCCCAGCCCGGGTGATCAGCGAGCGCTGCCTGCCTGCGTCGAACCTGCGCAGCCGCTCGACGAGTGTCGCCGTTCGCTCTCCGCCGACCGCCCCGATCAGCGCTTCCGGCTCGAGCGAGAGCAGGCGCTTCGGCCGGGAACGCGGTGCCGTCAATTGGAGATGGCCTCCCACGGCGGCGAGGGTTGCCGAACAGGCAAGGCACCGGTCACACGCACCACCGCTCATCGCGATGCCTCGTTCGCCCGCAGCCTCATCGACAGGGCCGCAAGCACGTGTTCCTCGGCTGTCTCCTGCTGCTGTTCGAGGTCGGCGATCGTGCGGGCCACCCTCATCACCCTCACCCGGCCACGAGGACCGATCAGGCCGCGGTCGTACGCGTCGCCTACAACTCGCACTGCCTCATCGCCGAAAAGGCCGCCGGCGCGCAGATCGGACTCGCTGGCCATGTGATTCGACGAAACACCCGTCTCCCCCCAGCGGGCCAGCTGCATCTCCCTCGCGACCAACACACGCCGGCGCGCTTCCACCGTGGTCAGGGACGGCCCGGCCTCAAGATCGGATCGGGTCGGCTGACCGGTGGTGACGAGCAGATCGAAGCGATCGAGAAGCGGCCCACTCAGCCTCCGGGAGTGCGAATCCAAGGCCCGCTGGTCGCACTTGCAGCGGCTCGAATCTCCGGCATGTCCGCAGGGACAAGGGTTGGTGGCCGCGACGACCGTCACCTGGGAAGGAAATACCGCCGTGAATCCCCTTCGGACGACCGTGACGAAACCGTCCTCGAGCGGCTGTCTGAGCGAGTCGAGGCAGTGCCTCGGGAACTCCGACAGTTCGTCGAGGAAAAGCACGCCCAGATGAGCGAGGGTGACCTCGCCCGGGGTCGGGACGGAACCGCCCCCCACAAGCCCTGCAGGCGAGATCGTGTGGTGCGGCGCCCTGAACGGCCTGCTGCTCACCAGTGCGTCGCCTGAGTGCAGGCCCGCGACCGACTGGATCCTCGTCACGGCAAGCGCTTCATCGCGTCGGAGCGGGGGAAGCAGCCCAGGGAGCCTGCGAGCCAGCATTGTCTTGCCGACTCCCGGCGGTCCCTCGATCAGCAGGTTGTGCCCGCCGGCAGCTGCGATCGTGAGTGCCTCGACCGCTGCGCCCTGCCCCTTCACGTCGGCGAGGTCCGGGCCGCCCGGCTCGACCGGCAGCGACACCCGGCCACGAGGCGGCCTCATTCCGGTCCTTCCCGCGAGCAACGAGGCGAGCTCGCGCAGGTCCCTGACCCCACCAACCGCGAGCCCCTCGACGAGTCCGGCCTCGCATGCCCTCTCCTCCGCAACAAGGAACCGCTGGATCCCTGCCGCCCTCGCTCCTTCGGCCGCTGCGAGGGTGCCCCGGCATCCGCGGATCTCTCCGCCGAGCGAGATCTCACCGAAGACCGCCGTGCCCTCGAGCGAGAGCAGCGGCACCTGTTCGCTTGCCGCAAGCAGTGCCGCTGCCAGGGCGGCGTCGAAGCCCGGCCCGGCCTTGCGAAGGCTCGCGGGCGCCAGGTTCGCGACGATCCTCTTGAGCGGGAACTCGAACCCCGAGTTGAGCAGGGCTGCCCTGACTCGCTCCCTTGACTCTCTGACTGCGGCATCACCGAGCCCGACGATCGAGAAGCCAGGGAGGCCCGGTCGGACATCGAGCTCGACCGAGACCGAAACGGGCTCGAGCCCGTCGAGGGCGAATGTCGAGCAGCGGGCGAGCACCAGCCCAACGTACGCCTCCGGGAGACACGGGTCACACGCCTTTCGCAACGGTTCAGCAGCCTTCCTGCGGTGATTCAGACCTCCGCGCAGGAGGCGCGGCGAATCGTTCGCACTGAGAGGCAGTCAAGCGACGGAAGTCTGCTTACCGTCGGACCCATGACCCACCAGAGACTCGCGACGGGAAGGGCGGGCGAGGCCCATGCAACAGCGCACTACCTGAGGCTCGGCTACGAACTGATCGCCCGGAACGCGCGAACGCGGTTCGGGGAGATCGACCTCGTCATGCGCACACGCGAAACCCTCGTCTTCTGCGAGGTGCGCACCCGAGTCGCAGGGCGAGGGAACCCGATCGAGTCCTTCGACAGCCGCAAGGCTCTGCAGGTGAGGCGAATGGCTGGCCGTTGGCTGGCTGAGAACCGGCTGTCGCCGCGGCCCTCGAGCATCCGGCTCGATGCTGCCGCCATCACGGTGACGGTGGATGGCGGCCTGGTCAGCCTCGAGGTCCTCGAGGGAGCCCTTTGACTGCGGTCAGGCAGCCGACTCGTAGGCCGCAGACTTGAACGAGCGCCGATGGATCGAGGTTGGCCCGAGTCGCTGCAGTGCGTCCCGGTGTTCCTCGGTGGCGTAGCCGACGTGCCGCTCGAACCCATATCCGGGGAACAGGTCGGCGGCCCTCTGCATGTGCCTGTCCCTCACGACCTTGGCGATGATCGAAGCGGCGGCCACCGCAGCGCTGCGACTGTCGCCCCGGATCAGCTTCTCCGAGCTGCCGTCACGCACCGGAACCTCGAACCCGTCCGAGAACGTCACCGCATGACTGTCGCAGACCCCGGTCAGAGCCGATGAGAGAGCCTCGATGTTGGTGCGATGCAACCCCTCCCGATCGATCACCGCTGCCGGCCGGATCGCGACCACCACCCTCTCGGCGGTCGCCTCGATCGCGGCGAAGAGCTCCTCTCGCAGCTCGGGTTTCACCTTCTTGGAGTCGTTGAG
The DNA here is from genome assembly GCA_037131165.1 of Actinomycetes bacterium. Taxonomy (GTDB): domain Bacteria; phylum Actinomycetota; class Thermoleophilia; order Solirubrobacterales; family Solirubrobacteraceae; genus WLNJ01. Next base: position 10,123 of record JBAXRO010000024.1, on the reverse strand, counting down.
GGCGGAGAGACGCCTCAGATCCCGGAGCGAGAGGCGCGAATGATCGAACATGACGGCAGCAGCAACTAGCGGGCCGGCGAGGCAGCCCCGGCCGGCCTCGTCGGCGCCGGCTACGAGGTCGACTCCCCTCGCTCGATCGAACGAGATCAGCCTGACGGCAGGGCGTGGCTCGCCGCGGTCAGAGGAGGCCGATGCGGCTCGGCGGCCAGTACGTTGCGAAGGCTTGCCCGATGATCGATCCTTCGGGGACCGGCCCCCAGAACCGGCTGTCGTCGGATTCACCACGGTTGTCCCCCATCATGAAGTAGTGCCCGGCCGGAATCCGGATCGGGAGCAGATCGCAGGCCGCTGCTGCACCGCAGGCACGGATGTAGGGCTCCTTGCGGACCTCACCATTGACGACGGCATAGCCGGACCGCACCGCGATCGTGTCGCCCGGACCGGCAACCACGCGCTTGATGAAGGTCTGGTCCGACTCGCCGGCTGTCGGATTGGAGCAGGAGAACCGGCTCTGAGGCCCGGTGTAGAACGGGCCCTGCCCGGGGTCGCCGCACTCACTGACGTCGGCCCCCTTGGGGGGATGGAAGACGACCACTTCGCCGATGGCAGGCGGGCCGAATCGCTCACTGAAGCGATCGACGAGAACTCTCTGGCCGATGCTGAGGGTCGGGATCATCGAACCGCTCGGGATGCGGTACGGCTTGACGAGGAACTGCTGGACGAGGAGCGCGATGCCGATCGCGGCAGCGATCACAACCACCAGTTCGATCAACGAACCGGCGGTGGAATCGCGCTTCAGCCTCACTTCTCTTCGACGGGCGTCTCGGCCTCGGCTACGGGAGCCTCTTCGGCCTCAGGCTCCTCTGCAGGAGCTTCTTCCGCTGCGGGAGCCTCCTCGGCTACGGGAGCTTCTTCGGCCGCGATCTCCTCTGCCGGGGCCTCGGCCTCAGCTGCCTCGGCTACGGGGGCATCGCCCTCGACTGCCTGAGTCTCCTCGACGTCGACGGCGTCGGCAGCCGTCTCCTCGACTGCCTCGGGCGCGGGCTCGTCGGCGGGTGGGGCTGCGATCAGCTCGCGCTCGACCGCTCCCTCCGGAGTCAGGTCGGTCCGCTCGCGTACCCTTGCCTTACGCCCGACGCGGTCACGGAGGTAGTAGAGCTTGGCCCTACGGACATCGCCGCGGGCTGCGACCTCGATCTGTTCGATCTTGGGCGAATGGAGCGGGAAGACACGCTCCACCCCGACACCGAAGGACTGCTTGCGAACGGTGATCGTTTCCCTCACGCCGTGGCCGCCGCGGGCGATGACGACGCCTTCAAAGACCTGAGTGCGCTTGCGCGATCCCTCGATCACCTGGATGTGGACGCGCACGCGGTCGCCTGCGCGGAAGTTTGGGAGGCGGCGCAGCTGCTGGCGCTCGAGATTCTCGATGACTGTGCTCATTGTTCCGATCGGGGCAGTTCTGAATGACCGCTCCGCTCACTGCGAGCGTCGCGGAAGGAACGCCATCCTACCCGTTGTCGGCGTCACTCGCCGTCAGCGGCACGTTCCGCTGCGGCGCGCTCGCGGCTGCGCTCCGCACGCCAGCCGTCGATCAGGGCGTGATTGCCCGACAGGAGCACCTCGGGAACCCCCCAGCCCCGGAAGTCCGCCGGGCGTGTGTAGTGCGGGTACTCGGGTGCCCCGCCCAGGGCGCTCGAGTAGCTCTCCTCCTCGGCCGAACGCTCGTCGCCGAGCGAACCGGGCAGTCGCCTGAGGAGTGCGTCGCAAAGAACCATCGCCGGGATCTCGCCTCCGGCAAGCACGTAGCGCCCTATCGAGACCTGGTCGGTGCAGAACCGCTCGAGAATGCGTTCATCGAAGCCCTCGTAGCGCCCACACAGCAGTGTCAGTTCATCAGTGGATCTGAGGTCCTCGACGAGGTCATCGTCGAGGAGGCGACCGGACGGAGTCAGCGCGACGACCCGCCTTCCCTGAGTCGGCTCGGCAGGATCGGCGCCGTAGCGGGCCTCGAGCGCCGCAGCAATCACGTCAACCCTGAGAACCATCCCCGCCCCGCCGCCGAACGGCGTGTCGTCGACCTGCCGACCGGTAAGGGGCGTCGTGTCCCTGATGTCAAGGCATTCGACCTGCGACCCCTGCTCGATCGCGTTGCGGACGTGGCGCTGCCCGAGGAACCAATCGAAGGCCTCGGGAAAGAGGGTGAAGATGTCGACCTTCACTCCTGAGCCTCCTCGCCGAGGAACCGCGTGTCGACATCGACGCAACCGACCTCGGTGTCCACCGTCCGGACGGCATCGTCGATCAGCGGCACCAGCAGGGCAGGCCGGCCGGGACGCGCAACCTCAAGCACCTCACATGATGGGAGCCCGAGGACACGGGCCACCTTGCCGACATCGATCGAGCCGTCCGTGACCCGCAGTCCAATCAGGTCCGCAGCCCACCACTCCTGATCGCCCAGCTCGGGCACCCGGTCCCTCGGGACGGTAAGGATCGCACCCTTGAGTGCCTCGGCAGCCGTCCTGTCAGAGCAGCCTTCGAGCCTGATGATCGGCCGCTCTGCGGTTCCCGATCGCCGCTCGATCCGGAGTGTCCGGCCCGCTACCTCCACCTCACTTCCCAGCTCGAGAAGTGCAGGTACCGGATCGGCTATTCGCACCGATCCGTCGAGTCCGTGGGGCGAAGCGATGCGACCCGCTCGGACCGATGCCACGCGCTCGGGCAAAGCCGCCGACCTCAATCGACGATGTCGATGAAGACCTTGCGCCCGTCAGGAGCAGCCGCCTTGACGACGGTACGCAGCGCTTGGGCGGTCCGGCCCTCGCGACCGATGACCCGGCCGTAATCCTCGTCGTGGACGCTCAGTTCGAGGACGATCGCTCCGTCTTCCTCCGACTCTTGGATCGTGACGTCGTCGGGGTTCTCGACCACCGCAGTGACGAGAGTGTGGAGCAGGTCCTTGACCGCCACGGGCCTAGCGGGCGTTGGGGTCGATGCCTTGGATGCGCATCAGGCGCTTGACAGCGGCCGTCGGCTGCGCGCCCTTCGCCATCCAGTCCTTGACCCGCTCTTCGTCGAGGGTGATCGTCGACGGGTCGGTCTGGGCGTTGTAGGTACCGAGCAGCTCGATGATCCGCCCGTCGCGCGCGGAGCGCTGGTCAGCGGCAACTACCCGCCAGATCGGGTTCTTGCGGTTGCCTACGCGTGTGAGTCGGAGTCTTACTGACATGGTTTCGTGAGCGGGTCGGGGACCCGCAGGAGTTGGAGAGTAGCGGTCCGGGCGCCTCGACGCTTGAATGGGCGTACCACGGCCACCTTCACCGGCTCACGATGGCGGTCGAACCCCGGACCTCGACCACGTGGACGCGCTCTCCGTTCTCGATCGCTCCGTCCTCATCTGTTGGGGTGCGCGCCGACCAGAGTTCATCGTCGATCCGGACGCAACCAAGCGCTTCATGGTTGGAGACCCGCTCGACCACCACGGCCGGTCTGCCAACGAGCGAGCCGATCCCTGGCCGCAACCTGGCATCGGCCCGATCCTCGGCACGGGTGAGCGGACGCACGACCCAGCGGCCGATCAGCCCGATCAGCACGAAGAGGAAGAGCGATGCCACCAACCCACCTCCGAGGGCAACGGCCGCGCAGGCAAACGCGGCAGCGGCAGCCACGGGCAGTTGGACGACCGACCTCGACCTTGCCGAGGCGATGCCGAACAGGAGCGCGACCAGCGCCCAGATCACCATGAACACCGTCATCGGCTGGAAGCCTAACGCCGCGCCGTCCGGCCCCGAGTCATGGGCGCCCCGACAAATGACTCAGGCAGCGAGCGAGTCGTCAGCCGCTGGGGCATCCCCCAGCTTGCGCGAGATCACCTTCGATACGCCGTCTCCGCCCATCGAAACTCCGTAGAGAGCGTCGGCCGCCTCCATCGTTCTGCGCTGGTGTGTGACGACGATGAACTGGGCCTGGTCGCGGTAAGCCTTGAGCAGCTCGAGGAACCTCCCGAGGTTCAGGTCGTCGAGCGCGGCCTCTACCTCGTCGAGGATGTAGAAGGGGCAGGGCTTCGCAAGGAAGACGGCGAAGATGAAGGCGATCGCGGTCATCGACTTCTCACCGCCGGAGAGGAGCGAAAGCCGGCGCATCGTCTTGCCTGCCGGGGTGATCTCGATCTCCACCCCCATCTGTGGGACGTCCGGCTCGTCGAACTCGTCGGAATCGGGCACTTCGGCCTCCGCCCCATCGGCTTGCCCGTCGGCCGGCTCGCCTCCGCCGAGGACCTGCTTGGGCCCGGACTCTTCCGTCACCAGCCTCAGCCTGCCCTTGCCACCGGGGAAGAGCTTCTCGACCAGATCCTCGAAATGGTCACTGGCGGCGGCGAATGTCTCCTCGAAGGTCTCGCGGATCGTGCGATCGCAGTCACGGACAAGACCCTTCAGTTCGACCAGAGCCGATTCGAGGTCTTTGCGCTGCGCCTCGAGCTCCTCCAGGTGCTCGAGGGCCGCCCGGTATTCATCGGCCGCCAATGGGTTCACAGGCCCGAGCTGCGAGCGTCGGCGCTCGAGGCGCTCGAGCGTCGCTTCCAGCAGCTCGCGCGCATCTTCAGCGAGAATCTCCTCCGGTGCGGCCTCATCCAGCCCGAGCTGGGCCGCTAGCTCGGAGAGCTCCGCCTTCGATTCGTCCCGACGGTCGCGAAGCCTCTGCGATTCAACCTCCGCCGCCGTGACCTGCTCACCGAGGGCGGCGACCTTTGCTTGGATCGCGGCCTCCTGGGCGGCGAGCTGACGCAGGGCCGCAGCCACTCCCTCGCCCTCCTCCCCGTCTCCTGCCAGCTCGCTGTCAAGCCGCTCGCGAAGCGGCACGATCGCGGCCGCCGCGGCCTCCAGCGACTGGATCAGTGCACGGATGGACGGGGTCATCGCCCGGTCGCGCCGGAGCCGCTCTGCCAACCCGGCGAGGCGTGCGGCGCTGCCGTCGCGCTCGGCGGCCATCCTCGCCGCGATCCGCTCCTCTGCGGCCAGCTCGGCGGCTACCTCGGCCCGCTCGACGGCAACCGGCCCCGCCTGCGGCGCCTTGCGCCTTGCCTCGATCAGCCACTCGGCCCGCCTGAGCTCCTCAGCCGCCGAATCGGCCATCCGGACCGATTCACGTCTGGCCTCTGCTGCAGCCGACGCCACGGCCTCCGCCTCGCTGAGCGCTGAGCGAGTGCGTTCGACAGCGGCCACTGCCCGCTCGAATGAGTCCCTCTGGTCCGAGACCGAAGTGCGCAGTCCGTCAAGCCGGTTTCGCTCGGCCAGGACTCTGGCCGCACCGGCCTTGGGGACCTGGTTGAGCTCACCGACCGACGCGACCCACGACCGGCCGTCGGAAGTGGCAGCGATTCCGGCGAAACCGCGCGGGACGGAATCGAGGGAGGTCACCAGCCATGAGTCCGCCAGCAGTAACTTCGCGAGCCTCGCCTCGGGAGAATCCCCGCTGATGCAGTCCGCAAGCAACCGGGCGCCCGGCCCCGGTGCGGTTCCCGCGCCGCGGCCAGCGCCCGAGTCGCCCCCGACCACGATCGCCCTGCCGCCGTAGTCACCGACACCGTCAAGCAGGACAGAGCCCGACTCGAAGCTGTCCACGACCGCTGCCGAGAGGCGCCCCCCGAGGACGGCGGCTACAGCGAGCTCGCAGCCCGGATCGACATCGAGTCCGTCGGCGAGCGCCCTGGCTCCGGCGGGAGCGCCACCGTTCTCCCTCAGGAACGCTTCGAGCTGGTCGAGCTCTCGCTCGGCCCGCTTCAGTTCGCCGGCGGCCCGATCGCGCTCGCGGTCTGCGTCGGACTGGGCCTGCCTCGCCGCAACCACGGCAGATTGTGTTCGCTCGGCTTCGGCAGCGATTCGAACGAGCTCGGCCTTCGCAACCTCAACTGCACCCGAGGCCTCGGCCAACTTCGCCTCGAGCCCCTCGACTTCGCCGGCGCGCTCGCGTCCAAGCTCGGCATCGAGCTCGGTGAGCCGGGCAACCAGACGGGCCCTGCGGTCGGCTTGGGGATCTTCACCTCCGGTCGCCAACTCGCCCTCGATCCGAGCCATCTCGGCCGAGTCCGACCCGATCCGGGCGTCGATCTGGGTCAAGCCGGCCTTGACCGACTCGATCCGCTCACCCAGCCGCTCAGTGGCCGCCCTGACGGAGAACGTCCTTTGAGCGAGGTCATCCCTGCGCTTCGCCCTTCCTGCGAGTTCCTCTTCGGCTTCGGAGCGCTTCGCGGCCACTCCGGCGGCCTCCGCTGCAAGGGTCTCGCGCTCCGAGCGGGCCTTCGCCGCTGCTGCCTCGGCTGAGGCGACGCGATCCTCGCGCCCGAACAAGTCATCGCGAACGAGCGACCAGCGCGCCTCGAGTATCTGTCGCTCGAGCCTCGCGTGGATCTCGGCGGCCTCCGCCTGGCGCTTGAGCGGACGCAGGTGGGCGCGTGCCTCGCGCTCGATGTCGAGGGCCCGGTCAAGGTTGTCGCGGGTGCGGTCGAGCTTGAGTTGCGCCCGCCTCCTTCGCCTCCTGTGCTTGCCGAGACCGGCAGCCTCTTCGATAAGCAGCCGCCTGTCCCTCGGCTTCGACGTGACGATCGCCTCGACCCGGCCCTGGCCGATCACCGAGTGGCCCTCCTTGCCGAGTCCGCTGTCGGAAAGCAGCTCGAGGACATCGGTCATCCGGCAGCGGGCGCCGTTGATCCGGTACTCGCCCTCGCCGTTGCGGTCGAGCTTCCTCAGGACCGACACCTCTGCAGCCGGAACCGGCAGCTCGCCCCCGGAGTTGTCGAAGACCAGTTCGACCTCGGCAGCGCGCGCGGCCTGGCGCCCGTGGCCTCCGGAGAAGATGATGTCCTGCATCGATTGGCCCCTGACTGCGAGCGGGGACTGTTCTCCCATCGCCCAGAGGACCGCGTCGGTCACATTCGACTTGCCGGAGCCGTTCGGCCCGACGACGACGCTCACTCCCGGCGCGAACTCGAGCACCGTCCGCTCCGGGAACGACTTGAAGCCCTTGAGCGCGATTCCCTTGAGCCTCATCGGGTCACTCCCCGGCCTCCGAAAGCGATGACAAAGCCCGCTCGGCAGCAGCTGCCTCCGCCGCCTTCTTGCTGCCGCCGCGACCGGTTCCGAGCCGCACCCCTTCCGGTTCGCGAACCGCAACCGCGTCGAACATCGGCGCATGGTCCGGGCTCTCGGCCCGCGACCCCTCGTAGCGGACAGTCGAACCCGAACGCGCGAGCCGTTCCTGCAGCAGCGTCTTCGGGTCGGCCGGCTGCTCGGCCGCCAGCGCGAGCGACTCCGACAGCGCATCGATCACTGCAGCAGAGGTCGCTTCCGAACCATGGAACTGCCAGCAGGCTGCGATCAGCGCCTCGAGCATCGATGCGAGAGGCTTCCCCGAGGCAACCAGCGAGCGGGCGCTCTCCCGGTCGGGCTCCGGAGCGAGGGCTACGGCCATCTCTGCCAACCCGATACTCGACGCGACCGAGTGAAGGGTCTCGTCCGAGACGACCTTCGCCCTGATCCGGGTGAGGGTCCCCGGAGTGAACCGCTCCCTCGGGAACTTCCTGTCGAGGTGCAGGGTCACGATCGCGGAAAGCAAGCTGTCGCCGACGAACGCCAGGCGCTCGTAGCTGCCGGTTCTGACCGGCGCCCAGGAGGCATGCGCCGTCACCTCCCTCTGCAGATCCAGGGGGAGTGAGTCGGCAAGGGCTCGGATGCTCGCAGGCAGTCAGGGCCCCTGCTCTCCGCCAAGCTTCGCGAGGACCATGTCGGCGGCCTGGCCGACGGTCTCGATCGATGCCGCTTCCTCGTCGGGGATCTTGATCCCGTGGGTGTCCTCCAACTCTTGGAGGAGCGTGTAGAGATCGAGTGAATCGGCGTCGAGATCCTCGCGGAAGCGGGTTTGCTCCTTGACGGCGTCGGGCTCGACCCCCAACTCGTCCACGAGATGGGCGCGCACTGCCTCGATCACCTGCTCACGAGTCATCAGCCGCGCAGGCTAGAGAGCGCAGCGGACGCGGGGTCAGTCCGGTCGTGCCGGGGTCCTCAACACGCCCGCCGACTCGAGAGCCGAGTGCGTCCTGTTGATTGCGTCCGAGCGGACGGCGTCGGCCGCGACCTCGATCGCCCTAGCGAATCCCCTGCTGGAAAACCGGCCGTGCGGTACGACGCCGACCGACCGCAGGCCGAGCATCAGGGCTCCGCCGTGCTCCTCCGGATCGAGTTGGCTGCGAAGCCCGCTGAGCGCCGGCCTCATCAACAGTGCGCCAGCGGCGGCCCGGGCATCGGAGGAAGCCGCTCCGCGAATCGCCTCGATCAACGCGCCCGAGACCCCCTCCATCAGCTTCAGTGCGACATTCCCGGTGAAGCCGTCCGTGACGACGACATCGGCCTGCCCGCTCGCCACCCCGACTCCCTCGATGTTGCCGATGAAGCGCAGGTTCGAGTCCTCCGACAGCAGTGCGTTCGCCTCGACCACCGCTGGCGTCCCGCGAGTCGGCTCCTCGCCGTTGGAGAGCAGCGCCACCCGAGGGGAATCGATCCCGAGCGCCGTCGCCGCCCAGGCCGAGCCGAGGTGAGCGTGCTGGACCAGGCGGTCGGCCCTCACCTCGGTGCTGGCGCCGACGTCGAGGAAGAGGACGGGGGCACCCGGAACCGGCACCATCAATGCCAGCGCCGGCCTGCTGATGCCGCGTTGGCGCCGGATGTGGAGCACCCCGGCAGCCAAGGCACTCCCTGTCGAGCCTCCCGACACGAAGGCGTCGGCCTCCCCTGAGGAGACGGCCCTGGCAGCCTGGACCACCGAGGCTTCGGGGGTCGACCGAACGGCCGCCACAGGGTCCGCTTCCTTGGCGATCGAAACCGGGGCATCCCGAACCTCGACCCCTTGGGGGACGCTCCCGATCGCCGAGGCGTCGCCGAACAGAATCACCCGGATCCCGTTGCGAACTGCCTCGGCTGCGCCGGCAGCGACCTCACGCGGTCCCCGGTCGGCGCCGCCTGCGTCGACGGCGACAGTGACCGTGCTCATGGCCGGGAGTTCAGGAGTCGCTTACGACTTCGCGACCCGCGTAAGTCCCGCAGGACGGGCAGACGCGGTGAGGCAGGCGAGGCGATCCACAGTTCTGGCAGCCGTTGACCGTCGGTACGGCGGCCTTGTGCTGGGAACGGCGCTTCGTGGTGCGCGAGTGGGATTGCTTTTGCTTCGGGACGGCCATGGAATGGAGCGTACCAGCGTCGGGCGCTCATTGACTGAGTCGGCGCAGTGCATCCCATCGCGGGTCCGGCGGCTTCTCGTGTGCGTGGTCGGGGCCGAGCTCGGCGAGCCGTTCGCCGCACTCCCCGCAGAGGCCCGGGCAGTCGGACTCGCAGAGAATCGACGAAGGGAGGGTCAGCAGGGCCGAGTCGCGAGCCCAAGCCTCGACGTCGAGCTCCTCGGCTTCGAGGTAGGGCGAGTCGAGTTCCTCCCCTCCCCCCGGCCGTGTCGCCTCTCTCGCCACCACCTCCAGGTGGTGGGTCGCCGGTGCGAGGCAGCGCGTGCACGGACCGGCGACGTCGGCCTCGAAGGAGAGCTTGAACGCCCAGCCCTCCCCGACAGTGCGCGAAGCTTCGATCCTGACCTCTAGCGGGTCGGGCGACGAGGTGTAGTCGTTGCCCCCAAGAGTGAACGACGGCGCCGGGGCCGCGACGCGAAGAACGGCACCGGCCCCTGATGTCAGGCGAAGCGCGCCGAGGTCAACCGGGGAGTCGAGCATTCCCCGAGGGTAACGCGGTCACTCGGCGATCCTGCGGCGCAGGACCTTGCCGGTCGCGTTGCGCGGCAGCTCGTCAACGAAGAGGATCTCGCGGGGGACCTTGTAACGGGCGAGATGCGCACGGACGTGCTCGGCGAGGGCGTCGGCGTCGACCTCGCTGCCGGGTTCCCGCACGACCGCCGCGCGCAGCCTCTGGCCGAACTCGTCGTCGGGAACACCAACCACTGCGGCCTCGCTGACACCAGGATGGCTCGCGAGGCACTCTTCGACCTCCTCCGGGAAGACGTTCTCGCCGCCGGAGACGATCATGTCGTCGTCGCGCCCCTCGACGAACAGCCTTCCGGCAGCGTCGAGGCG
>JBAXRO010000023.1:0-27363 GCA_037131165.1 Actinomycetes bacterium | reverse complement strand
CCCGTCGGCTGTGTGGCCCTCGGTCGGGTGTAGCTCAAGCTCGCGGTCGCCGAGCGCCAGCAGGCCCGGAGCCGGGAGCGAGTCGATTCCCGAGAGCGAGAGTGGCGCGGGGCGTTCGAGGTAGAACCTGTCGTCGAACTTCCTAAGCTCCCGGGCAGCCGCTCCCGGCTCCGCCTTGAGCCTGGCGGCCGTTGTCTCGCAGACGGCGATCGCTGCGTCGGGGAAGGCGAGCGGTGCGAGCAGGTGGTCCCAGTCTCCGTGTGTCGCAAGCAGCCCGACGATCGGGAACTCGGCCTGCTGGAACAGCGAGGGAAGGGTCTCGAGCTCCTCTTGCAGCACCGGGCTGTCGATAAGGAAGGCTTCGCTGCCACTGCGGACAGCGACCGCGTTCGTCTGCCAGACCCCGCTCTGGACGAGCAGGACATCCTCGTCTAGCGCCAAGGCGCGCATCGGCCGACTCAGGAAAGGCCGAGGAGCTTGACCGCCTCGCGCAGGTTCTTGACCTCCGCGTCAGGCTTCTTCTGGCCCTTCTCGAGGGTCTCCTTGTTGCGGTTGACCCAGATCACGGGGACCTTCATCTTCAGGCAGGGCTCGACGTCGGTGTGGTAGCTCGACGAGATGTGGACCCAGCCCTTCTTGCCGCCGATCCTGCGGGCGAACTCCTTGAAGTGTGCGGGGTCCGGCTTGTAGGCCCTGACCTGCTGGGCGGTCACGACCAGGTCAACCTCGAGCGGGAGGTGCCGCCTCGTGAAGCCGAGCAGTTTGTCGTCGATGTTCGAGATCAGTCCTGTCTGGAAGTTCTTGCCGAGCTTGTTGAGCGCTGGGTTCGATTCGCTGAACGGCTTCCAGTAGGGGATCGAGTCGGGGAGGAAGCCGGAGTTGGACGGCTCGAGCCGCCAGCCCGCTCCGGCTGCGATGTCGGTCGCAGTCCGCCTGAGGACCTCGGCGTAGAGCTCGTAGGAACCGGACTCGGTCTTGTGCTGGATCTCCTTGAACGGGGGGATCACCTGATCCTTGGTCAGCTCCACGCCGTCCTCGGACGACGCGTCCCTGAACGCGTTCATCACCCCGGTCTCCCAATCGATGAGAGTTCCATAGACGTCGAGGGTGACCCAGTTGACTTTCTTCGGGATTGGCATCGCGGCGGAGAGTATGCCGCAAGTTGCCCTTCGGACCCGGGCCGACCCTCCGATCGGCTTGCGGCGGCCCGTCCTCGGGGCGAGCCGCCGTCGCCGCTTCGGGTCGTATAAAGTCCCGCGCCGTCGCAGTCAACGTGCGACCAACCGCCCCCATGGACCTCCTCGAATACCAAGGCAAGCAGCTCTTCGCCCGCCACGGGATCCCCGTTCCCTCGGGCAAGCCTGCAACGACCGTGGACGACGCGGTCGCGGCGGCCGAGGAGATCGGTTACCCCTGCGTAGTCAAGGCCCAGGTCCAGATCGGCGGCCGCGGCAAGCTCGGCGGCATCAAGATCGCCCAGAACGCCGACGAGGCGCGCGAGCACGCGGCCAACATCCTCGGGATGGACATCAAGGGCCTGACCGTCAAGGAGCTTTGGATCGAGGAGGCCTCCGACATCGCGGCCGAGTACTACGCGTCGATCGTCTTCGATCGCTCCGCCAAGGCTTCGCTGATCATGCTCTCCACCAAGGGCGGGATGGACATCGAGGCCGTCGCCGACGAGGACCCGAACGCGATCGCCAAGCTGCACGTCGATCCGCTGCTCGGCTTCCAGGCCTTCCACGGACGCAGGCTCGCCTTCGAGGCCGGTGTGGATGCGGATGTGGTCCGCCCGATCGGCGCGATGCTCGAAAAGCTCTACACCGCCTACATCGAGGAAGAGGCGCTGCTCGTCGAGGTCAACCCGCTGATCATCACCGGCGACCGCCAAGTCCGCGCGCTCGACGCGAAGGTCACGCTTGACGGCAACTCGCTCTTCCGCCATCCCGAGAACGCCGAGCTGAGCGACCCGTCGAAGGATGATCCGCAGGAGAAGATGGCCAAGGAGCGTGGCCTGACCTACGTCAAGCTCGACGGCAACGTCGGCATCCTCGGCAACGGCGCCGGACTCGTGATGAGCACCCTCGACGTCGTCGCACAAGCCGGTGGGGCTCCCGCCAACTTCCTCGACGCTGGCGGCGGAAGCAAGGCCGAAGCGATCACCGCGGCTGTCGAGGTGATCCTCAGCGATCCCAAGGTCACCGCCGTCCTGTTCAACATCTTCGGTGGCATCACCCGCTGCGACGAGGTCGCCAAGGGCCTGATCGAGGCGTTCGACCAGATCAAGCCGGAGGTTCCGTTCGTCGTGCGCCTCGACGGCACCAACGACGTCGAGGGGCGCAAGCTGCTCGCCGACGCAAACCTTCCCAATGTCCATCCCGCCTCGACGATGCTCGAGGCCGCACAGAAGGTTGTGGAGCTGGCCGGATGAGCGTCCTGATCGACAACGACACCAAGCTGGTCGTCTCCGGCATCACAGGCCGCGAGGGCACGTTCCACGCGATGAACAATCGTGCCTACGGCACGAACGTCGTCGCCGGCGTCACGCCCGGCAAGGGCGGCCAGGACGTCGAGGGCGTCCCGGTCTTCAACACCTTCCACGCCGCAGTCGAGGCGACGGGTGCCAACACGGCGATGGTCTTCGTGCCGCCGGCCTTCGCCGCCGACTCGATCCTCGAGGCCGAGGACGCGGGCATCCCGCTGATCGTCGCGATCACCGAGGGGATTCCCGCCCATGACGAGCTTCGGATCTTCAACCACATCAAGAGCCGTGGCACCAGCCGACTGATCGGCCCGAACTGCCCCGGCATCCTCTCGCCGGGCAAGGCCAGCGTCGGCATCATCCCGGCGTCGTTCTTCAGTCAGGGCAACGTCGGCGTGATCTCGCGATCCGGCACGCTGACCTACCAGATCGGCAACGAGTTGGTCCACCGCGGCTTCGGCAACAGCTCGATCGTCGGTATCGGCGGCGACCCGGTCCCCGGCTCGAACTTCATCGACATCATCGAACTCTTCGAGGCCGACCCCGAGACCGAGCTGATCGTGATGAGCGGCGAGATCGGCGGCGACGCCGAGGAGCAGGCAGCCGAGTACATCAAGGCAAACGTCACCAAGCCGGTGATCGGCTACATCGCCGGCTTCACCGCACCGCCCGGCAAGCAGATGGGTCACGCAGGCGCGATCGTCAGCGGCTCCAAGGGCACTGCAGCAGCAAAGGCGGAGGCCCTCGAGGCCTGTGGCGTGAGGGTCGGGCGCACCCCGACCGAGGTCGCCGACATCGCCGCCGAGATCCTCGGCGCGTAGCCACCGCGAGAATCCCCTAGGCTCGGGAAAGTGGCTGCCGACCAGATCTCTTTCGCCCGCGGTGCTCCCTCGCTCGACATCGTCGACGTCGAAGGCCTGAAGGCAGCTTCGGCCGCGGCATTCGACTCGGACCCGGCCGGTGTCACCGCTTACGGCACCTCCGTCGGGTACGCACCCCTGCGGGCGTGGCTGGCAGAGCGTCACGGCGTGTCGGTCGATCACGTCCTCGTGACCAACGGCTCGATGCAGGCCGGCGCCTTCCTGTTCGATGCCCTCGTCGGCCAGGGCACCCCGGTGGTCGTCGAACGCCCGACCTACGACCGGACCCTGCTCGGGCTCAAGCGCCGAGGAGCCGAGATTCACACCGTCGACCTCGACTCGGACGGGCTCGTCGTCGAGCAGCTGGAGCAGCTGATCGCCGACGGAGTGAAGCCCGCTCTGGTTCACGTGATCCCGAACTTCCACAACCCGGCGGGTTGCACCCTGCCGCTCGATCGCCGCGAACGACTCGTCGCTCTCGCCCGCCAGCACGGCTTCCTGATCTTCGAGGACGACCCGTACCGCGACGTTCGTTTCGAGGGTGATGCCCTTCCGACGATGCTCGAGCTCGACCTCGCCTTGGGCGGCGGGTCCGTGATCCACGCCTGCTCCTTCACGAAGACCGTCTGCCCGGGCGTCAGGGTCGGGTGGCTCGCCGGGCCGCCCGAGCTGATCAAGCGGATTCAGGACCTCGCGACCGGCACCTACATCGCGCCCGGCATGGTCGCCCAGGGCACTGTCTTCCAGTTCATCGAGTCGGGCGCCTTTGATCGCTCGATCGCGACCGTCAGCGCTGCGCTCGGCGAGCGCGTCCGCGTTCTGGACGAGACGCTCAGGCGTGAGCTGCCGACTGCCGAGTTCACCGCGCCGCGCGGTGGTTACTTTCTCTGGCTGAGGCTCCCCGGAGCCGACGGTGTCAAGCTCGCGGCGGCAGCGGCCGAGCTCGGCGTGCAGATCGTGCCCGGCTCGGATTTCATGGACGGCGGCGAGGAGTTCGTGCGCCTCGCCTACTCGGCCGAGGGCCCGGACAGGCTCGCCGAGGGAGTCGGTCGCCTCGCCGAGGCAGCACGCTCGCTCGGTTACGCCTGAGCGCGCGATCACCGGCCTCTCTCCGGGCCGCAGCGCCGAAGCCCGCCTGCTGGCCCGGCTGCCCGGCCGCTCCCGTCTTTCCGTAGGCTCCATCCGATGAAGGTCGACAATGGAACACGGGCGCTCGTGACCGGAGCCTCCAAGGGCATCGGCCGCGCCCTCGCCGAGCAGCTCGCCGCCCGCGGAGCGACCGTCGGGCTCCTCGCCCGCAGCGAGGGCGACCTGATCGAGCTCGCCGCCTCATTGCCGGGCGACCATGTCGTCCTGGCGTGCGACGTCTCCGACCGCTCAGCCGTCGAGGCGGCAGTCGCGAAGTTCGTCGAACAGGCCGGCGGCCTCGACCTTGTCGTCGCCAACGCCGGCATCGCCCACTACGGGCCGTTCATGCAGGTGCCGATCGAACGTGCCGAAGAGATGGTCGCGATCAACGTTCTCGGGACGATGTACACGGTAAGGGCCGGCCTCGAGCACCTGCTCGACAGGGCCGAGGGGCATGTCGTCGTCGTCTCGTCCGGTGCGGGGCTGCGTTCCTTCCCGTGGGCCGCCGTCTACGGATCGACCAAGGCGGCCGACAGGATGTTCGCCGAGGCCCTGCGCCACGAGCTCTCCGGCAGCGGCGTCGGGCTGACGACCGTCTACCCGGGTGAGATCACGACTGCGCTCCACGACCACGAGCGCGACCGGATGCCGGACTGGTACCGGGCGAAGGAGTCGATCCCGGCCGAGGACATGGCCAAGGCGATCATCGAGGGAGTCGAGGCCGATGTCCGCGATGTCTACCTTCCGGCGCCGGTCAGGCTCCTGCGGATCGTCCACGGGATCAGCCCGAAGCTGGCCGATCGCATCCTCCGCAAGCTGCGAGGCGGCACGGCCGCGCCCAGGGTCGACTGAGCGCGCCGATCGGCGGCGAGGCGCATTGGATCGGCTCGATGTCCGGACTTGAGCGGGGCGGTGATGCAGGCCTGATGGAGCCGCCGGTGCTCGTCGCGCCGGATTCCTTCAAAGGCACGCATTCCGCGCCCGACGTCGCGGCCTGGCTTTGCGAGGGGTTCGAGGCGGGGGGCAGAGCGGCAGTTGCCTGCCCGCTGGCCGACGGCGGAGAGGGAACGGTGGCCGCATTGACCGCTGGTCTCCAATCGGAGCGGGTCGCCCTTACGGTCGCCGATCCGCTCGGGCGCCCCGTCGACGCCGGTTACACGCTGATCGACGGCGGTCGGACGGCGATCGTCGAGACGGCCGAGGCGATCGGCCTCGTGCTGCTGGCCGAGGACGAACGCGACCCCGAGCGGGCCTCCTCCGCCGGGGCCGGCGAGCTGATCGCAGCGGCTGCGCAGGGCGGAGCCGAGGAGGTTCTGGTCTGCCTCGGTGGCAGCGCCACCGTGGATGCCGGGATCGGCCTGATGTCGGCGATCAACGATTCGGGCGGCACCGGCGAGGCGAAGCTCACCGTCGTCTGCGACGTGCGCGCGACCTGGGAGCAGGCTGCGCCGCTGTTCGGTCCCCAGAAGGGAGCCGACGAGGCCGCGGTCGGGAGGCTCTCGAGGGAGCTCGACTCGGTCGCCGACACGCTCCGCAAGGATCCTCGCGGCGTGATGTACACCGGCGCCGCCGGTGGGGTTTCCGGGGCGTTGTGGGCCGAGTACGGCGCCAAGCTCGTGCCCGGCGCCCCGTTCGTGCTCGACAGGATCGGCTTCGACCGCAGGATGAGGGCGAGCAGGGCGGTGATTGTCGGTGAGGGCAGGATGGACTCGACCACGCTGCTCGGCAAGGCCCCAGGCGAGGCAGCTACCCGCGCCCGCCAGGCGGGTGTGCCGTGCGCAGCGGTTTGCGGCATCAACGCCCTCGATCCCGTCGAGGCCCGGATCATCGACCTCCAGGTCGTGATTGAGGCGGGCGAACCGGACTCGCTGCGGGCAGCCGGTGAGCGGCTGGCAGCCCTGATCTGAGGCCTCGTCGCCCCGCTGAGGGTGCCGGGACCCGCATCAGCGACCTGCCGGGCAGCGTCCGCCGGGAGCGTGGAGGATGACCGTCCAGTTGGGCGGATCGGTCGCGAGCACCTTCGGGCGGGCTCCCTTTCCGTCTACCCGCAGCGTCGCCTTCGGCAGGTTCGAGTCGTCGAGGACGACTGTCGGCGCGGTCACTGAGGCGCTCACGTCCGGCAGGGCCAGTTCGAGTCTGCGGGCGAGGATCCTCACTTCGAACCCGTTCGCCCCGAAGGGCTTGCAGCCCTCGAATGCCGAGGGTCCGCCAATGCTGCCAAAGAGCTCGACTCCGCGGTCAGCGTTGTCGATTGCCGTGTCGGCGAGGGTGACGGTGTCGCGAGCCTGCCGGGCGGATTCCGCCAATCCGGGTGCGATCGCGGCTGCGACCAGCAATGCGGCTGCCGGGCGCAGCACCGGCGACGGGATCAGCCTGATCAGTTCGGCCGCTCCCGGGCCCGCGAGCACCGCGAGCCCGACGGCTGCGGGGACGTAGTAGCGGGGGATACCCGAGTAGCCGGCGATCCCGGCGAGAGCGACGGTCAGTGCATAGGCGACCGAGCCGATTGCGATGGCGATCAGAACCCGGTCGCGTCTTCGTACGACGGCCCACGCTCCGGCAGGGACCAACAGCGCCGCGACCGCTGGCAGCTGGCTCAGGCCCGCGTCGATCAGGCCGTGTTCGGCTGCGATCGAGATCGTCTGCGCCCGGTCCGATGCCTGAAGCAGCGATCCCCCCAGCGCCCAGGGCGCGATGAACCAAGCGAGTGCTTCGAACCCCACCACGGCCGCGGCGAGGATGATCGCGCGGCGCCTCTGGTGGCGGGCCTCCAACGCCAGCAGCGCGATCGCGAGCAGCCATGCCTCGGGCCGGACGAGGCCGCCGATTGCGACCAGCATGATCGCTGCCTCTCTCCGTTCGGCCCTCCAGGCGAGGGCCGCGGCGAGGACCGCTGCGGTCAGGACGGGTTCCGCGCTCCCACCGAGCCAGGCTTCGTTCCACGGCCCGATCGCGAGCGGAAACACAGCGGAGAGCAGGCCGGCCGCACGGCCGAAGCGCGGGGTGACGAGTACGGCGGCCAGCAGCAGGGTTGCCGTGGCGCAGCTGCGCACCAGCCAGATCCAGGCGAGCGCCGCGGCCTGGGAGGAGGCCCACGAGCCCGGTATCGACCAGATCACCGGCAGTGGCTTCCATGACGGCCCGACCGAGAAGTCGATCCCGTGTCCGTGGGCGATCTGGTTTGCCCAGACGAGCCACGAGTTGGGGTCCGGCAGCCACGGTTCGGAAAGGACCAGCAGCGAGGCCAGTCCGGCGATCGCGCTGGTCAGCGCGATCGTTCCGGCCGGGCTTCGGAAGGTCGGAGCCCGGCCGACGCTCACTTCACCCCCGCTCCGCAAGTGTCGTGACGATCGCTTCGTATACGCCTTCGCCGTTGGAGCCCTCGGCCACGCGGACGTTGCCGCGGCGTCCGGCGAGCGCGGCCATCTCCGGATCTGCCGCCAAGGCATTGGCGACGATCCAGGTGGTCCCGACGACATCGGCGATATCGAGGTCCTCGCGACCATCGCCGACCGAGATGCAGTCGTCCGGCGAGTAGCCGCGGATCTGCATGTGCCTGGCGACCGCTCCCTTCTTGGTCGCCGAGACCGGAACCAGGTGGTAGCCGCGAAGCTCGCCGATCCCGGTGAGCGCACCGGTGCGGTGGTGGACGGACCCGTTGTCGCACACCCTCAGGCCGGCGAAGCCGTTGTCGGCAAGCAGCTGCGTGGCCTCTTCGGCGTCGATTTGCCCGCGGTACAGATGCGAGACCTCGCGCCCGGTGTGCCATGGCTCGTGGTGCTCGATCCGCCCGGCATAGGTCTCGAGCAGCAGCCGTCCTGCGCCCGACTGCTCGATCTGCTCATGGATCGTCAGCTCGCCAGGCATCCAGTCGCCGGTGAGCCAGTCGCGCTCGCCGTCGGTTACAAGGCAGGCCCCCGACTCGAACGCGTACGCCCGCCCGCCGAGCAGCCGGGTGTCCTCCTTCACCTGTGCCTCGCTGCGTCCGCTGACCAGCGCGATCTCGATCTCTGCCCGGTGACAAGCCTCGATCGCCCTCGCGCCGGCCAGAGAGACTCGGCCCTCTCCGTCATGGAAGAGCGAGGCACCGCGGCCGAGGAGGGTGCCGTCGAGGTCGAGGTAGGCGCAGCGCATTCGCGGTGGAGTCTTGCGCACGGCGCCCGGCACCAGTCGCTCCACTCGCCGTTCGGCGCCTGTCGGGCAGTCGCGGCCGAGGTGAGAGTACAGCCTTGCCGCGCCCACCGACAATCCCGGCGGACCCGCGGCGCCTGCCCGCCTACGATCCACGGGTGGCGTCGAAGAGATCCAACGACCCGTGGGCAGCGGCGATCGCCCGGGCCGAGCGCGACGAGGTCGTCGTCGATCGAAGCGAGCAACTGCCTCAGCGCGGGCGGAGCGCCCCGATCCCGGATGACCTGCACCCCGACCTGCGCTCAGCCCTCGAACGGGAGGGGATCGAGTCGCTCTGGTCCCATCAGGTGGACGCCTGGGAGTCGATCGTCGAAGGGCCGGTGATCCTCGCTACCGGCACCGCGTCAGGCAAGTCGCTCGCCTTCAACCTCCCGGTGCTCGACACGCTCCTGCGCGACCCGAAGGCGAGGGCGCTCTACATCTACCCGACCAAGGCGCTCGCCCAGGACCAGGCGCGGGCGCTCCAATCACTCGGCCTCGGCAAGGCCCTGCGCCCGGCGATCTACGACGGTGACACCCCCTCCTCCGAGCGCGGGGCGATCCGCCGCAAGGCGAACCTCGTCCTCACCAACCCCGACATGCTGCACGTCGGGATCCTGCCGAGGCACGACCTTTGGGCCAACTTCCTGCGCAACCTCGCCTGCGTCGTGATCGACGAGGCGCACACCTATCGGGGCGTCTTTGGCTCGCACGTCGGCAACGTCCTTCGTCGCCTCAGGCGACTCTCTGCCGATCACGGCACGGCGCCGCGCTTCCTCTTGGCGAGCGCGACGATCGCCAACCCGTCGGAGTTGGCCTCGACCCTCACCGGCCTCGACGACTTCGCGGTGGTTGACGCCGACGGAGCGCCCAGCTCGGGCAGGGACGTCGTCCTCTGGAACCCGCCGCTGCTCGACGAGGACCTCGGCACCCGCGCGAGCGCTCTTGCGGAAGCCGCGGAGCTGATGTGCGACCTCGTCAAGGCCGGGACGAGGACGATCTGCTTCATCCGCTCCCGCAAGGCTGTCGAGCTCGCTCATCGGATGGCGACCGACCGACTCAAGGCGGCCGGCAAGCACGACCTCGCCTCCCGGATCGCCCCTTATCGAGCCGGTTACACACCGGAGCAGAGGCGCGAACTGGAGCGTCGTCTGCAGGAGGGCGAACTGGCAGGTGTCTTCTCGACCGATGCCCTCGAGCTCGGGATCGACATCGGCAGCCTCGACGCTGCGATCTGCATCGGGTTCCCGGGGACGGTCGCTTCGCTCAAGCAGATGTGGGGGAGGGCTGGTCGCCGCGGACGCGGCCTCGCCGTCTACATCGCCGGCGACGACGCGCTCGACCAGTACTTCTGTCGCAACCCGAGGGCGCTCCTCGACCGTCCGGTCGAGGCTGCCGTGCTCGATCCGGCGAGCGATCAGATCCGCGGCGAGCACCTGCTCTGCGCGGCGCACGAGGCGCCGATCGGCCCTGAGGACGAGGAGATCCTGCCGCCCGACCTCAAGCGGCGCTGCGACGCGCTCGTCACCGCAGGATTGCTGAGGGAGAGCCAAGGGAGGTTCGTGCCGGCCCGCCCGGAGGCCTACCCGGCGGCCGACGTGTCGCTGCGGTCCTCCTCGCCGGATCAGATCCTGCTTGCCGATGGTCGCACCGGCGAGATGTTCGGAACGCTCGAGCGCGGCCGTGCCCCCTCGACGATCCATCCGGGAGCGATCTACCTGCATCTCGGGAGCGCCTGGGAAGTGATGGACCTCGACCTCGCCCGCGGAGCCGCGATCCTCGAGCCGTTCGAAGGTGACTGGTACACGCAAGCAAAGCGCGAGACCGACACCTGGATCGAGAACGAGATCGAGTCCCGCGAGACCCACGGCCTGACCCTCCACTACGGCGACGTGCTCGTGACCGAGACTGTCGCCGGCTTCCAGAGGCGCAGGCTGCGCGATCACGAGGTGATCGACTTCACTCCGCTCGACCTCGAGCCGATCGAGTTCCCGACGAGGGCGCTCTGGTTCGAGCTGCCGGACACGATGCTCGACCATGCGGACAGCGAGGATGCCCTTCTGGGAGCGCTCCACGCAGCCGAGCACGCCCAGATCGCGGTGCTGCCGCTGATCGCGATGTGCGATCGCTGGGACTTGGGCGGGCTCTCCACCAACCGCCATCCGCAAACGGGCGAGCCGACGATCTTCGTCCACGAGGCCCACCCCGGTGGAGTCGGCCTGACCAGGCAGGGCTACGAGCGGTTCGGGGAGCTCGTGAAGGACGCCTTCGACCTGATCGCGACCTGCCGCTGTTCGAAGGGATGCCCGTCCTGCGTGCAGTCGCCCAAGTGCGGCAACCTCAATGAGCCGCTGGCCAAGGACGACGCCCGTGACCTGCTCGCGAAGATGATCGCCGCCGCCGAGTAAGGCGCGTCCCGGTGGCGCCGGCTGCGGCGTCAGGCGCCCGCGTGACGGCTCGGACGGCACGAGGACCGGCGCAAGGCGTCTTGCAGAATCTGGGTTTTCTTGCGGAAAAGAGGATCAACGTCGAATGTGAGGAGGATGCCTTCCTTCGACAACGGCTCCGTTCGTGCCCTGACCGCCGCGATCCTCGCCTGCGCGCTCTGCCTGACGGCAGCCGTCCCTGCCGCTGCGGCCGACGGTGGTGTCTCGCCGGGTGAAGCACCGACTCCGAAGCCCAAGCCAAAGCCGAAGCCGGGGCCGAAGACCCAGGGGGGAACGTCGCCCGGACAGCCGAAGCCGATCAAGCCGAAGCCCAAGCCAAAGCCCAAGCCGAAGCCGAAGCCGAAGCCGAAGCCCAAGCCCAAGCCCAAGCCGAAACCCAAGCCGAAACCCAAGCCAAAGCCGATCGTGACCGAGGGCGTGTTCCCCGTCCGCGGCTGGTACACCCTCGGCGGCGACGGGATGCGGTTCGGCGCCAGTCGTGACGGCCACGTCCACCAAGGGCAGGACCTCGCAGCCGCGGAGGGCACTCCGATCGTCGCTCCGGTCTCGGGCACGATCTCGGTCGTCGCCTACCAGCCGGGCGGCGCGGGTCGCTACATCGTGCTCCACGGCACGCGCAGCGGCCGTGACTACGTCTTCATGCACCTCCAGACCGGCTCGATCCGTGTGAAGGAGGGGGACACGGTCCCCGCGGGCAGGAGGATCGCGAACCTCGGCAACACCGGTCGCTCGAGCGGCCCGCACCTCCACTTCGAGATTTGGGTCGGCGGTTGGTACGAGAAGGGCGGCAACCCGATCGACCCACTGCCGACGCTCCGGGCGTGGTCACGCGCCGACAGGCGCCGCGGCTGAGCCTGCCTTCGCCTCCGTCGATCCTTCGAGGAGTCCCCCGTGCGGGAGTGGCGCGGCCGCGGCCCGGGTCTCCCACCGGCTGCGCAACGGCTGACCGCAGCGCAAACTGCGCGGGCGCCACAGACCTGGCCACGATCGACGAGGTTTCCCCACCTCGGGGCGTCAGGGGGACAGGTTGGGTCTTGAAGGCAGTCCCGCCCAACCAGAGGAGGACCCGATGAGGACAGTCAGGGAAGCAATGACGGCAGGTGCGATCACCTGTGAGATGGACAGCTCGATCCAGCAGGCGGCCAAGGAGATGCGTGATCACAAGGTCGGTTCGCTGATCGCCTGCGAACACGGTCACATCAGGGGGATCGTGACCGACCGCGACATCGTCACCAGGGCGATCGCCGACGGCGCCTCGCCGATGGACGCGAAGGTCTCGGACGTCTGCACGTCGGAGGTCGCGACGATCGGTCCGTCGGAATCGGTCGAGCACGCGCTCGAGATCGCCCACGAGCGGCACGTACGTCGCCTTCCGGTCGTCGAGGACGGCCAGCCGATCGGAGTGCTGTCGCTGCACGACCTCGCTGTCGCGAGCTGAGCCGGTCCGGCGCCCAGGCGGTCGCAGGCGCACCGGCCGACGAGAGTGGTGGTCGGTCCCGCGGCTTTGACGGGGCGTGGGGCCGCCGCCGCTCTCGGCGGCGCGCTTCCTCCGTCAGGCCCGGCTCAGGAGAGGTTCGAGCGGCGGGCCCGCAGCAGCAGGCCGATGCCGTTGAGCGCCGCTCCGGCTGCCAGCGCGCCCGAGACCGTTCGCGCTTGCTGCGGGATCCGGTCACCCGCTGCGATCGTGGCCGCGCAGTCGATCGCATCGACCATCACTCCGGCCGCGAGCAGCGTGGTGAAAATCCGGCGGTCGCGGGCGGCCGCGATCGTGGCGATCCCGAGCGCGATGTCGCGTCCACCGAAGGCCCGGGCCATCACTCCGCCGTCTGCGACCGCGGCCTCGCCGACCCAGCCGTCACCGGCCTTCGCCGGAGCGGCGACGAACGCCGCGCCGATCGCAACTCGGCCGAGTTGGAACAGGGTGTTGGGCAGCACTGGCAAGGACATGGCGAAAGGGTAGCGCCAGCAGCGACGCGCGGCCGGCCCGTCCGTTGGTCCTCAGCGGCCGGGGCCGCGCTTGACGAGGGTCGAGCGCTCCAGCCCGCCGGTCGGTGGCAGGCTGTAGAGGTCGCCATCGGAAGCGATCCAGAGAGGACCGTCGAACCGCTCGCGCGAATCCGCGAGGAAGGGGGCCTCGAGTGCCTTCATCGGCAGCGGCGGCACGATGTGGGTCAGTGCGAGCGCCTTGGCTCCCGCTTCGCGGGCAGAGTCGGCTGCCTGGGCGGGGCTTGCGTGGTAGTCGGGGATGTCGGCGAAGACCGCGCGTCGCGTCGGCCGTCCCGCCTTGACGGAGGCGTCCTCGACCAGCTTCACCAGCTCGGGTGAGAGTGCGTCGTGGACCAGGAGGTCGGTGTCCCTGGAGGCGCGCACGAGCACGGGGGAGTAGGCGGTGTCGCCGCTGATCACGACGCTTCGCCCGAGGTAGTCGAAACGGAATCCGACCGCGGGCTCGACGGGAGGGTGCTCGACGGTGAACGCGGTGACCTTGAGTCCGTCCTGTTCGAAGACGACGAACTGCTCTTCGCCATCGGGGATCGCGAAGGTCTCCGAGGTCATGCCAGCGCCTTCCGGCGGCGCGACCGACGGGCCGTGATGGGCTGTGCGATAGCCGCAGTCGAGCGCGTACGCCTCGTTGATGCCGTTGACGACCCGCTCGACCCCTGAAGGTCCGATCACGCGCAGCGGTGTCGTTGCCGGCTCGGCGACCCACCTCTGCAACGCGACCCCGGCCAGTCCGCCGATGTGGTCGGAGTGGAAATGGGTCATCAGGACGCCCTCGATCCGGTTTGGCGCGATCTGGTAGCGAGCCATCCGTTCGGAGGCTCCCTCGCCGGCGTCCACGACCCAGACGCGGCCGCCGGCGACGATCACCGTGCAGGGGTTGCCGCGCTTCGGGTCGGGCAGGGGGGAGCCGGAGCCGCAGATGATCACGTGCAGGCCGTCGTCGAGTTCGGCGATCGAATCGGCGGCGACCATGCCCGGCACGGCTCGTTTCATCAGGCTGACGGCGATCTTGCCTCTAGCCGCCGCGAATGCGTTGCCCATGGAGCTCACGGCTTTGACCCTACACGTCCCCGCCGGATGGGATCAGGGGCATCCGTCGCTTCGATCGTTGCTTGCTCTCCCCGAGTTTGATCAGCCGGTAGGATCGCCCGTGCACCATGGCGAGATAGCTCAGCTGGTAGAGCACACGACTGAAAATCGTGGTGTCCCCGGTTCGAGTCCGGGTCTCGCCATTCGAAGCTCCCCGTCAGAACGGGGGGATGGTCTCGTTGGGGCTTGTCGACGATCTTGTCGACGAACCGATGGGGAGATCGCCTCGGCCGCCGAGCCTGTCGCCATCGCCATCGCCGACCTCGACGTCGATCGGGCGTCCATCACCGCCAAGAGCGCGGATGGCCCCGCCCTCGGTGGAACGCGTCTGCTCGGCTCAGTCGACCTTTACCGGCTTAGACCGCCGCATCCGCCCGGGGTTCTCGGGCACCGGGCGGATGCCTTTCTCCGGTGAGCCTGCGTCAGCCGGTGAATTTGGGTGCCGGCGCTGCGACCGTGAAGCTGGCTTTCGATCCGCTCACCGAGTTGCTTACTGCGAACTGATAGCGGCCCGGCCTGAGGCGCCTGACCTTGAGCCTCAGTGAGTTGGCCCCCTTAGCGGTGATGGTGTTGAGCTTGAACAGTGGCTTACCGTTGCATTTGTCGGCGCTGCACTTCACCACCGCAACTGTTGCCCTGCCAGAGTCCGTTGACACGAAGCTGACCGGCACCAGCTGGATGCCGGTCGGGAGGGTCCGTTTGACTGCGGCCCTCGCGACCCGCACCTCCGCCTTGGCGAACTCAGCGTAGACCTGTTCGCATTCGATTTGCCCCTTCGGGATGACGCAGACGCGGCTGGTCGAGTTGACGCATCTGTCGCCGCTCCAGCGAACGAAGCGCCAGCCCTTCGCTGGCGTGGCCGTCAGCGTCACCTTTGGCTGGTTCTGGAACTGAGTCGAACATTCGGTAAGCGTGTTCGAGCAGTTGATCCCTGAAGGGCTTGACTTGACGCTGCCTTTGCCCATCACCTCAACGTCGAGGTAGCTGGTCGTGGTCCCGACCGGAGGGACTGGCTCCGTCGGATCGATGAAATACGCGGTCACGGCGCGAGCGCTCGACATCAAGACCGTGCACGTAAACGGCGGCGCAGACGGCGGCTTCGTCGATGAGTCACAACCGCTCCAGCTGGAGAACTCAAGTCCGGCGGGTGGCGTTGCCGTAAGAGTTATGGGCTGAGGGGTATGAGAGAGCGCAACTGTGGTTTGGCATTCACCACCGTTGGCATCGCAATCGATCCCGCCGATGTCTGAGGTGAGCTGCCCTGCGTGGTTGCCAAACCCGACGCTCAGCTTGCCGCCGATCAGGTACATCGAGATCGCCGAGACATGAACTCGCGACGTCAGCCGCTGCTCAACCTCAAGACTGACGATGTCTTCGTCGAAGACCTCAACCCTGCGCCAGTTTGAATTCCGGTTCTCGAAGACCAGGTTTTGCGACGGGTAGACGACGTCGCCGTTCGCGTTCTTGCCGATGATCTTGTAGCGCGCAAGTCCACCATCCGCAGGGCGGTTGTCTTCAATGTCGAAGGCAATCCCGCTGATTCCGCGTGAGAACGTCCAGTGGGTGGACGTCTCCCACCAGGTGTCTGGCTTTCCCTTCAGACGGCCGTGCTCATACCAAGCATCCGACAATCCACCGGTTCCACAAGGAAGGTGCTGGCCGTCGGGTTCGGCGCTCTTCACGAGTGTGACGGTGACGCCGGCAACCACTTGACTGCCTGAGTTTTGGCACTTGATCGGCTCGTAGCTCTGGGCCTGAGCCTCCTGAGCGGCTGCTCCGAAGGCAAGAGCCGCCGTGGCTGAAATGGCAGAGAGGAGCGCGAGGTGCGAGCCGAAGCGACGCTTTCCGCTTGGCACAGACTGAAAGTCGGGCATTGTGGGGATTCCTGAGGTAGAGGTGAGATCGAACCAAGCCAGCCGCCGGGGGCTGACTTTCGGGGCCGGAAACTAGCAGCAGGGCCTCGGGAGTTCTCCGGTTCGATTCCGACGTTGACCCTCCAGCTTGGTGAGATGGATGTTGCGATGAAGTGTCTTCCCGGCGG
This sequence comes from Actinomycetes bacterium, assembly GCA_037131165.1. Classification (GTDB taxonomy): domain Bacteria; phylum Actinomycetota; class Thermoleophilia; order Solirubrobacterales; family Solirubrobacteraceae; genus WLNJ01. Next base: position 11,142 of record JBAXRO010000023.1, on the reverse strand, counting down.
CGGAAGGTCGTCGGTGGACTGCTCGTCGGCGGCGGAGCCGACGTGTTCGGCAAGACGTTCCTCGGTGGCTACATCACCCAGTTCGCGGTACCACCCGTGGTACCGCCATATCCGTCCCATACGTCCAGATCCGGGACTGGGCGGATTCCCCTGAACGCATGGGAAGGATCTGGCGCCCTGAGGCCCGGTTCGAGTCCGGGTCTCGCCATTTCGAAGATCTGGTCGCCAAGCCCTTGCCGATCGCGGTCCGGGACGAGCAGACGAAGTGGTACGATAAACGGTACCACTCAGCAATCCGATTGGAGCAACCCAATGAGCATCACCGCGAGTGACGCACGCAAGCGCCTGTTCCCCCTGATCGAACAGGTCAACGACGACCGTGAGCCGGTCGAGATCACCTCGAAGAAGGGCGATGCAGTCCTGATGTCCCGTGCCGACTACGACGCTCTCACAGAGACCGCCCAGCTGCTGCGCTCGCCTGCGAACGCTCGCCGCTTGCTCGAGAGCCTCGCCCAGGCGCAGGCCGGAGCGCTGGAAGAGCACGAGCTCACCTGATGCGGCTCGTCTTCACCCCCCACGGGTGGGACGACTACCTCCACTGGCAGAAGACCGATCGTGCCACCGTGAAGCGCATCAATCGCCTGATTGAGGATGCGTTGCGCGACCCTTTCGCGGGCATAGGAAAGCCGGAAGCCCTTCGGCACGTCCTCGCCGGCTGCTGGTCGCGACGGATCGACGAGGAGCACAGGCTCGTCTACATGGTCGAGCGCGATGACCTGATCATCCTCCAAGCCAGGTTCCATTACTCGCCTTAGCTTCGGCTCGCGGTACCGCCATATCCGTCCCATGCGTCAGGTCCGGGACCGAGCAGACGCCCTCGACGGATGGGAAGCATCTGACACTGCGTGATCCGGCTCGAGTCCGGCTCTCGCCATTCCTCCCAGCGGTCCGTCGGCGCGTCACGCGGATAAAGGAACTCCTGCTGTTCATCCGTCGCAAGGGTCAGACGGCAAGCGCCTTGTCGCAGTCAGGGGCGAAGGTCCCTGGCCGGGTGGCTCGGGCAGGTAAGCGATAGCTTGGTTATTGCGTCGGGGTAGTTGTGACTCGAGGGACCTAGTGTTACGTTGGCGTGGCTTTGCCGCCCCGGCCGCCTCCGTCAGCGCCCGCGCTGCCTGTGAGATGAGCCAGAAACTCAACGCCGAAAGGAACGCTTGGCCAAATGGCAGTCACCGATGCCCGTCCCCTCACCAGACCGTTTCTGCGACTCACCGGTCGATCCTGTCCAACGAGTCGATCTGCCCACCAGGTCTCACGTGGGGTGACCACGAAGCGTGATCGAAGGATCACAGGGCGGCGCGGCCTGAGGTTGGCAGTCGGCGCAATGTGCGCTTTCGTCGGGGTGATGGCGTCGGTCACCGGCAGTTCCATTGCCGCGCCCGTCGCGCCCCCTTCGGTCGGCACGGTCACCGAGTACTCGAGCGGAATCACCTCGGGAGCGGGCCCACATGGCATCGCCGTCGGTCCCGACGGGAACATCTGGTTCACCGAGAGGAGCGGATCCAGGATCGGGAAGATCACCCCGGCTGGGGTGGTGACGGAGTACAGCACCGGCATCAGCTCTGGCGCTCAGCCGTACGACATCGCCGCTGGTCCTGACGGGAACATGTGGTTCACCGAATACGGCACCCACAAGATCGGGAAGATCACTCCGTCTGGTGTGGTGACCGAGTACAGCACGGGCATCACTTCCAACGCCATGCCGGCCGGGATTGCCGCTGGCCCTGACGGGAACATGTGGTTCACCGAGGTGAGCGGCAACAGGATCGGGAAGATCACCATGGCTGGTGTGGTGACGGAATACCGCACGGGCATCAGCAACAACGCGAACCCTCAGTTCATCGCTGCGGGTCCTGACGGGAACATGTGGTTCACCGAGTCCGGTTACAACAACGCTCGAGTCGCGAAGATCACCATGTCCGGGACAGTGACCGAGTATTCAACCGGCATCACTTCGAACTCGGCTCCGTGGGGGATCGTCGCTGGTCCTGACGGGAACATGTGGTTCACGGAGACGAATGGCAACAAGATCGGGAAGATCACCATGGCCGGGTCGGTGACCGAGTACTCCTCCGGCATCACCTCGAGCGCGTCGCTCGGAGGGATCGCTGTTGGGCCGGACGGGAACCTTTGGTTCACCGAGTACAGCACCAGCAAGGTCGGGAAAATCACGACCGCGGGCTCCGTAACCGAGTACTCCTCTGGTATCACCGGATTCTCGGGCGTCACCGACATCGTCGCTGGTCCTGATGGGAACATGTGGTTCACCGAGTCCCTCGGGAACAGGATCGGGAAGATCGTTGCGCCGGCCGACACGACTGCGCCGGCTACGCCCGGGTCGTTCACCGGCGTGCCTTCGTCGCCGACGACCGAGACTTCGGCGAGCATCGGCTTCACGCTTGGTGAGACGACCGGTACCGTCGAGTGTCGCCTGGATTCCGGCGCGTGGGGGGCGTGCACCCGCGTTTCCGCGATGGCCGGTCTGATGACCCTGACCGGACTCGCAGTCGGTACCCACACGGTGTCGGTCAGGCACAGGGACTTCGCCAACAACGTCAGTCAGGTGGGAACGAGCCCCTCGTGGACGGTCGTGCCCGATACGACACCTCCGTCGCCGCCTGGTCAGTTCACGGGGGTGCCTTCGTCGCCGACCAAGGAGACTGGTGCGACGATCGGTTTCTCGCTTGGTGAGTCGGGTGGGACGGTCGAGTGCAGGCTTGACAGTGGTTCGTGGGGTGCGTGCTCGAGCGTTTCGGGTACGAGCGGTTCCTTCTCCGTGTCGGGTCTCGCCGATGGCAGTCACAGCATTTCGGTGCGTCACACCGATGCCGCCGGGAACGTGAGCACTGCCAGCACGACCTCGTCGTGGACGGTGGACACAGTGAAGCCCGGCAAGCCGGTCCTGATCGGCGCCCCGAGCTCGCCGACGACCGGGACCAGCCAGAACATCAGTTGGGCCGATGTGTCGGATGCTTCAGGCATTGCCCGTTACGAGTGCTCCGTGGATGGTGGCGAGTACTCGGCTTGCACGAGCCCGCAGGCCCGGTCGGGAATCGCGGTCGGCTCGCGCAGCCTTGCCGTGAGGGCAGTGGACAACGCAGGCAACGTCGGTGACGCGGAGACAGCGTCGTGGACGGTGCAGGCCCCGGTGGTGGCGCCGACCATCCTCACTCCTGCTGCGGGAGCGAAGACCGTCTACAGGACGAGGGTCGGCGACAGGAACACTTGGGCGATCAAGGTCGGCCTGCTGTTCAGCACCGGCGGAGACGACCGTGCGGCCGCCCAGATCCTCACGGTGCAGGTGGCAGTCGACGGCAACGGTCGACCGGTCGCGGCGAAGCCGAGCGACAGCCAGCCGTTGCCGACCGCTCCGACTTTCGCGCAGGGCATCGTCGCTTGGGATGCGAGCGGCGAGGTGACCCGCCAGACCGTCGCGGCTCCGGTGTGGGTCAGGGTCGGTAACCGGCTCGGCCAATGGACCGGGTGGGTCAAGCTCACCCAGTAGTAGTCCCGGCCTCCGCCATCGTTTGAACCACCGCGGGCCCGCCACTTGGCGGGCCCGCCTCGTTCCCGGGCGACGCCCGATGGCACTTCGTGCGAGCTGGCCGCCAGCCGTCCTTCTGGCGTCCCGTGGTACCGCCATATCCGTCCCATGCGTCCAGATCCGGGACTGGACGGACGCTCCTGAACGCATCGGAAGCATCTGACGCCCCGTGACCCTGGCCCTGAGTCCGGGTCTCGCCATTTCGGAGAGCCTCGACCCGTAACGGTCCTGGCGAAGCCAGTCGGGCGACTGGGTATTACTTGCTAGTCTTACCGCATGAGGGTTACCAGCAAGGGACAGGTCACGATCCCGATCGAGGTTCGCAATGCTCTCGGCATCAAGGCTGGCAGCGAGGTCGAGTTCAAGCTCGACGAGGGTGGCGCGAGGCTCCTTCCCGGTGGCGGCGAGAGAGCGGACTCCATAAGCCGGATGCGCGGTGCCGGCGAGGGGGACATGACCACCGACCAGATCCTCGCTCTGACAAGGCGCTGACGCGCCGGTGGCGACGGTCGTCGACAGCAGCGTCCTGCTCGACGTCTTCACGGAGGACCCGAAGTGGCTGGATTGGTCGCAGGCACGCCTGACTGACGCGGCGCGGCACGGTTCACTCATCATCAACTCGGTGATCGTCGCCGAGATATCTCCAAGGTTTCCCCGGATCGAGGACCTGCGGCGTTCGCTGCCGCCGATGATGGTGATCGAGGAGATCCCGTTTGAGGCTTCGTTCCTCGCCGGCCGTGCACATCTGGAATACCGCAGGGCCGGTGGCGAGCGAACTGCAGTGCTTCCCGATTTCCTGATCGGCGCGCACGCCGCGGTAACCGGCCGAAGCCTGCTCACCCGCGACCCGCGCAGGGTCTCGACCCATATTCCCGGCGCCAGGCTGATCGCCCCCGATCCGACGGCCTGACTTTCTCAGCCGTTGGCTCGGCTCCCCGTCGGGAAGGAGCGATGGTCTCGGTTTTGGGCCGCGTGTTACAAGCCGTCGTGGCTTGGGATCTGGATCCGGATACGCCTTCAGCTCTGGCGCGACGCTTCCCAGAGCCAGCTCATGGCCCCGTGTCGACCTCGATCTGGAACTCGTACTTGCCGCCACCCTGGTTGACGATCGTCATCTGCCCACGGGCGAACTTGTACTTTCCGGTGCCCCCGGTGATCGGCCGGATCTGCGGTTGTCCGACCTTGATCGTGACGCCTTCGCGGGTGTCGTAGAAGATCTGTCCTTCGCTGAGGATCGTGTCATCGCCACCGAGATGGAAGGTCGCGGTGCTCAGGACGAGGTGCTCGGAAGCCGGGTTCGCCGAGCCCTTGGGGAGGTGCTTCTTGGTCCATGCCAGCTCCGGTGAGAGAGCGAGCTTCTCGGTCATTCCGTTGATGTGGCCGACCTCCTTGCCGTCCCGAGTGAGCGGGCCGTGGAAGTAGACCGTGTCGGCCGTCGACACGCCGTTCCTGCCGATGTCGACGGCATCCCTGACTGCGCTCGTTTGGACGAGGGTGAACTTCTCCACATTGCTGCCACAACCCGCGAGAGCGATGGCGATGGACGGGCCTGCGATCAGCGTTGCCAGCTTGCTCATCTTCTGAAATCTCCTTCTAATCGGCCGTGAGGGATCTTGCTCGGTTGCCGTTTGAAGCGGCCGTTTCTAGGCAGGTGGACGGCAGATGACGGCGCGGGCCGCGACCAAGCCGCGCGACGCGCTACCGGAGGAAACCCCGACTCCGGTCCGAGGGCCGTGTTGAGGACCAAGCGCACCGCGGCCCGCGAGAGGTCCGCAACGAGCGCCGGCTTCAAGGGCCGCCCCTCCGGGGCGGCCCTTCGTCGTTCAGTTGGTCGGCCCGCTGGGCCGGGAGGGTCTCCGCTCGAAGGCCTCGCGTGCCTGTCCGATCACTGCGTCGGCAAGGCTCTCGACCGCATCGTTGATCAGCTTCCAGTGATGCCGATCCACTATCGGATCGGGGAGCCACTGCAGCAGGAGCAGGTCGCAGTCCTCGCCCATCTCCGGAAGGAAGGCCGCGTAGGAGAAGCCGAGGTCCATGAGGTCCACCTGAGCTGACTCCGGCGAACTCACAGGCAGGCGCAGATCGACGTATTGCGCGCCTCGGGCGACCGCCTGGTCGCGTTCGGCTCGGACCACGTGCTTCAGATCGGCACCGATGGCGACTACCTCGATCGTTGCCGAGGAGTTGATCTCGTCCCAGGTCACGTTCAGCGAACTCTCTCCGTTCGCAGACCGGCCTTGACCCACCGAGATCCGGCGCGGCCAATCGGTCATCGAGAGTACCTGCGAGAGGACGCTCCGATAGGCGTCGGCCACCCAGATCTCTCTCTCGACCATCGAGGCCATCGGTGAGAACGCAGTCGCCGCCGAGAAGCGGCCGTGCTCCAAGCTTTCGTCGAAGCCGCCGACGGCAGCGACCGGATGGAAGGCCTTGACGCGAAACCCGGTGATCGCGCCACGGTGCCAATGCGCGATGACGATCTCCTGTGAAGCCGTGTGGTACAGGACCGCCTCGCCCATCACCCAGCGGACGCCGAGCTCATCGAGCCGGCGCAGGAGGTTGCGTTCGAGATCGGTTGCGATCCCATGGCCGCGGAAATCGGAGTGGGTGATGGTCATTCCGCTTTCAGCCACGCGGGGCCCGTGAAAGGTGAAGGCCCAGTGAGCGACGACTCGACCGTCAGGAGTGACGGCCACCTCGCTGATGTGCTCCCCGCGTTCCTGGGCCGCGAAGAACCGTTCCGGTTGGTAGATCTCGCCGTGGACGTAGTCGTCGCCGTAGGTGCTTCGAACCAGCTCGGCGACGCCGGCCGCATCCTCTGCCGACATCGGCCGCACATCGATCCGGTCATCGCTCGCGGCCTCCATGGAGGCGGCAGAGTAGCGACTTGAGCTTGGCGCGGCGCGGACCCGCAGGCGCCCAAGGGTCGAGGGCAGCCGGCAGGAAAGTCCGTGCGCCGCGGTGAGGAGCGTCAGCTGGCAGAGCACGCGGCTGAGGGCCGTGGTCTCCCCGGGTCGGGTTCGGGTCTCGCCGTTTCGAAGCTCGCCGTCAGGCCGTGATCGGGATGATCTCGATCAGGCTCGCGAGTGGTGAGACGTCCTCGGGATCGAGCGTATACAGCGGTAGGTCGTGGGAGAGCGCCGTGGCGGCGATCAGGTAGTCGGCGAGGTTGGCGCCTCGTGGCTTTCTGCCTGCCGACCGCAGCTCGGGGGCGATGCGACCGAACGCACGTGCCGCCTGGGAGTCGAACGGCAGAGCCCAGAACGCTGCCTCGACCCGCTGCAAGCGGTCCTGACGAGCGGCCCGGACAGCTTCGTTGGTCGCGGCGCTCGGGCCTGACGAAAGCTCGGCCAGTGTGAGCGCTGAGATCGCGCACTCCCCGGGCAGGAGCTCGACCTGGGCGAAGTCGAAACCGATCACCACTGAGGTGTCGAGCAGTGCCCGCTCGTGCGCCGCGCCAATCACTTCGAGGTCTTGCCCGCGTCCTCGGCGCGTTTCCGCGAGCGGTGCTCGGCTCGCTCCCACGGGTCCGATTCATCCCCGTCATCGGCGAACCACTCGCGCACGTCGTGCTTGAGGGCGGCCCAGTCGACCGCCGGCGCTCCGCGGAACACCTCCCGCAGCGCCTCCCTGCTCGTGAACTCGCTGCGACCGACTGGTCTCAGCTCACCCACGGGAACTCCATTTCGGGTCACCACGTAGCTCTCCCCCCTGTCGAGGCCTCGCATGATCGAGCCGCTCTCGTTGCGTAGCTCCCGTTGGGTTACTTTTCGCCCCACCCCCGAAGCGTAGCACGCGTGCTACAGCGTCGGTTGGGGGCGACTCCAGGCACCGGGGCGCATCCTGATGCTAAGATGACAGTATGCCGAAGGTCAGAACGACTCTCACGATCGACGAAGACGTCCTTCGAGCGGTCAAGCTGCGCTCCGCCGCGACAGGCGAGGGCGAGAGCAAGCTGATCGAGGCCGCCGTCCGGCGCGACCTTGGGCTCGACACTCTCAGGGATCTCTGGGCGAAGGTCGAGCCGATGCCGGAGGCCGACGCGATGGACCTGGCGCTGGAGGCCCAGCACGCCTCCCGCAAACGGTCCGCCGCCGAGCACCGCTGAGCCTTGCGGGCAGTCGTTGACCCGAACGTCGCCGTCTCGGCTGCCCTGTCGCCGAACGGTGCTCCGGCCGCAGTGCTCCTGGCTTGGCTTGAGGGCCAGTTCGAGATGGTCGCCTCCCCGAGGCTGATCGCCGAGCTCGACCGCACCCTCGCCTACCCGAAGATCCGCAAGCGGATCCCGCAGGAGGACTCGACTGCGTTGGTCCGCCTGATCGAGCGCGGTGCCGTGATGCGCGACGACGTCGTGGACCCGCCCTCGGTCTCGCGTGACGCCGGCGACGACTACCTCATCGCCCTCGCGAGGGCGAGCGAAGCCGTGATCGTCAGCGGCGACGGTGACCTGCTTGCACTCGCCCCCGACCTCCCGGTCTTCGCGCCGGCGTCGTTCCTCGCGTGGCTCGAGGTGCAGCGGCGCGGTTGAGGCTCCGCGGGTCGCCCGCGCCCCCGGCGCTTGGCCAAGTGCGAACCAGCCGCAAGTGGGGCGACCGGAGCCCGACCCGGCGGAGGCGGCTGTCGGAAACGGCGACTAGCCCGACGCCCCTTATCCCGTCGCGCCTCGAAAGGCTCCGGCACCGGGGCCAACTGAAAGACTCCCGTCCGATGCCTCCCGCCGAGTCCCAACGACCCGCTTGGGCGGAGCTGTTCTATGACCTCGCGCTGATCGGCGCATTCCTCAGCTTCGGGGTCGACTTCGGCAAGGACCCGCGCTGGGAGTCGGCCGCGGTCCTCGCGCTGAAGCTGGTCGTGATCTTCTGGGCGTGGGAGCAGTCGGCGCTGTTCTTCAATCGCTTCGGGGATCCGTTCGCCCCGAAGCTCGGCGCCCGGCCGACCGTCAGCCTGCTCCGTGCCTCGTTCCTCGCCCAGCTGATCGGGATCGTCGCCCTGTCACTGGTCGAGGGCGACCCGCTCAGGCTCGACAACCTGCCGCAGGAGATCGGCATGCCGTCTGCGGCGATCATGCTGGCGGTCGCGCTGACCCATGAACTCGGTCGCCGCTGGCGCCCAGACCTCGCCGACCTCGCAAGCGCCAGGCGCAACGCCGCACTGTTCGCGGCGGGCCTCTTCGTCGTCTCGGAGTACCCGCCCTCGCCGTGGGGTTCGGTCCTGTGGATCGTCGCCCTCGCGTCAATCCTCATCTCCACCGCGGGCCCGTCGCTCGGCCGGACGCTCGAGCGGTTCCCGTTCGACAGGGAACACCTCTCCGAGCGGGTGGGGCTGTTCGTCCTGATCATTCTCGGCGACGTATTCGTCAAGACCGTTGTCACTGTCCATGAGGACGACTCGGCCCCGGCCGACATCCTCCAGCTCAGTTTCGTGGCCCTTGCGGTCTGGATGGTCTGGACGCTCTACGAACGGAATGTCGCAGCCTTCCCGGCCCCGAACAGGCCCGCGACCGTTCGCACCTGGCTGCTCGCCCATTTCGTCCTCGGGTCGGCCCTGCTGATCGCCGGGATCGGACTGGTCTGGTACGTCGCACCGGCGTTCCAGAAAACCTACGGCGACTGGATCGCGATGGTCGCGGTCGGCGGAGTCGGATTGGCGATCCTCGCGATCGCCGCGATGCGGACCCTCACCCGCGATGAGGGCGACGGCGACTCGCCCGTGGAGCTCCTGGCCATCTCGGCGGTGACCTTCGTGATCGGAGCCCTCGCCTGGCTCGCGACCCCGAGCGACTGGCGGGTCGGGGTCGCTTCGATGGCGTTCTGGCTGCTGCTGGTCAACCGGCTGCGCTACCTGAGGCTGAGGTTGTCCGAACCTCGCTGACCGAGCCGCTCGCTGGGCCCCACGTTGCCGGGGTGGCCAGCCAACAGGCAAGGCCGGCGAGGCCCGCCGGGCATTTCCTACCGCGGCACTAGGAATTTGCTACGGTGCGGTCCGCGCGCCCTGCGGCGACCCGTCCCGCAGCCCGCCTGACTGCCCCGACCGGAAAGGAAACAGCCTTGTCACTCGCCCCCAAGTCCCGCCTCTGCATCGCCGCTCTGCTGGTGCCGCTCGCTCTCGTCGGCTGTGGTTCCGGTGGAGGAGGAGCGTCCACTGATGGCTCGGGAGCCTTGACGATCTACTCCGGCCGGGACCAGGAATACGTCGGTCCGCTGATCGATCGGTTCAAGAAGCAGCATCCCGAGATCGACGTGAAGGTCCGCTACGGGAGCAGCTCTGAACTGGCCGCAACCATTCGCGAGGAAGGCGACCGCAGCCCGGCAGACCTCTTCTTCAGTCAGGACGCCGGCGCGCTCGGTGCGCTCCAGCAGAGCAGCCTCCTGGGCAAGCTTCCGGCCTCGATTCTCGATCGCGTCGAATCTAAGTATCGGTCCGCGGCGGGCGATTGGGTCGGCATCACCGGGCGCGTCAGGGTGCTCGGTTACGACAGTCGCGCTGTCAAGCCGGATCAACTGCCCAAATCCGTCTTCGACCTCACCAAGCCTGAGTGGAAGGGGAAGGTCGGATGGGCGCCGACCAACGCGTCGTTCCAGTCGTTCGTGACCGCGATGCGCCTCGAGAAGGGAGATGCGGCCACCCTCGACTGGCTTGAGGCGATGAAGTCGAACGACACTCAGCCCTACGAGAAGAACTCCCAGATTCGCGACGCTGTAGCGAACGGTGAGATCAAGGTCGGACTGATCAATCACTACTACATCCTTGAGGGAATCAAGGAGGGAGAGGCGAAGGGCGACGACTACCCGGTCAAGATCCACTTCTTCCCCGGCGGCGACGTCGGCAGCCTCGTCAACGTGGCGGGGGTCGGGATTCTGCGCAGCGCCTCCAACCAGAAGGCAGCCCGCCTCTTCACCGAGTACGCGCTCTCCGAGAAGGGCCAGCAGTACTTCGTCGAGGAGACCGGTGAATACCCGCTCGTCAAGGGAGTCGACCCCGACCCGTCCCTCCCGGCGCTGGCGGACATCCAGTCCCCGAACGTCGACCTCGCCGATCTCTCCGACCTCGAGGGAACGCTCGCGCTGATGCGCAAGGCGGGAGTTCTCTGATTTGACGGCGACTGCGCGAGCCGCTGCAGTCCGGCGTGGTCGCCGTGTCCCGGCCGCGCTTGGGATCACGGCCGCTGCTGTCGCCCTGCTGTGCGCGCTGCCTGCCTTCTACCTGCTCGTGGTGGTGGGAGGGGACCCCGGTGAGGCGTGGCAGGCGATCCGCGAAGCGGACACCGTTGGCCTCCTCGTCCGGAGCGTCGGCCTGGCTGCCGCTGTCGGACTGACAACCATGGCGCTCGGTATTCCCCTCGCTTGGCTGACCTCCCGTACCAATCTCCCCGGCCGCAAGGCTTGGGCGGCCGTCTGCGCGCTGCCGCTCGTGATCCCCAGCTACATCGGTGCCTACCTGCTCATCGCGGCACTCGGCCCCCGGGGGGCGCTGGCCGACCTCCTTTCCCCGGTCGGTGTCGAGCGACTCCCGAGCCTCTACGGCTTCGTTGGTGCCTGGCT
>JBAXRO010000022.1:0-27623 GCA_037131165.1 Actinomycetes bacterium | reverse complement strand
GCAAGAAGGGACCAGTCCTAAACCTCAGCGCACCCGGCCAAGACGCAAGCAGCCCGCAGGTCGCAACGGCACCCAACGGAGCGAGCACCATCACCTGGTACCGCTATGAAGGAAGCAAGTTGATCGTCCAAGCAGTGCGAATCGACGCGAAGGGCAAGAAGGGACCAGTCCTAAACCTCAGCGCACCCGGCCAAGACGCAAGCAGCCCTCAGGTCGCAACGGCACCCAACGGAGCGAGCACCATCACCTGGCGCCGCTATGACGGAAGCAACAACGTCGTACAAGCCGTCCTGCTGCGCTGATCTCTGGACCGCGCGAAGTTCCACAGAGCCGCACCAGACGGTGACCTGAACGCCGGACGGGAGGGGACGGCTCCGAGAGGCGGTGTGCGATCCTCGCCCGCGTGATCGGGATCGCTGCCGCCAGCCTCTTGGCACTGCTTGCCGGGGTGCTCGCCGAGAGACGATGGAAGGCCGACGCGAAGCTCCTCTCCGGCCGCCTGCTGACAGGGATCGTCTACCTGGTTATGCCGGTCGTCGTGTTCTTCACGGTCATCTCGCTGAAGCTCACCAACGCCGTCGGGGCCGGTCTCGCCTTCGGTTGGGCGGAACGCTTGACCGTCCTCGCCATCGCCTGGGTAATCGGGACCAAGGTGCTCAGGCTCCCGCGGCCGGCATCGGGTGCGCTGATGGCCTGCGTCGTGATCGCGAACACCGGTTACCTGGGGATCCCCCTGACGGCGATGCTGATCGGCAACGACCAGATCGGCCTCGCCGTGATCTACGAGAACCTGATCAACGTCCCGGTGGTGCTGCTGATCGGCTTCGCGGTCGGAGCCGCCTACGGGACCAAGGCGGGCCGAACCTCCGGTGAGCGGGTCAAGGCTTTCTTCACTCGCAACCCGCCGCTCTACGCGCTGATCGCGGCACTCTTGGTGCCCCACTCGCTCAATCCGAGCTGGGGAGCCGATCTTGCCCACGCGATGGCGCTCGGGATCGCGCCGATCGGCTTCTTCGCCCTCGGCGTCAACCTGATGCTTGAGCACGACGAGTCAGGGGTGAGGCTGTTTCCCCCGCCCTTCACCGCCCCGGTCGCGACTGCCGTCCTGCTCCGACTGGTCGTAGCGCCGGGAGTGATGATCGGGCTCTCAGCGCTGCTGATCACGGTGCCCGACACATTCCTCCTCGAGGCTGCGATGCCGGCAGGGATCAACGCGCTGGTCGTCGCCCACCTCTACGGGCTCGACATGCGCGTCACCGTCGGAGCGATCACCTGGTCGACCGGGTTGGTCGTCGCCGCGGCAGCGGCTGTCGGCTTGGCTGGCGGGATCTGAGATCCCGATCAGCAGTTGGTGACCGGGAGGGTGGCCACGCCCATGATCCGCCATGCGACAAGGTCGTAACCGGCTCGAACCGGCGCGAGCACCGAACCGGTTCCTCTGTCAAGGGTGGCCTGGGCCATCACGACCGAGCCGAAGCTGAAATCCACCGTTTCTTCAGTCGGATTGCCCCCGGTCAGGCTGATCTGCTCCTGCTTGGAAAACAGGACGTTGGTGAAGCAGTACTTCAGGACCGTGGTCGACGGCCGGCTCCCCGCCGCGTCGTTGATCCAAATCGCGGCAGTCGGGATCGCTGCACCCGAAACAAAGGCGGAGAAGATCCTCGGTGAGTTGGCATCGACGAGTTTCGAGAGCGAAGCCTCGAATTTTGGCCTGGAGGAGGCCCCAGCAGCGGTGGTCGGAAAACTGCCCCTGAATGAGAAGCTCTTCAGCGGAATTGCGGCGAGCTGGCCCTTGGCGCTCATCGTTACGTCGCTTGTCGTCGTGGTGAATCCACTCGCCGTCGGAAGCGTCAGGAAGACGGCTTGCGCGCCCGCTCCGGCCGGTAATGCCAAGGCTGCCGACAGAGCGGCCGACGCCAGTGCGACGCTAAGTCTTCTTGAGATCATGGTCGCTGTTTTCCTCTCTATATGGATTTACCGGTTACTTTGAGCCGTCAGGATAGTGACTCAGGCCCTCCGCCGCAAAGTGCCGCTGGCTAAAGCCGGTCTGGAGCGCTGGCGAGCGACCGAGCGCACCTTCGTGGGCGGATCAACCGACTCGTTCACCGACCTCGAGCCGACCGACCTTGAGGTTGCCGACCTCGAGATCGGCGACCTTCAGCTTCTTGACGACGAGCCGGCCCACTGCAAGCCGGCCGATGGCGAGCGCTCCAATCGCAAGGGCGCCGGTAGCGAGAGCCCCTACGGCCAGGGCTCCGAGAGCTCCCGTCCCACCCGCAAGGGCGGCGGTAGCCGATGCGGAGTTGAGCTCGGCCATCGCTCAGGAGCCCTTGTCGAGCCGCTTCGCCAGCTTGGCCGCGTCCTTCATCGAGTCGAACCAGAGGGTCACCTTGCACCCGTCGCCCTTGGCCCTGATCTTCACCTCACCCGGCAGGGCACGCTCGAGCGAATCGAGCAGGTCGGCAAGGGCAGCCTCATGATCGGGGTGCAGTGAACTTGACACTGAGCGACCCTCGACAGCGTCGCGGGCCCTGTCCTCGGTCGTCCTGACCGACCAGCAACGGCTGAATGCCTCGGATGCCAGGCGGCGGCGATCGTCGTGGCGAGGAGCCATCAGCAGCGCCCTGCCGTGACCCTCGCTCAATCGCCCGTCCTCGAGCATCGCGAGCGCCTCATCGGGAAGGTCGAGGAGCCGGATCAGGTTGGAGACCGCAGCCCTGCTGCGCCCCACGCGGCGGCCCACCTCCTCCTTGCTGAGGCCGAGCTCGTCAACGAGGGCGGCGCAAGCCTTCGCCTCTTCGACGGGGTTGAGGTCTTCACGGGCCATGTTCTCGATCAGGGCGACCTCGAGGGCAACTGCGTCGTCGTCCTCGCGGACCACGACCGGAATCTCCATCAGGCCGGCAGCCGAGGCAGCCCGCCAGCGGCGCTCGCCGGCGATCAACTCGTACTTGCCGCCGCCGGCGTCCCTCACGAGGACGGGTTGCAGAACGCCGCGCTCGCGGATCGATCCGGAGAGTGCCTCTAGCGCCTTCTCGTCAAATGACCGTCGCGGCTGGCGCGGGTTGGGGACGATTGCCGTGATCGGCACGGTCAGGAGCCGCTCGGGGCGACCGTCTTCCCTCGGGACGACTGAGAGAAGTGCTCCCAATCCCTTGCCGAGACCTGTCTGGGACCTTGCTGGTTCAGCCACGGGCTGCAACCTCCTTCGCGAGCGCGACATAGGCCTCGGCGCCGGCGCAGTTCGGATCGTGATGGATCACCGGGCGGCCATGACTCGGTGATTCTCCTATTCGGACATTCCTCGGGATGACGGTGTCGAACACCAGCCGGGGGAAGTGGGTGCGCAGCTCCTGCTCGACATCGCGTGACAGCCGAGTACGTGGGTCGTGCATCGTCAGCACCAGGCCGCAGACCGTGAGAGAGGGGTTGAGGTCCCTGCGAACTAGCTCGAGCGTCTCGAGCAGTCCGGCGAGGCCCTCGAGGGCGTAGTACTCGGACTGGACGGGCACGATCACTTCGTCTGCGGCTGCGAGAGCGTTGACTGTCAGGGGGCCGAGCGACGGCGGGCAGTCGAGGAAGATGAACTGGAACCCCTCGCGGACCGAATCGAGAGCGTCCCTGAGCACGTCCTGGAAGCCCTCCGTCCTCGGTAACTCAACGCTGGCGCCCGCCAATGCTGGGGTTGCCGGCACCACCGAGAGGTTCTTGATCTCGGTGGCGCGGATGGTCGCTGCTGTCGGTGCCTGGCCGGAGAGGACCTCGTAAATCGAAGGCGTCAGGTCCTTCGCGAGGCCGACGCCGACCGTTGCGTTGGCCTGGGGGTCGATGTCGACCAGGAGGGTCGAGTAACCGGCCTCGGCTACGCACGCCGCGAGGTTGACCGCGGTGGTCGTCTTGCCGACCCCGCCCTTCTGATTGGCTACCGCGTAGATCCTTCCCACACCATCCAAGGTAGAGATGGGGTCGGTCGGAACCTCCCGGCCGAAGACCGCCCAGCCTGCATATGCGCCCACTCGAAGCAGTTCAAACCGGCTCGCGGCCGGCGACCGACGGGCGTCGGTCCCGCGCGGCCATCAGCGGGGCGGGATCACCCGTCCCGCGCAGTCACCCGGCACCGGGAATTGGCGATCAGGACTGACCGAGGGGCCGCTTTGTGGCCATTCCGGCCCGACGCGGATAGCCGGCTGGGGTGGGACCCACCTTGCGCAAGCGTTGGAGCTGTCTGCGCCCACCCCCTGGCCAAGGCTTGACGGTGATCGCATCGAGTTGTTCCAGCCCGAGGACCACTGCCGCCTTCCCCGCTGCCTCGAGCTCTTCGGGTTCCGGCGTGCCCTTCCAGGCCACCAACGCGCCCCCCGGTTTGAGCAGTGGGGCTGCGTACTCGGCCAGCACAGCTAGAGGAGCGACAGCTCGAGCCACGACCAGATCGCATTTCCCCAAGCCGTCAGACCACTCCTCAGCCCTCGACTTGACTGCCTCGATGTTGCCGATGCCCGCCCTCGAAGCTGCCGCTTCGATGAACTCGCACCTTCGTCCCGACGCCTCGACAGCGATCACCCTTGCCTGTGGGAGCGCCACCGCCAGCACGAGCCCGGGGATCCCGCAACCGCTACCGATGTCCGCGATCAGCTCCGCCCCCTGCAGCTCCGGTGATTCAAGACCAGAGAGAGAGTCAGCGATGTGGACATTGACCCCCTCTGAGGGGTCCCTGACAGCAGTGGGGGCGTGCTCGTCAGCGAGAGACTCAAGGACGCTACGGAAAGCGGTGCCGGTCTCCCGATCGAGGTCGTGGGCGGAGCAGAGATCCGCCAGGCGGCGCTGGATCGCCTTCTCGTTGTCGCGTTTCATGTGAAACGGGGCGTTACTGGCGAAGGATGAAGCTGGGGTGTCTTCACTCGGATCGCCCGGATTCCTCAAGCGATGTTGGGCGTTTCATGTGAAACGGGCCTCGTCGGGCAATCCAGCCTGCGGCAGGCGATCTTCAGTCGTCGAGCGGTTCGACAACGAGGCGACGGTTTGGCTCGCGGCCCTCGCTGACCGTGTCAACATCCTCGCGCTCACGGAGGTACTCGTGGACAACACGGCGCTCCGACGAAGACATCGGGGGCAGGGCGACGCTCTCACCGGTGTCAACAGCATCATCTGCCGCCCTGTCGGCGATGTCCTTCAGTTCCTCGGTCCTGCGCTCCCGCCAACCGCCAGCGTCGATGTCGACACGCCTGCGGCCATCTTCCTGCATCGATGCTGCCCGGTAGGAGATGTGCTGGATCGCCTCGAGAGTGGCGCCATGGCGGCCGATGATCTGGCCCAGATCAGGGCCTTCGATGTCAATCCTCAGGGTCTCCCCGTCGTCGACGATCGCGACCTCAGCGTCTGGGTCCAAGGCGCCGACGACTGCCTCGACGACGTTCCTGACCCGATCTTCAGCGCTCATCTTCTTCTCCCCGTCCGCTTCTTCTTGTTTCGCTGTGGTGGTGGTCCGCTCTTCTTGCCTGAGGGCTTGGCGTCATCGCCGCCGTCGCCCTTGCCCTCGGATGATGACTTCTTTCGCAACCCCTTGTCGGCAGTGCCGGTCTGCTTGGCGGGCTTACCCGGCTTGGTCTTGTCAGACGATCCCTTTGCGGCATCTCGCTCGGCCTTCTCGGCACTGGCCGCAGCGGAAGCGTCGAGCAACCTGCCGAACAGGCCTCCGGAGCCCTTCTTGTCACCTTCCGCTGGAGGTGACGAGCCAGAACTGGAACCCGAACTGGCGCCGACAGCGACAGGGGTTAATGGGGGCGATGTCTTCTTGACCACCCACTGTTGAGCGACCGTCCAAAGGTTCGTGGTGATCCAGTAGACCATCAAGCCGGCCGGGAAGTTGATGATGAAGACGACGAAGATCAACGGCAGAGCGAACATGATGTAGCGCTGCGTCTTGTCCATCGTCGGCTGCATCATCACGAGGCTCGAACCGAGCTGAGATCCGACGTAGAGGACAATCAGCACCACCAGGACAGCGCCTGTCGCCTTGGCTGTCAGGTCGGGAATGAAGAGGAACTTCTGAGCAGTCGAGCCGGGCACTTGGCCGCAGGCGACCTGACTGACCGACTTGTTGATGCTGGCCGCGTAAGTTGTGATGTTGGGGCAGATGTGCGGCTTGAGATCCTGCTGCAGCATGTAGAACAGAGCGATGAATACAGGCGCCTGTGCGAGCAGCGGGAGGCACGACGCAAGCGGGTTGATCTGGTTCTCGCGGTAGAACTTCATCATCTCTTCGTTCATCCGCTGGCGATCGCCCTTGTACTTCTCCTGCATCGCCTTGATCTCAGGACTGAGCTCCCGCATCGCCTGCATCGAGCGGATCTGTTTGAGGGTGAGGGGGATCAACGCCGCCCTGATGACGATCGTCATCACGATGATCGAGAGGCCCCAGGAGGGGATCACCGAGTGGATCGCCACGAGCAGCTTCTCGAAAACGGCGATAAGCGGCGCAAGCGCGTCGCTGATGATGTTCGCTGTTATGAACAGGTTGCTCAACGGTTATGCACAGGTTCAGTGGGTGTAATCGAGTCGGGCCTGAACAGCCTGCGATCGCTGACCCTGTCAATCCCTCCGGGACTCCATGGGTTGCATCTCAGCAGCCGCCAGACGGCAAGGACCGACCCGCGGAGTATGCCCAACTCCTCGATCGCCTGTGTCGCGTACCGCGAACATGATGGCTCGTAGCGACACCTCGGCGGCATCAACGGGGAGATCGCGCGAGTCCAGATCCGGATGGGTGCGGTTACGAACCGCCTGAGCAGGCCAGGGTCCTGGGATTGATCGGGGCTCATTCGTCAACCTCACGGGAATCGCCCGCTCCGCTTGATGATTCGGACTCACCAGCGACGATCACGCCAGCCTCGGCAAGGAGCTCGTCGAGGACACCGGTAACACCCTCGAGGCCTTCACGGTCAACGAATTCACTGATGCCGGCCCTCGCGACGACGACGATGTCCTGCCCTGAGGAGAGGGCTTCCCCTCGATCGACGAAAGCCTCGCGGATCAGCCGCTTGACCCGATTGCGTTCAACCGCGCCCCCGACCTTTCGTGACACCGAAAGACCAAGCCGCGAGGGCTCGTCGTCCCCGCGGGGGAACGTGTGGACAACGAGCAGGCGGTTGGCATGGGACCTGCCGCTTCTGTAGACGCGGTCAAAGTCGGCGCTGCGGGTGATCCGCCCGCGACGACCCTGCGACCCGGCCACTAGACAGTCAGGCGCTTGCGGCCCTTGGCGCGGCGGCGAGCCAGAACCCGGCGACCGGCCTTGGTCTGCATGCGGGCACGGAAACCGTGCGTCCTCGCGCGCTTGCGCTTCTTGGGCTGGTAGGTGCGCTTCATCTGGCGACAGAGTCTACAACCCCGGAGCCACCTGCGTCGGGCGCGCCATCCGAACTGCCCTGTTGGACAGGCGCTCCGGCAGCCCGAGACGAAAAAGCCGATAAATGCGCCAAGCGCATCAGAGAGGGTGAATGACCTTGACTACGCTCGCGGCCGGCGGTGATCTGTGGCCTTTCAGGTCCCAGGTCGACGACGGGGGCAACACTGAGCGAACTCGAGAACACCTGGAACCGGATCCGCAGCGACCTGAGGTCGGCTGTGAGCGACTCCACATTCCAAGTCTGGATCGACCCTCTGAAGCCGGCCCTGCTCGAGGACGGAGTACTCGTGGTGGAAGCTCCGGATTCGATCCGGCGTTGGGTGGAGAGTCGTTTCGGAGAGGCGCTCCAACGCACCGCTGAGAATGTCCGCGGGCAGGCAACGAGGGTCGAACTTACGTCTCCTGGGAAGGTTCGCCCAATCGATTCGGCAACAGCCTCATCCGGGTCCGAAAAACAGGAAAGTGCAGGTGATTGCAAACCAACCCTCACCCTCAACCCGAAGCTTTGTTTTGACCAGTTCGTGATCGGTGAAGGGAATCGGTTGGCCCACGCCGCAGCACTTGCGGTAGCGGAGATGCCTTCGCAGACTTACAACCCCCTTTTCATCTACGGACCCCCCGGGACAGGCAAGACCCACCTGCTCCACGCGATCGGGAACCTCGCTCAACAGCACACACCTGGGCTGAAGGTCGCGTTCACCAGCGCAGAGGACTTCACCAATCGGTTCGTTGATTCGATCCGAAGGGGTGACATGACTTCGTTCAAGGGACGCTTCCGGGACGTAGACCTTCTGCTGCTCGACGACGCCCAGTTCCTCGCGAGCAAGAGCCGGACTGAAGAGGAGTTCTTCCACACCTTCAACCAGGTGGTCGACAGTGGATCACAGGTGGTCGTCACCTGCGACCGGATGCCTGGTGACCTCGACGCTCTCGAGCAAAGACTCAGGGACAGGTTCGCCTCGGGACTTGTGGCGGACATTGCACCCCCCGACATGCCGAGCAGGATGGCGATCCTCGCGATGAGGGCCCGTAGAGACTCTCTCGGAGACGTGCCCGTGGAAGCGATGGAGGCAATCGCCGAGAGGGTCAAGGGGAACGTCCGGATGCTCGAAGGAGCGCTGATCCGAGTGGTCGCCTATGGATCCTTGACGGGGACCAGGCTCAGCCGTGACCTCGCAGGTCAAGTCCTGGACCAGCTCTACCCGGGAAGGAACGGCAACGCCGAGCCGACGCCGGGAGCAAGGGAGATAAAGCAGATGGTGTCCGAGACCTTCGGCGTATCGGTGGTGGAGCTCGATTCGAAGTCGAGGTCCGCGCGGATCGTTTGGCCGAGGCAGGTTGCGATGTACCTGTCGCGAGAGGTCGCAGGTGAACCACTCCCGCAGATCGGAATGGCTTTCGGTGGAAGGAACCATTCGACTGTTCTGAACGCCTGCAAGAGGGTCAGGGAACGGGTTGCCTCGGACCCGAAGGCGGCCCTCACCGTAAAGTCGCTCGAGCGCCGTATCGTGGGCGGAGACGACCGGGCCGAATGAAAGGATCCAGCCCTCGCGTGAATGGCTTCCGCCCGGAGTAGTGAACACGATCAACACGATCAACACTCCTATGACTTCTACTTCTCAAACAAAGGGAACCCCTCAGATCACTGTCGATCGCGAGGCCCTGCTCGAAGGTCTTCAGGCAGCTTCCAGGATCGCATCAAGCAGGACTTCGATCCAAGCTCTCACCGGAGTACAACTGGCGGCAGGGTCCGGCGGGATCGAGTTGCGTGCCACGGACCTCGAGCTTTCCGTCAGGCTTCCGCTAGAAGGTCAGGTCCAGACTGCCGGCGAGGTCGTGCTTCCCGCCCGGCTGTTCGCCGACGTTGTCCGATCCCTTCCCGGTGGAACTGTTTCGATAGTCGGAAGGGGAGCTACCCAGGACGTCGAGATAACTGCCGGCTCAGCGACATTTGATCTCAAGACCCTGAGGGCCGAGGACTTCCCGACCCTTCCGGCATCTGGCGGTAACTCAGCTGTGACGATTCCCGCCGCAGCCCTCGAGTCA
This sequence comes from Actinomycetes bacterium, assembly GCA_037131165.1. Classification (GTDB taxonomy): domain Bacteria; phylum Actinomycetota; class Thermoleophilia; order Solirubrobacterales; family Solirubrobacteraceae; genus WLNJ01. The sequence goes on along the minus strand of JBAXRO010000022.1, from coordinate 18,172 downwards.
ACAGTCAAACGAGTTGAGAAGGCAGCCAGTACCGACCAGACGAGGCCGGTCCTTACGGGAGTCTTGTTCCAAGTAGAGGGCAAGGTCCTGAGGATGGTCGCAACCGACTCCTACAGGCTCAGTTTCAAGGAAACCGAGCTGGAGGAGGAGATCCCGGAGGGGTTCGATGCGAACGTCCCGGCCAGAGCGTTGCAGGAGGCGGTCAGGCTGTCGCAGGGATCAGACCAAGGAGTTCTGATCTCTCTTCAGGAAACCCAAGTCGTCTTCGATTTCGGCGGCATTGTTCTGGCTTCAAGGCTGATCGACGGCCAGTTCCCCAAGTACAGGGAGCTCCTGCCTGAGAAGTTCGAGCACGAATTGAGGATCTCCAGCGAGGAGCTGGGAGGAGTCATCCGCAGGATCAGCTTGCTTGCCCAGCGGACGAAGCCGCTGACCCTGTCATTCACCAAGGGGACCCTCACTGTCAGCGCACAGACACCGGACATCGGTGAGGCAACCGAGACCTTGCCTGTTCCATTCGACGGCGAAGACCTCGACATCGGGTTCAACCCTGATTACCTCCGTGACGGAATCGAGAGCGCGGGTGAAGGAGACCTGATCCTGAAGCTGATCAGCTCCCTGCGACCCGGATTGATCGAATCCGGCGACGGGAGCGGCTTCATGTACCTGATCATGCCGATCAGGCTCAACGCTTAGGTCCCGTGGCACTCGCAGCTGTTTCGCTGCGCAACTTCCGCAGCCACAGTCGCTTCGACGTTCAACTGGGGCCGGGGTTGACCGTGATCGCAGGTCCAAACGGATCGGGCAAGACCAACATCCTCGAAGCGATCCACTTCGGGCTGACCGGGAGGTCCTGCCGGACCTCGAGTGATCGTCAGGTGATCGCCCACGGAGAACGGGCCGCCAGGGTCGAGATCTCCATCGCTGGATCTCACGGGACCAGAGTTATCAGCGCAGCACTCGATCGGGCCGGCAACAAGGAACTCAAACTCGACGGTACCGTGATCGAGCGAACAGACCCCGGGTTCGAGAGGCCTCTGGTCATCGTCTTCCTACCCGACCGCCTCGCCCTGATCAGCGGCCCACCCGGAGGGCGCCGTGCCCACATGGATCAGTTCTCCTCGGCATTGAGACCGGCCTTAGCCGGTTTGAGGAACGAGTACAACCGTGCCCTGGTCCAGCGCAACGCGCTGATCGCCAGCGCTGGGCACGCGGGTGCCCTCGGATCGTCGATCGATGCCTGGGATTCGGAGTTGGCCCGAGCCGGCACCAGACTGGCGGCAGCTCGCGAGGAGGCGGTCGCTGTCATCGCTGAACCGGCCGCACGGATCGCAGCCGAACTCGGGTTGGTCGGCAAGCTCGAAGTTACCCACCGTCCTGGATGCGAGCTCGAGCCGGATGCCTTCGTTGGGAAGCTCGTCGCGGACCGCCCTGCAGATCTCACTCGCGGCTACACCCACCACGGCCCGCATCGCGGAGACCTGCTGATCCGCCGTGACGGCCGCGATGTAAAGGACCACGCGTCCCAGGGTGAGAAGCGGATCGCTCTGCTCGCGATCATCCTCGCCGAGCGGGAGGCGATCGCCGAGGCCAAGGGCACCGCTCCGATCCTGCTGCTCGACGATGTGATGAGCGAGCTCGATTCCAAGCGGCGGGAGCTGCTCGTCAGGAGGGTCTCCGCCTTCGGTCAATGCCTGATCACTGCGACCGAGTTCGAGCACGTCCCCGACGTTGCCGAGTCCGAGATGCGGAAGGTCTCGCTGGCCGGCGACGACCACCGGGGCTTGAGGGTGGCATGAGGCGGGGGACGGAACGCAAGCTCGGCCCGGCGGTCAAGCGACTGGTCGATTCGATCGCTCCACAGACCCCAATCGCGATGCTCGAGAGGGCCTGGCCCCGGGTTGTAGGGGAAGGGCTCGCGGCTCACTCACAACCAGGCTCACTGAGGGGCGGCAGACTCTCTGTCACATGCTCGTCGAGTGTCTATTCGCAGGAGCTCGAGATGCTCTCGCCGAAGCTGCTCGAAGCGCTCGCCAGGGAGTGTCCGGAGGTGCCTGTTGAGAGCCTCCGGTTCAGCGTCGGCAAGGTCGGCTCATAATCAGCGGATTTCCTGAGAATCCGGGCGATTCAGTGGCTCGATTGGTGTTCGTCCGGGTGCCTGCTGTGGTAGTGTTGAACCGTCCCGTGGAGCGGTCGTTGCACCACGGTTTGGTCGCCATCGCGATGACCACTCGAGACTCTTGGGACGGCACTGAAAATGGCTGATAAGAAGACAAAGAAAGACGCTGCCGAAAGCGGCTACGACGCTCAAGACATCACAGTCCTCGAGGGTCTATCCGCGGTGCGCAAGCGGCCCGGCATGTACATCGGGTCGACCGGTCCGCGTGGTCTCCATCACCTCGTCTACGAGGTGGTCGACAACTCGGTCGACGAGGCCCTTGCCGGGCACTGCAGCTCGGTCGAGGTGACGATCCACCCCGACCTCTCCTGCACGGTTGTCGACGACGGCCGGGGGATCCCGGTGGCGATGCACAAGACCGAGAAGAAACCGGCCGTCGAGGTCGTGTTGACGGTCCTTCACGCCGGCGGCAAGTTCGGCGACGGCGGCGGCTACAAGGTCTCAGGCGGTCTTCACGGTGTAGGCGTCTCGGTAGTCAATGCCCTCTCCGAGAACCTCCGGGTCGAGGTCAGTCGCGACGGTCATGTCTGGAGCCAGGAGTACCGCAGGGGTGACCCCCAGGGTGCTCTCGCGAAGGGCGAGAAGACTTCCGACACGGGCACGAAAATCACATTCCTTCCCGACAGCGAGATCTTCGAGACCCTCGAGTTCGATTTTTCCGTCCTTGAGGAACGCCTGCGCGAGACGGCTTTCCTCACGCGCGGGCTGAAGGTCGTCCTGATCGACGAGCGGGAGGTTGACGAGTCGGGTGAGGCCCGCAAGGTCGAGTTCCAGTACGAAGGCGGGATCTCCGATTTCGTCCGCTACCTCAACGAGGGGAAGGACATCGTCAACAAGAAGGTCGCAGCCTTCACCGGTGACGGCGACGAGGGCGCTGTCGAGGTCGCGATGCAGTGGAACGGGTCCTACCAGGAGTCGATCTTCTCCTTCGCCAACAACATCAACACCCATGAGGGTGGGTCCCATCTCTCAGGTTTCCGCTCGGCCCTGACGAGGACACTCAACAGGTACGCCCGCGAAAAAGGCCTGCTCAAGGAGAAGGACGACAACCTCTCAGGCGAAGACGTCCGCGAGGGCCTGACAGCGGTCGTGTCGGTGAAGCTCGCCGAGCCCCAGTTCGAGGGCCAGACGAAGACCAAGTTGGGTAACCCCGGAATGCAAGGGTTCGTGGAGTCGATCGTCAACCAAGGGCTCGCCGAGTTCCTCGAGGAGCACCCGGCCGAGGCGAAGGCGATCGTCAACAAGTCGCTTGCAGCGTCGCGTGCCAGGGAAGCAGCCCGCAAGGCCCGTGATCTGACCCGCCGCAAGTCGGCGCTCGAGTCGGGCACGCTGCCCGGCAAGCTCGCCGATTGCGCCGTGAAGGATCCGTCTTTGGCAGAGATCTTCATCGTCGAGGGCGACTCCGCCGGTGGCTCGGCCGTCACTGCCCGGGACCGCCACACCCAGGCGATCCTCCCGCTGCGAGGCAAGATCCTCAATGTCGAGAAGAGCCGGATCGACAAGATCCTCCAGAACAACGAGATCCAGGCACTGATCACAGCAATCGGAACCGGTGTCGGTGACGAGTTCGACATCGAGAAGGCCCGGTACCACAAGATCGTCCTGATGACCGACGCCGACGTCGACGGTGCCCACATCCGGACTCTCGCTCTGACCCTCCTCTTCAGGCAGATGCCTGAGCTGATCGACGCAGGATTCGTCTACATCGCGAAGCCGCCGCTCTACAAGGTCAAGTCGGGCAAACAGGAGCGCTACGTCGAGCAGGAGTCGGAGCTCGAGGAGATCCTGCTCCACGACAAGCTCGAGAAGTACTCGGTCACCGATTCGAACGGAAACTCCCTCAAGCTGACTGAGACCCGGTGGAAGTCACTCGGCCGGCTTCTCCGCGAGGACGAAGCTTGGTCCGCCCGCGTGCGAAGCGACTACGGCAGTGAGATTCACGAGCTGCTGACGGTCACCCACATCCTCGATGCCGGGGTCAAGGACGCCAAGGAGCTCGTCAAGCTGGCGAAGGCCAAGACCCCGGAGGACCGGGCCTGGGAGCTCGAGTTCGTCGCAGAAGACCCGATCGCCGTCGAGTTGCTGGCAAGGGAGAGGGCCACCGGCTTGGTCAAGCGCCACATGGTTCCCGTCTCGCTGTTCGACTCGACCGAGTACAGGAAGGTCAAGGACGTCCGCGCCAAGCTGACAGACCTCGCCGGGACTGCACCTTTCACGGTGATCGTCGGTGAGGGATCCGCCGAGGCCGATTCCCACGCCGCTCTGAGGGAAGAGATCATGTCCCTCTCGCAGAAGGGGATCGAGATCTCCAGGTTCAAGGGCCTCGGCGAGATGAACCCCGAGCAGTTGCGCGAGACGACGATGGACCCCGAGAGCAGGACTCTGATGCAGGTTACGGTCGAGGACGCTGTCCAGGCTTCGATCCTGTTCTCGAAGTTGATGGGCGACGTGGTTGAGCCGCGCCGCGAGTTCATCGAGGCGCGTGCCTCGAGTGTCGCGAACCTCGACGTCTAGGGAGGACTGGCATGAGCGTCGATTAACTCGGTGGCGGAAACGTCGAGATCCGCACCATCGAAGAGGAGATGAGCTCCTCCTACCTCGATTACGCGATGAGCGTGATCGTCGGTCGCGCCCTTCCCGACGTCCGTGATGGTCTCAAGCCGGTCCACAGGCGAGTCCTCTATGTGATGAATGAGCTCGGGCTCCAGCCGAACCGCCGCTACGTCAAGAGCGCGCAGATCGTCGGCGAGGTGATGGGCAAGTACCACCCGCACGGCGACAGCGCGATCTACGACACCCTGGTCCGCCTCGCCCAGGACTTCTCGATGCGCCACCCGCTCGTCGACGGGCAGGGCAACTTCGGCAACGTCGACGGCTACTCGGCAGCGGCGATGCGCTACACGGAGGCGCGCCTCGATCGCCTCGCAACCGAGTTGATGCGCGACCTCGACGCCGACACTGTCGACTTCTCGCCGACCTACGACTCGTCCCGCCAGGAGCCGGTCGTGCTGCCGTCCCGCTTCCCCAACCTGCTCGTCAACGGGGCCGCCGGCATCGCCGTCGGCATGGCGACCAACATCCCACCGCACAATCTCGGCGAGGTCGTCTCCGCGGTGATCGCGACGATCGACAACCCCGAGATCACTGTCGAGGGCCTGATGGAGCACATCAAGGGCCCCGACTTCCCGACGGCCGGCACGATCTACGGCCTTACGGGGATCCGCGATGCCTACGAGACGGGTCGCGGACGGGTCCGCATCCGTGCCAGGGCGGGAGTCGAGCCGATCGGCCAGGGTCGGGAGGCGATCATCGTCACCGAGCTCCCGTACCAAGTGCGCAAGGGTGGCGACGGCGGCTTGATCGTGAAGATCGCGGAGCTTGTCGGCGAGAAGAAGATCCCTGAGATCAGCGACGTCAGGGATGAGTCTGACCGCCACGGGATGCGCCTCGTGATCGAGCTCAAGCGCGACGCGAACCCCAAGGTCGTTCTCAGCAAGCTCTACAAGCACACGGCGATGCAGACGACCTTCGGGGTCAACATGGTCGCGCTCGTCAACAACGTCCCGAAGACCCTCTCGCTCAAGCAGGTGATCGGCCACTACATCGATCACCAGCGCGAGATCATCGTTCGCAGGACGAAGTTCGAGCTGAGGCAGAAGGAGGCCCGGGTCCACATCCTCGAGGGCCTGCTGATCGCACTCGATCGCCTCGACGAGGTGATCGAGCTGATCCGCGCCTCCCGGGATCCCGAGCTCGCGCGCGAAGGCCTGATCAAGGAGTTCGAGCTCAGCCGGGTCCAGGCCCAGGCGATCCTCGACCTCCGCCTGCAGCGCCTTACCGCTCTCGAGTCGGACAAGATCCGCCAGGAACACTCCGACCTGCTCGAAAGGATCAAGGAGCTGCGCGAGATCCTTGGCGACGAGAAGCAGGTTCTCGCACTGATCAAGGAGGAGCTCGCCGAGATCTCCGAGACCTACGGCGACGAGCGCCGGACGGACATCAACCCGTCCGAGGACGACGTCGACATCGAAGACCTGATCAAGAACCAGCAGATGGTCGTCGCGATCACCAACTCCGGCTACGTCAAGACAGTGCCGCTCGACACCTACAAGAAGCAGGGCCGAGGCGGAGTCGGAGTCACCGGGATGGGAACCAAGGAGGGCGACTGGCTCGAGCACCTCGTCGTCTGTTCCAGCCACGACTACCTCCTCTTCTTCACAAACCGGGGTCGCGTCTACCGGACCAAGGTCTACGAGCTGCCGGAGGGCGCGAGGACCGGCAAGGGCCGGGCGATCGTCAACGTGCTCGAGCTCGAAGAGGGCGAAACCGTCAAGTCGCTGCTCTCGACGAGGGACTTCGGTCTCGGCAAGGACAGCACCGAGGGCAAGTACCTCGTCTTCGCGACCAAGCGGGGGATGATCAAGAAGACCGAGTTGGCCGAGTACAACACACAGCTCAAGACCAAGGGAATCATCGCCATCAAGATCCGCGAGGATGACGAACTCGTTGCCGTGCGCAACACCACGGGCGACAACGAGCTGATCATGGTCTCCCGCTCCGGTCAGGCCGTCCGGTTCAGCGAGAGCCAGACCAGGCCGATGGGTCGAGGGACCAGCGGGGTCAGGGGAATGAACGTCGACCAGGAGGGCAACGCCGTTCTCGCGATGGACGTAGCCGACCCGACCAGGGAGCTCCTTGTCGTCACCGAGAACGGATTCGGCAAGCGGACACCGATCGACCAGTACCGAGAGACCAAGCGAGGGGCGATGGGCGTTCGCACGATCAAGCTCTCCGACGCCCGTGGGGGACTCGCCGGCGCACTGGTCGTCAAGGAGCACCAAGAGCTCGTCTTCGTATCGACGGGCGGCAAGCTCCAGCGCACCGGCGTGAAGGGGATCAGCAAGCAGGGTCGTTCCACTCAGGGCGTGCGCGTGATGAACGTCAAGGACGACGACACAGTCGCTGCGGTGGCACTGATCGCCGAGGCCGGTGTGCGTGACGTAAGCGTCCAGGACGAGCTCAGCGCGCAGCCCGCCAGCGAAGATGCAGCAGCGGGCAACGATTCGACCGACGTCGAAACCGTGACCCCGGTTGACGAGTCGCCGGCCGACGGCGATTCCTGAACGCGGAAGCCGCTCTGATCGGTTGATGCCGGGCTCGCTGGCCGGGGCCCGCAGACTGCCGGTGCGCCCGGAAAGGGAACCGGCTTGCGTCGGGGGACCCCTTCGCTACCCTCCGCTCACCAGAGAAAGGAGGTGGTCCTAAATCGTGTCAAATCTTTGTGGGACTCTGGAGGTGTCGGGCCGTTAGGCAGTGGAGCCGACTCCGCGTAGCGGAATCCAACCCGTGACACCGTCCACTTCCCCGCCGGGGTTGGTCCCATCGGCGCAGTTGGGGGGAAGCGGAGAATGAGTCGGCAGCATCAGAGGGGCGTCGCAGCAATGCGGCGCCCCTTCTGCGTTCCGGGCCCGGTCAGGCAGCGTCAGCGAGGTATGGCTGCCAGGCCAAGGGAACCTTGGGGCTGGCGATCCGGATGAACACCTGCGGGCCTGGGGCTTTGGGCTTCCTGCGGGGCTGCATCCCGATGGCTGCCGGCAACTTGTCGGCCTTGCGGCGGTTGCAGGGCGCGCACGAGGTGACGACGTTCTCCCAGGAGGAGAGGCCGCCCTTGCTGCGCGGGATGACGTGGTCGACCGTCAGGTTCGACGGATCACCGCAGTACTGGCACGACCAGCCGTCCCTTGCGAACACCGCCCGCCGGGTGATCTTCCGCCGGTGGGCATCTCGGGGAACGCGCACGTAGGACACGAGGCGGATCACCTGTGGTCTCGGGATCGCCAGCGACTCCGCCCGGACCGCTGAATGGCCCTGATCGACGATCTCGGCTCGTCGCTTGATCAACAGGACGACTGCTCGACGCACGGAGCAGACGTTGATCGGCTCGTAGGTGGCGTTGAGGACCAGCACCCTCCCACGACGCCCGAGCTTTTCAGCTCCCTTCGGGGGCCCGGTCCGGTCACTCGGTTGCGGGAGCGTCTTCGCCATCGCTCCCGACCGAGTCTAGTGACGCGAAGGGCGGTTTCAGGCGTCGCCCAAGGGGTAGCTGCCGAGCAACCGGACCTCCTCGGACCGACCGCGCAGTCCGCTGATCGCCTCGGCGACCCGGTCGTCGTCCGCGGAGCCCTCGACGTCCGCAAAGAAGACGTAGCTGCCGAGTCCGTCCCGCCTGGGCCGCGACTCGATCCGGGTCAAGTTCACTCCGCGATCGCTGAATTCGCCGAGGCACTCGACGAGCCACCCGGGCGATCCCGCTCCCGCACCCCAGAAAACGATCGACGTCTTGCGCGGCGAGTCGAGATCGACACCCGGCGGGAGGTCCGCCTCCGGGTCTGCGGCAAGCCAGACGAAGCGGGTCGAGTTGTCCTCCGCGTTTGTCGCCTCGGCGATCACCGTGCAGCCGTACAGCCTCGCCGCCAGCGCCGTCCCCAGTGCCGCCAGCCGGCCTTCGCTCTCTGCGACCGTCCTGACCGCGTCGGCAGTGGAGGATGCGGGGATCAGCGGTTTGCCCGGGAGTTCCCGTTCGAGGAAGCGAGAGCACTGGTCGGCGACGAAGGGGAGCGACACGACCGCCTCGACGTCCTCCAGGGCGAGCTTGGTTCTCGCTATCAGCCTGTGGTTCACCGAGTGGGTCAGCTCGCCCACGATCGGGGTCATTCCGCGGGCGGCGACCAGCTCGTCGAGGGTCGCTGCAACCCCGCCTTCCAAGGAGTTCTCCAGAGGCACGAGGGCGAAGTCCGCTTCGCCCGTGGTCACCGCAGTCACCGCATGGTGGATCGTCGCGGTCAGGAGGGGCTCGACCTCACAGCCTGCGCCTTGCGCCGCCGCGATCAGCGCTTCATGGCTGACAGTCCCCTCCGGGCCGAGGCAAGAAACCCGCATCACGTCCGCACAGTCCTCTCCCTTGCGGTCTTCACTGCTTCGACCTCCTCGGGCGAGAGTGCGCTTTCATCGCTTCCCTCTCCGACCAGACGGGCGTACAACCTCGCGCTCTCGCGCCTCACCAGTGATGAAAGGACCACGCCCGAGCCGCTCGAATCGACCAAGGCGATGCTGACCGACTGTTGGCCGGAGGCCTCGTCGTAAGCGTCGTAGCGGACGAGCGAGAATCCACTGATTGAGCGACTCAGGGCGACGTCGATCGAATCGAACCGGCTGTCCACAGTCGTGTTCGTCAGCTCGACCTGCTCCACCAGCCCGTTCAGGACCCGCCTGCTCTCGGCCGATTCGGCGACGAGGTCTCTGGGCTCCCCCGACCCGAGGAGGACGGTTTGGTCCGCCTTGAGCCGTCGCAGCTTGACGGCCAGCACGATGCCGACAGCGATGGAGGTCAGGGCAATCGCGATCGCGGCGATCGCCATGAGTCCGGAAGAGGAAGTCATCCCGCGTCAGGATACGCGTGCGGTTGAGGCCGTAAAGCCTTCGATCAGTTGAAGGTGACCGGGTAGGTCTGCGAGTTGTTGTCGCCGTTGCTCTCGCCCGGCACGGTCGCAACCGTCACCGTGACCTTGACCGGCGTTCCGATCGGTGGGGCGCTGGCGAGTGGGACCTGCACGGTTTGTTGCTCTCCCGCCTTCGTTTGCGCGACCGTCTTGGTGGCGACGATCGGAGTGGGTCCGCCCTCGACCTTCACGGTGATCGTCACGTTCGACTCGTCGACATCGCCGCCGTTGGTGAAGGTGACTGCGAATGCGGGCGGAGGGCTCCCGGGGACCGAGTTGTCGGCGTCCGGTGAGAGGTCTGAGCCGCCTGCCGAGACGCTGTCGAGGCTGTGGCCGTGGGTGCCCGGAGTGGCGGTGCCGTCCTTGGCCGCCGCGCCTCCCGAGAGTTGCTGGGAGACGAACGTCGGATCGAGCCACTGGATGGTCGGCAGGAAGCTCGACTGAGCGATCTGCTCGCCGCCCGTGCCGACCGCGATGCCGTCGTTGTCGAATGCCTTCCCGATCGCGGGCGCGACCTTCAGCGTGTAGATCACGTCAGCGGCATCGAACGCCCGCATTTGCCCGGCGATCGACTCGACCGCCCGCTTGCTGTCGCTGGAGTTCCTCGACACTGCCGTCTGCAGGTCGCGTGCGATCTCCGAAAGGCTCTCTTGACGGAGCTGCATCGAGAGCACGAGGTTCTGCTTGGCCGAACTGAGGCTGTCCGGAGCGTCGAGCGCCTTTGCCTGCTTGACCTGATCGCCGGCAAGCAACACCAACTGGTTGACGTTCTCTTGGAGGACTGTCGGTGCCTTACCGGCTGCGCCCTGAATCTCCTTGAAGAACGGCTTCGACACCTGGCTGTCGGACTGCGTCACCAGCTGGGACGACTTGCGGTTGAACTCCTTCAGCTGGGTCGTCGTGCGGGAATCGATGCATCCCTTGACCCCGATCACGAGGACGAACAGCACGACGAGGGCGAGTCCGCCGGCGATCAGGCGCCGCGTCATCACGGTTCCTTGCCCGTCGTCCTTCGGGGCTCTCGCTTCGGAGGCCCTGCTGCCCGTGCTGTGGGCCTGTGTGGGTTCTTCGTCGTCGTAGAACGACATCGTCTCGATTGCCGCTCGGTCAAGTGCGGCAGTTCTTGATTATGGCGGGTTTCGCGGCGATCCCCCGTCTCGCAACGGCGAATCTGGCAGGGGACAGGGTGAATTCGGCGAAAACACAACTGATGGCCCGGACCCGGGAACCTGCCCCACCCCCAACACGACTGGTACTCGGTCGCTACCGCCTTGAGGAGGCGGTCGGCTCCGGTGCGTTCGGAACCGTCTGGCGGGCGACCGACGAGCGCCTCGACAGGGAGGTCGCCGTCAAGGCGATTCCATCCGACTTGGCCGGCGAAAGGGCAGAGCGCGAGATCCGAGCCGCAGCCCGGTTGGCTCACCCCGGCGTCGTGACGCTCCACGAGGCTGCATCCGACGCCACTCACACCTACCTCGTCTCAGAGTTCGTGCGCGGCGTCAACCTCTCCCGGCTCTACTCGGAGGGCAGGGCGTCCGATCGGGACGTCGCACGGATCGGAGCGGCCCTTGCCGCTGCACTCGATCACGCCCACGCCCACGGCGTGATCCACAGGGACATCAAGCCTGGCAACATCTTGATCCCCGACGCCCCTCGTTCGGAAGCCGGGATCGTGAAGCTCGCCGATTTTGGCATTGCGAGGATGAGCGGCGACGCATCGCTGACCGCCACTGGGGATGTCGTCGGAACGCTGGCTTACATGTCGCCGGAGCAGGCAGCTGGTCACGCAGCGGACGAGTTGAGCGACCTCTGGTCGCTCGCCATCGTTCTGTTCGAGGGGTTCGCCGGCGCCAACCCGATGCGTGGCCGCACCCCGGCGGAGACGGCACGCAACCTTGCGGCCGCCGACCCGCCGCTCCTGGCCGAGGCGCGACCGGACCTGCCCGAAGAGTTGACCGAAACACTCGACTCGGCCCTCGAGGCCGACCCTGACGATCGAGTCGGGATGGACGAGCTCGGCAGCGCTCTTGCCGCCGCTGTCTCGTTGCTCGACGACGAGCCAGGCACGATCGCCCCTGCAGTGACGAGGAGGAACCGCGTCATCGGAAGGCAACGGAACGGCCCACAAGTCGTGCGCGTCCCGATCGAGCCAACCGATCCCGAAGGTGGGCCACCCGCGCTGGACGAGACGGTCGTACGCGACATCGGCAGGCTCAGTCCCCATCCGGCGCCGGACCCGGTGCTCCGGCCGGGATCCGATCCCGTCGCGTTCACAGCGCCTCCCCCGCTGCCCTGGCTCAGGCGACTCGTCGGCGCGCTGGCTTCAGCCGCGGCGGCCGCTCTCTGGGTCGAGGAGATCGCCCCCGCCTCCCAGCGTTCGAGCGTGTGGGTGATCGTCGCTTGCGTCGCGCTGGTCACGGCGGTCTTCCCGCGGCTTGGCTGGTTCGCCTCGGTGATGGCAGCTGCCATCGCCATGGCCGCCGAGGGTCAGCCCGGTTCGGCAGTCGTGCTCGCAGCGGCGTTTCTGCCGATCGCGCCGCTGATGTGGAGGGTGCCCGAATGGTGGTCGCTGCCGACGATCGCTCCGCTGCTTGGCGCTCCCGGCTTTGCAGGCGCTTGGCCGGCGATTGCCTCTCTCGCCTCGAGCGTCTGGCTGAGGGCGGCGGCCGGAGCGGCCGGGGTCTGGCAGATCGCCTGCGTCGAGCTGCTCCTCGGGCGCAGCTTCCTCGGGGTTTCCGGCCCGGCCGAGGCGTCATCCTCTTGGGCAGCCAGCCCCGTCTCGGCGTTCCGCTTGGGATTGATTCCGATGTTCGAGGGTGCGCTGCCGGTTCTCGCCGGGATCTGGGCGTTGGCCGCGGTCCTGCTTCCCTTCGTCGTTACCGGCCGCAATGCGGTCACCGATGCTGTAGCCGGAGCACTTTGGGCGGTCGGAGTCGCGGTCGCCACAGCCCTGCTCGCCGGTGGATTGACCCGCGGCGTCCTCGCTGGCGCGCTTGCCGGGGCGGCCCTGACCGTCGCCTGGCGGGGTTTCTCGCCGAAGCCCGGGAATCGCGTTGGGTCGGCGGATCGACCCCCTACCATGGCCATGAGGTTGAGCCGTTTCCGATGAGTGTCCTCCGATCCCTCGAGACCAGAATCGCAGGCCTCGTCGAGGGGACCTTCTCTCGCGCCTTTCGCTCCGAGGTGCGGCCGATCGAGATCGCCCGTCGCCTGGCACGGGAGATGGACCAGAACAGGGTTCCGATGGTCTCGCGCGTTTACGCGCCGACGACTTACGCCGTCTTCCTCGGCCCCGACGACTACGCACGATTCGAGGGTGCGCGCGCCGATCTCGTCTCGGAACTGAGCGCCTACCTGCTCGAGCACGCCCGTCGCGAGAAGGTGGTGCTGACGGAGCGGCCGAGGATCTCGGTCGATCTCGACGAGAGACTTGGCCTCGGCGAGTTCGGGATCAGGCCGACGCCGCTCGACAAGGCCGCGCTCGCCGAACCCGGGCAGCCGGCCGTCAGGACCTCTGCACCCCCACAGCCCGCTGCATCCATTCGGCCCGTCGTGCCGCCACCGACGCCGACGCCTGCCCCTGTCCCGCCCGTTCCCGCCCCCGCCGGGGCGTCCCTGCGCGCCGGAGCGACGGTGATCCCGATCAGCTCGGCCGGGGCCGTTATCGGACGGAGCAGCTCGTGCGAGGTGGTACTCGAGGACCCCAACGCTTCAAGGCGCCACGCCCAGATCCGCCGGACCGCCGAGGGATGGACGATCGAGGACCTCGGCTCGACCAATGGAGTTCGGGTCAACGGAGCCCCCGCATCGGGAGCGACGCGTATCGCCAATGGCGATCGGATCGAACTCGGCCACACCCAACTGACCTTCGAGTCGGGCTGATCGGGTGCTCGAGCCGGTATCTCTAGCTCTGCAGGTCGGTTTCCTCGCGGTCCTCTACCTGTTCCTGCTCTGGGTTGCGACCAGTGCCCTGCGCGACGTCGCCGGGCGCCGGGCCGCGTCGTCGGAGGTCGATCCGGAGGCGACGGGAATGCACGCCGCGGTAGATCCGATGGCCCTGCCGTCCGTCGGAAGCGCTGCATCACTCGTCGTTGTCGCGGCGCCGGGCCACGAGAAGGGGTGGATCTACGAGATCGGGTCCGGCGCGGTTCTCGGCCGCGGCGAGGTGGAGATCCGACTCGAGGACTCGTTTGCCTCGAGCCGTCACGCGCGAATTGCGCGGGAGGGAGCGACGATGATCCTCGAGGACCTCGGCTCGACCAACGGCACATGGCTCAATGACGAACTGCTCGTCGGACCAGCCCCGCTGCACGCAGGAGACAGGATCAGGATCGGCGACAGCGAGTTCAGGTTCGAGCTGTGAGCCTGAAGATCGTCGAGCACGCCGAACGCAGCGACACCGGTCGCGTGCGCTCGACCAACGAGGATTCGTACCTTGTCCGTTCGCCCCTGTTCGTCGTCGCTGACGGCATGGGAGGCGCGAGCGCTGGGGAGGTCGCCTCGCGAATGGCGGTCGAGGCATTCGCAGCCGGCTTGCCCGCCGGTTCCGACCCCGAACAGCAGATGGGGGAAGTCGTTCGCTCGGCCAACTCCCTGATCCACCGGGAGGCCCAGGCCGACGCCTCCCGTCGCGGGATGGGAACCACGGTAACCGCCACCCTCGTCGGTGACGGAACGGCCACTGTTGCCCACGTCGGCGACTCACGCGCCTACCTGATCAGGGACGGCTCGATCGAGCAGCTGACTCGCGATCACACCCTCGTCGACGAACTCGTTCGGCAGGGACGACTCACCCCCGAGGAGGCTGCAGCCCATCCACAGCGGTCGATCATCACGAGGGCGCTCGGCCCTGAGCCGCAAGTCGAGGTCGATACTTCGACCCATGAGCTCCTGGCCGACGACGTCCTCCTCCTCTGCAGCGACGGCCTGACCGGAATGCTCGATGAACAGTCCGTGCTGCGGACGGTCACGGGGGCGAAGACCCTGACTGTGGCTTGTCGCTCGCTGATCAAGCAGGCCAACGAGGCGGGCGGTCGCGACAACATCACGGCGGTGCTGATCAGGGTCGGCGAATCGTCATCGGTTCGCACGGCCGCAAGGCCGAGCTCGTCGAAGGGCGGCGCGGGCGGCGCTGCCGGTTCACAGGCGAGCAGCCATGGGCGAAGGCGGGTCGCGATGTTCGCGGCGTCGGCCGCGGCGATCGTCCTCGTGCTGATCGGCGCCGGAGCGTGGCGGGCCTCTCAGGCGGTCTTTTTCCTCGGGGTCGACCAGTCCGGCACCGTTGCCGTCTATCGGGGCCTTCCCTACGAGCTCCCCCTCGGACTCAATGCGTACGAGCCTTGGTTCGTCAGTGGGGTGCCCCTCTCGACTGTCCCGCCCGAGCGACGCAGTCTGCTGCTCGACCACACCCTCCGGACCAAGAACGACGCGGCGGACTTCGTCTCGAGCCTTGAGCGGGGCGAAATCAAGCAGTGAGCGCCCGCAACCGCGAACTGCTCGCCCTGATCCCCGCCTCACTGCTGCTGGCCGGCGGGTTCGCAGCCGTTTACCTGCAGGATTCGAACTCGCTCAACTCGAAGCTGAGCGACCTGACGCTCTCCTACGCCGGGATCTTCCTCGGTCTCTGCATCGCTGGGCACCTCGTGATCCGCCTGCGGCTGCCGAACGCCGATCCCTACCTGTTCCCGCTGGTGGCAGTGCTCGCCTCGATCGGCCTCGTCGTGATCTACCGGATCGATGCCGACCTTGCCCGAGCCCAGGCCCAGTGGTTCGTCGTGGGGCTGGTCTTCTTCATCCTGACGATCGTCTTCCTGCGCGACTACCGGCGCCTCGAGCAATACCGCTGGACGATCGCCGCGGCCGCTCTGTTCCTGCTCCTGTTGCCGAGGGTGCCGGGGATCGGGCAGCAAGCCAACGGCGCCTACCTCGGAGTGCGCCTGCCCGGCGGGATCGTCTTCCAGCCGACCGAGTTCGCGAAGATCGGGATCGTCATCTTCCTCGCCAGCTACCTGCGGGACACGCGGCAGGTGCTCGTCCAGGGGGGACGCCGGATCCTCGGCATCACCTTCCCGAGCATCCGCCACCTCGGCCCTCTCCTGCTCGTCTGGGGAATCGCGATGCTGATGCTCGTATTCATCCGCGACCTCGGTTCGTCGCTGATGTTCTTCGGCGGATTCCTCGCCCTGCTCTACGTCGCTACGGGACGGCTCTCCTTCCCGATGGTCGGCCTTGCGATGTTCGCCCTTGGCGCCTGGTTCCTCGGCAGCAACATCGGGCACGTCCAGAGCCGGGTAAGTGCTTGGGTGGACCCGTTCGACCCCGTCCTCTACGACCGGCCGGGGGGCAGCTACCAGCTGGCCCAATCGCTCTTTGCCCAAGCTGACGGGGGCATGGTCGGCAAAGGCCTCGGCGAGGCGATACTGACCCTGCCGGGTGGGGGGAACCTCGTCCCGGCCCCCCAGACCGACCTGATCTACTCGGTCATCACCAACGAGCTCGGTCTGGTCGGTGCCTGCGGGGTGATCGCCCTCTACCTGCTGGTCGTCGCCCGCGGCTTCAAGATCGCGACGATCGCGGGGGACTCGTTCTCGACCCTGCTCGCCGTCGGGCTCACCTCGGTCCTCGCCCTCCAGGTCTTCGTGATCGTCGGTGGTGTCACGAAGGTCATCCCGCTGACCGGTGTGACCCTGCCGTTCATCTCGTACGGCGGCTCGTCACTTGTCGCGAACTTCGTTCTCGTGGCCCTCCTCCTGCTCGTCTCCGACAGGGCTCGGAGGGGCAAGTGACGAGGCCGATCGCCCACCTCTTCGCACTGTTCGTTGTGCTGTTCGCCGTTCTCGTCGGGTTCACCTCGCGCTGGACGGTGTTCGAGGCGTCCGGCCTCAAGGACAACCCGCTCAACCGCCGCGCCCTGCTCGAAGAGCTGATGATCGACCGTGGCTCGATCCTCGCCTCGGACAACTCCGAGCTGGCGAGGTCGGTGCCTGCCGAGGGCAAGACCTTCCGTCGCGTGTATCCGAAGGGTGAGCTGTTCGCACAGGCGGTCGGCTGGTCCTACCCTGCACGCGGTGTACCGGACACCGGGACCGAGCGCTACCGCCGCGAGGAGCTGCTCGGCAACGGCGACGTGATCTCGTCGACCGTCAATCGCCTGACCGGTCGCAAGCGTGTCGGCAACACGATCAGGACACACCTCGACGTGGCGGGCCAGCAGGCCGCGTTTGCCGGCCTCGCGGGTCGCCCGGGTTCGGTCGTGGCCCTCGATCCGCGGACCGGAGCGGTGAAGGTGATGGCGAGCGTCCCGAGCTTCAACCCGCCCGACCTCGAGCAGGCGAGGAAGGACCCTGCTGCGCCGCTGCTCAACCGTGCGACCCAGAGCCGCTACCCACCGGGGTCGACGATGAAGGTCGTCACGGCCGTCGCAGCGATCGACAGCGGCAAGTACACCCCTTCCTCGGTTCTCGACGGCTCCAGCCCGCAGGATTTCTCAGGCGTGCCCTTGAACAATGACGCCGGTGAGAACTTCGGCCCGGTCGACCTGACGACAGCGCTGACGAACTCGGTGAACACCGTCTGGGCGAACGTCGCAGTGAGCCTCGGACGGCCGACGATGGAGAAGTACCTGAGGCGCTTCGGCTTCGACAGGCTTCCCGAACTCGACTACCCGGCCGACCAGATGGTCGCTTCGGGCGCGGTGATCGACGGAGCGGTCGTCTCGCCCCGTGACGACAGGGTCGACATCGCTCGAGCCGCGATCGGTCAAGACAAGCTGCTCGTCACCCCCCTGCAGATGGCTGAGGTAGCGGCTGCCGTGGCGAACAAGGGAGTGCTGATGAAGCCCAGGCTTGGCGACTCGATCCTCGACCCGGACGGCCGCCTCATCCGCTCGATCCCGGCCCAACAGCAGTCCCGGGTTATGTCCGCGAAGACCGCCCGCCAGATCAACCTGATGATGCAGCAGGTCGTCCGGGAGGGCACCGGAACAGCCGCTGCCCTCGAAGGCATCGACGTCGCGGGCAAGACCGGCACCGCCCAGATCGACATCGCTCGCGGGATCACCCAGCCATGGTTCATCGCCTTCGCTCCGGCCAGGAATCCGAGGGTGGCGATCGCAGTCACGGTGGAGCGGACGGTGGACGGATTCGGGGGGACGGTCGCGGCTCCGATCGCCAAGAGCGTGATGGAGGCGTTGTTGCGAGCGGACTCATCGTCCGCCGGTTCGGGACAATGACCGCCGATGCCTGATCTGACAGAAGGAACAGAGATTGCCGGCCGCTACCGGGTGCTGTCGCGCCTCGGCTCGGGAGGGATGGCCGACGTCTACCTCGCCGACGACATGCAGCTCGGCAGGCAGGTCGCTCTCAAGCTCCTTCACAGGCGATTCGCGAGCGACCCCGACTTCGTCGAGCGGTTCCGCCAGGAGGCCCAGTCCGCGGCCGCCCTCCAGCACCCGAACATCGTCAAATTCAAAGAAGTCTACAAAACCAAAAAGGGC
>JBAXRO010000021.1:0-30945 GCA_037131165.1 Actinomycetes bacterium | reverse complement strand
CGGCGATTCCACCCGCCCCGACCGGCACTCCCAGCACCGGGGGATAGCCCCCGCCGGGGCGGGCGAGCAGCTGCTCGTGGGTCCCGCCCTCCACGCCTTTTCCTGGATCGAAGACCAGGATCCGGTCGAGGCGCTGGATGGTCGAGAGCGGGTGCGCCACCACAATGGTGGTGCGCCCCGCCGATAGCCGCTCGATGGCCTGCCGGATGAACCGCTCGGACAGGCTGTCGAGGCTGGAGGTGGCCTCGTCGAGCACGAGGATCGGCGTATTCGCCAGAATGGCCCGGGCGATGGCGACCCGCTGGCGCTCGCCGCCCGAGAGCTTGATGCCGCGCTCGCCCACCAGCGTGTCATAGCCCTTGGACAAGCCCTCGATGAATTCCGCCGCATGGGCGAGGCGCGCGGCCTCGCGGATGTCGTCCAGCGTGACGCCCGGCCGCCCATAGGCGATATTCTCCGCCAGCGAGCGATGGAACAGGATGGGGTCCTGCGGCACCAAGCCCACGGCTTCGCGCAGGGAGGACTGGGTGACGGCGGAGATGTCCTGCCCGTCGATCAGGATGCGCCCGCCATCGAGGTCGTAGAGCCGCTGGATGAGCTTCACGAAGGTGGATTTGCCCGAGCCCGAATGGCCAACAAGCCCCACCCGCTGCCCCGCCGGAATCTCCAGCGAGAAGCCCTCGTAGACCGCGCTGCTGGCGCCCTTGTAGCGGAAGGTGATGTCGTCGAAGCGAATCCCGCCCCGCTCCACCACAAGCGCCTTGGCGCCGGGCTTGTCGGCCACGTCGATGTCGGCGTCGCGGAAGTCCAGCACATCGTCCATGTCGTTGATGGTGCGCTGGATCTGGCGGACATGCTGGGCGATGTCGCGCAGATAGCCGGTAATGAGGAACTGGGTGGCGATGAGGCTGGCGATATCGCCTGGCGTCGCCTGGCCCTGGCTCCACAGGAAGATGCCCGTGGTCAGCATCACCGCCTGCAAGCCGATGAGCATGATGGCTTGGGCGAGCCCTGTCCAGGCGCCGCGATCCCAGGCCACGATGGAGCGCCTCGCCCAGCTCGACGAGACGTCCACCTACCTGACGGCGGTGATGCCCGCGCTGATCATCCTCGGCATCGGCTTCGGCCTTATCTTCGCGACCGCGATCAACACCGCAACCTCAGGGGTCCGCCCGGAGGACGCCGGGATCGCTTCGGCCCTCGTCAACACCTGCCAGCAGGTCGGCGGCGCGGCCGGGACGGCCCTTCTCAGCACGATCGCCGCGACCGCGAGCAAGGACTGGCTCACCGAGCGGCTTCCGGCCGGGGTCAAGGCGCCGAGCGGTACCGGCACGCCCGAGCAGGTGAGTCAGCTGCCGCCACTGGTCAAGGCCCTGCTCGAGCCGGCGGCGATCCACGGCTACACGGCTGCGTTCTGGCTCTCTGCCGGGATCTTCCTCGTCGGCGCGATCACCGCGGCCTTGATGCTCGAGCGCGGGGTTCCGGACACCTCCGGCGAGCATGGCGGACCCGCTGCGGGACCCCACTGACCGGGAGCGTCAGACGACGAAGTTCCTGCGGGCCGGCGTCGGGTCGGTGTTACCGGCCCCGTCGATTGCCCTCACCTCGAACCTGCGCCTTCCCTTCGAGAGCGACTTCGCCCGCTTGAACGGGGAGGAGCAGGCAGTCCACGCCTCGGAGCCGAACCTGCACTGGTAGGACTTCACATCAGGTGCCGGCGAGGTGAACTGGAAGGTCGGTCGTGGCCCGCCCGTCGGCCCGCCCGAAATTCGGGTGTCGGGGGCGACGCGATCGACCCTGAGCCGAGGCGCAGCCTCGATCCCCGAGGCCGGGCCGACGTTGCCTCCGAGATCGCTGACGGCGCTGAGTCCGAGGGTCAGGTACAGGGTCCCGTCGGTGCTGCGCGGCCCGAGAAGCTCGACCGTGTAGGGACCAGGGCCGCTGCCCGTGACCGAAGCGACGGCCCAACCCGAACTCGTCCCCTTGATGAGGAAGTCGCTCGGATCGAGTCCTGTGACGGACTCAGTGAAGGACAACCGGAAGGTGACCTTGCGGGCGTTGACGTCGGAAGCGCCGAGTGGGGCGAACTTCTCGACTGCGGGGGGATCGATGTCGGGGCTCGGATCGCATGAGTAGACCCGCATCCTGTCGACGAACCAGCCCGCGTAGTCAGCGTCCCCATTCCCGCTGTCAGTCCCGAGACGAAACCGGAAACGCACGGACCTGCCGGCGAGGCTCGAGAGGTCCATGCGGGTTGCGGTGTAGCCGTTGGTCGCGCCGACGAAGGCCTTGCGGCCCCTCAGCGGATTGCGCTCGTTCGCGGGAATCGTCGTACCGGGATCGATCGCCCCCGTGTAACCGGAGTTGGCCATCAGCGTCCCGGCGTCCTGCCACGAGGCTCCGTCATCGATCGAGTACTCCACGACGCCGCCGTCGGCGAGATGACCGTCGGTCACCTCGAACTCGTAGAGGTGCTCGAACCTCATGAAGCCGTTGGCCGGCACCTTCACAGGCAAGGTCATCGCGATCGCCGTGTCCGTAACCGCCGTGCTGTCGACGGCCCAGAGGTTGTTTGCTCCCTCGCTCGCGAACAGGCCGGTCGAGGGCTTCTCGGACGCCCAGTACCAGCCGACAGTGCCGGTCGTCGCGCTCCTCCGCCACGCACCGTTGTCGGGACCGTTCTCGAACCCCTCGGACCACGTGTCGACCGGTGCGCCGGAGGTGCAGACGGGAGCCTTCGCGATCGGGGCGGCATTGGGGGTGATCGCGAGCTCCGTGGCAGCCACTGCAGCATCGACCTGATCGCAGTCCTCGCCGGAGATGTCGCCCTTTCCTGCCATTCCGCGGCAGACGCTCCTCAGCACCTCGCCCAACTGCTGGAAATCGGCGCCGGAGGTCAGGAGTTGACTGGCTTGGTACCAGATCAACGAAGACTTCCTGACGTTGGTCGGCTCACCGGCCGGGTCAATACCGATGACCGTCCGGCCGTTGAAGGTCCCGCCCTGGGAGATCAAGAAGGCCGTCTTGTTGACGATCCCGCTGTTTGCATGGACGCCACCGTCATCGGTGAAGGCGAGGTCGGCGTCGTAGAGGCTCGAGCCGGTGCGATCGGGCTGATCCTTGGCTGGCGGGTTCGCCATGTCCCGGATCATGCCTCCTGGCGCTTCCTCCCCGATCTTCCATCGGACCGCATCGGAATCGTCCCCTTTGCCGTTGCTGAGGTCGACCAGCTCACCGAAAACGTCGGAGATCCCTTCGTTGATCGCACCCGCCTGGTAGTAGTAGACGAGGTTCGAGGAGTGCTGAGTGACCCCGTGAGTCAGCTCATGGGCGACGACATCGTCGGCCTTCGGGTACCCGGCGCCGTAGACCATCTGCTTGCCGCTCCAGTAAGCGTTCTCGAACGGGCACTGGCTCGTGGTCGGGCAGTAGCGAACGGTCGACACGATCGGCGAGCCCTTGCCGTCGAGCCCTTCGCGGGCCAGGTCCTTGAAGAACCGCCAGGTGTCACCCGCGTGGTCGTATGCGTAGTTGACGTCTGCGACCGAGGCTGCCGGACCGCCCTCGGCCCGCGCCGGCGAGACGCAGGGAACCGAGCCGGATCTCGAGCGCGCATCGCAGACCCGGCGATCAAGTCCAGGAGCTGCAGCCGCCAGACGGTTGAGCGATATCGCAACCTCGCCGGTCTTGGCGTCGACCAAGACATCCCTGCGAAGCGGGGTCGCCCCGTCGCGCGACACGGTGACCTTCCACACCGGTCCCGGCGAACGGTCGGCCGGCGCCCCGATCAGCTTCGGGTCGTAGATCGTGAGGGATCGTCCCTCGATCCGCAGCCCCCTGCCTGCGGTTCGACCCGCCTGCTCGAGCGCAACCCGCTCCGCCTCTTGCGGCCCGATCCCGGGGATCGTGTCGATGACCCTCCCGGGCGTCGTCTCTGCGTTGGCCGCGACCACGCCCCGAGCGGAATCGACAACGAGCGCAGCCTGCCCGGCGAAGACGGGCAAGCCGCCTTGGGTCTGCTCGAACCGCACGATGGTCTGACCGGTAACCGGCGAGCGTTGGGTCAGGGCAAGGCGGAAATTCGAGGCCTCGTTCCCACCCGACAGTCGAGGGTTCGCAGCGAGCCAGTCGCGGGCGATCCGAACCGGGTCTGCTGCATTGGCAGCCGGCGCCTGTGCGACCGCAGGGCTCGGCGCTGCGACCTTTCGGGCGGCTTCGTGTGCGCCTCTGGTCGGGGCTGGTGGCTGCGCCGACCCGGTTCCCGTCCCACTGCTGTCAGGGCCGCCGGGAAAGGCGGTCGCCCCGAGCGCCAGAGTGGCCACCACGGCACTCCCAGCAATGGCGATCCGGCTCGAGATCATTGACGGAATCTACCCCTGTGCGGGTAAACGTCACGTAAGTGGGGCGCAGCCGGGCTGCCAGCTCCAATGGCGGCTGAATCAGGTGCGACCTCAAGGAGCGATGCTGCGGGGAACTGAGTGTTTCCCCCTGAGACTGGCCCGTTTGGCGGCTTCGAGGCGGGCCGCGACCGGGGTATGCTGCCGCTCATGGACACCGCTGCAAGCCACGGCCCCAGGCCGTCGCTCATCGTCTCGCTGCTCGCCATCGCCGCCATCGCCACCGGCTGCGGTGACTCGGCGCCGGCGGCTCCGGAAAGCGTCCCTGGAACCGACACCGCAGCGATCGGAACAGCCGGCGCCACCGTCACCAAGGCGCAGTTCAACCGATTCCTCATGGCCCAAATCCGCGGTACCTCGCCGATCGGCGGTTCGATCGGCGGTTCGATCCCGCTGGACCCCCCTGGCTTCGCGCGATGCAAGGCAGCACTGGCAGCCAACGCAGCAAAGAACAAGCAGCCGCAACCGGCCGCCGCTCAGCTCACCGCCGGATGCAAGTCGCAGTACGAACAGACGAGGTCAGCCGTGCAATCGCAGTTGATCAGCTACCAGTGGTTGCTCCAGGAGGCCAAGCAGGAGGGAATCAAGATCGACCCGACGGAGGTCGACCAGACCCTCTCGCAGTACGTCACGGCGTCCGCCGGCGCCAAGGCATCGGCCACGACAGCCAAAGCGGCATTCGAGCAGCGGCTCGGGAAGTCGGGCATGACCAGGGCCGACGTCCAGCTCCAGATCAAGGCCCAGATCGCCCAACAGAAGCTGAGCAGTAAGGAGCAGGCGGAATCCGAGGAGCCCTCGACCGACGAGGCAAAGGCTTTCTACAAGAAGAACAGGGGATTGTTCATCACCAGCAACGGCAAGAAGGCGCCACCGTTCGATCGGATCGAGGAGCAGGTCAAGTCCCAGCTGAAGTCGACGAGGCTCCAGGTCAAGCAGGTCGCCTTCCAGAACGACCTGCAGAGGGAGTGGCGGGCCGCGACCCTGTGCGCCAAGGGCTTCGTTGTCTCCCAGTGCAGCAACGGGCCGAAGTTGGCGGACCTGGTCCCCCCGAAGGTCGACTAGACCGGCGGGAAAGCTCGCCGAAGCGCTGGCCGAGGCTCGCGACTGCCGAGACCTCGCAGGTCGGACCGATAGGCATCCTGCCCGTGAGGGCTGGTCCGACCCCTGCAGCCGAGGCGCTAGTGGCGGCCGCCTGAGAGCACCCGGACGATGGCTGCGGCAACCTCCCCGGCCATCGCCGGCAGCTGTTCGTGTTCGCCCGCAGCAAGCGCCCGCCTGAGGGTGTCCTCGATCAGGCCGGTCGCGGCGGTCATCTCCATCTCGCCCGGTTCGGGAAGGTCGGCGATCGAGCCCCTCGCATCTTGGTAGTAGGACGCAAGAATGTGCCGTCGCGCGGTGTTGTAGAAGAGCCATGCCGCAGCCTTGGACTCGCTCAGCCCGAACCCGGTTGCAAGGATCGCGGTGGCGACGACAGGCTCTTCGGCGGCGGCAGCGAACATCTCGCTGACGAGCGCCTCGACCTTCGCGAACGGTCGCGCCCCCGGCTCGGCCAACGCGGCCTCGGCCGCTTCGGCCACCTCCGTCCCGACGATCAGGTTGACGACCTCCAGTGATTCATTGACGCACTCCTCAAGACCGTCAAAATTCTCGTAGAAGGTCTTCTTGCTGACCTTCGCCCGCTCAACGAGCCCGCCGACCGTCATTCCGCCGGCTCCGACTTCCCCGAGTTCATCGAGGGCTGCCCGCATGATCCTGCCCCTCTGCGACGCGAGCACCTCTTCTCGACTGAGCTTATGGCGCCCGCTGCGGAGCGACTGCGTCGGTGCCCCACCGCTTCGCCAATTCTCTATTTGATCGACCATCCCACCTTCACCTTCGTTGGAGTTTCGGGCGTGCCTTGACGGCAACGTAGCGGGGGACGTTGAAAACTAGCGCCTCGCGATAAGCGGCACGGTTTACAGGGACTTTTCGGCAACTCACCCCAGTCCGCACCCCGCGCCCAAGGAGTTCACTCACGCTTGCCGGGCTTTCGCACCCGGCGCATCCGACAGGCGGGCTGCTGATGGCAGTCCACCCGCATTGATCGACCTGGGTCCGCGAACCCGTAGTCTCGCCCGGGCAATGGGTTCGCCAGCGGCCACTCGAAGCTCGAGCGCTCCGGCGAGGGCCACGCTCGTCCTGACTGCCCTGATCCTCGTCGAGACGGTCGCGAACCTCAACCTCACGGTCGCCAACGTCGCGCTCCCCGACATCGGCAAGGCCTTTGACGCCTCTCAGACCGAACTGAACCTCGTCGCCATCTGTTACTCGCTCGGGCTCGCCTCCTCCGTCCTCTACCTCGGTGCGGTCGGGGACCGATACGGGCGCAGGATGATGCTGCTGCTCGGAGTGCTGCTGTCGATCCCGGCCTGCCTCGTGGCCGCCTACGCTCCGTCGATCGAGGTGCTGATCGCCGGGCGGCTGCTTGGCGGCATCAGCGCCGGCATGGCGTACCCGACGACACTCGCCCTGATAACCGCGCTCTGGTCGGGGCCGGCTCGGACCAAGTCGATCGCGCTGTGGTCAGGCATCGGAGGTTCGATGAACGCTCTCGGGCCGATGGCCGCTGGACTGCTGCTGATGAGCTTCGAATGGCGGTCCGTGTTCCTGATCACCCTGCCGCTCGCGGCGATCGCGCTCGTCCTCTCCGCCAAGGCGATCCCCGGAAAGGTCAACGAGACCACCGACCCGGTGGACCACCCCGGCGGGGTCCTCTCGGCCTTGATGGTCGCGGCGACGGTGATGGCGATCAACTTCGTGATGGTTCCCGGGCAACTCGAGTTCGCGCTGATCGTCGGTGGAGTCGGCCTGGTGGCGGGGATCGCATTCTTCATCCGCCAGAAGCGGATCCGCTTCCCGCTGTTCGACCTGCGCTACGCGGCCCGGCCGACCTTCTGGGTGGCGGCCACCGCGGGGATGATCGTCTTCGGTTCGCTGATGGGCGCGATGTTCATCGGCCAGCAGTTCATGCAGAACGTTCTCGGCTACTCGACCCTTGCGGCAGGGTGCGCCATTCTGCCGGGGGCGGCAGCGATGGTCGTGACCGCACCCCGATCGGCGAAGCTGATCGAATCGCGGGGATCGCGCTTCACTCTGCTGCTCGGGTACTGCTTCTGCCTCGCCGGCTTCCTCGTGATGCTCGTGCTGTTCGGCGAGGGGACCCCTTACTGGCAGGTCGCGATCTCGTTCATCCTGATCGGGGCCGGAGTCGGCTTCGCTGGGACCCCAGCCTCACGCTCTCTGACCGGCTCGGTGCCGGTCGGCAGGGTCGGGATGGCATCGGGCACGGCCGACCTGCAGCGCGACCTCGGTGGCGCAGTGATGCAGTCGATCCTCGGAGCGATCCTGACCGCCGGGTACGCGCTTGACTTCAGCAATCGGATCGCAGCGTCGCCGGAGGCGAGCTCGGTCTCGACCTCGGTCCAGTCCGAGTTGGAGAAGTCCTTCTCGAGCGCCTCGCTGACCGCCGAGCGGTACCCGCAGTACTCCGACCAGATCATCGCGGCTGCCAAGCAGTCGTTCGTCCACGGGCAGGCGCTCGCCTACACGGTCGGGGTGATCGCAATCGCGGCCGGGGCCATGCTCGTCTGGAAGTTCTTCCCCGACCACGAGCGCGAGCTGGAGATGCTCGACGGGTTCGCGACGGAGGACGGGAACGACCCGGAGGGCAATCCGGCCTGACCGGCCGGGCGGACGACCACGTGTGGCCGCAGTCGGTCGGCACCGCGCCGGCCGAAGTTCAGGCCAGCAGGTCGGCTGCCCCCTTGGCTATCAGAACGACCCCCCAGACCCCCGCAAGCCCGGCGACGATCTTGATGCCGTTGCGGTTGAGCCAGCCGGCGAAGTCGCTGACCCACTCATCCGTCTTCTCAGGACTGAAGATGAAGCCGATGAGCGGCAGTTCGACAAGAAGCAGCATGATCAAGTTGAAGAAGACGATCAGGCCGAGGTTGCCACTGAAGCCGTAGTGGTGGGTGGCGATATCGCCCAGGGCGAGCAGGTAGAACGGCCCGGGGAGGTTGAGCACCCCGCCGGCGACGGCAGCGATCCCGATCGAGCCCTTGTCGAGCATCCGCTCCTCCCACGGCTTGCCCTTCTCCTTCTTGGGCTTCTTCAGCGCCCGCCGCTCACGCCAGCCGTCGATCAGCGATCGCCCGCCGTGCGTACCGAGCAGAGCGGCCAGCGCCAGTGCCGCGACTCCGATCGCGACCGAGTAGCCGGGGTTGAGGTTCTTGCCTTCGCTGCCCAGCGATGCCGCCTTTTCGCCGAAGGCAGAGATGATCGTCATTCCGGCGATCACGCTCACAGTGAAGCCGCCGAGCCAGAAGGCAACGAGCAGCTTGGCCGGCTTCTCGCGCGAGAGGATCACTGCCACACCGGCAAGGAGCGCCGGGAAGATCGCAGAGGCCAGCGCGTAGAGGACGATCATTGCCACGGCTTGGATCATGACGGGCGGGCCGTTCCCTTGGACCCCGGCCGGGAACCGATGCGAAATACGTCATAGTTGTCCTGTCTCCTATGGCAGAGGTCTTCTCCCTCATCCCGATCGCGAAGGCTGGTGGCGAGACCGCCGCGATCATCGTCGTGGTCGTCCTCGTCGGCGTCCTGATGGTCGCCGACCTGCTGCTTTTCGCCCGCGGGCGCGAGCCCACCTTCTCCGAGAGCATCCGCTGGAGCGTCTTCTGGCTGGTTCTCGGGCTCGGCGTCGCGATCCCTCTCGGACTGCGTTACGGAAGCCAAGAGGGGATCAACTACGCGACCGTCTACCTGATCGAGCGAACCCTGTCGCTCGACAACCTCGTCGTCTTCCTGCTGATCTTCAGCTACTTTGCCGTGCCCGCTGCCCAGCGGGCGAACCTCCTGTTCTTCGGCATCGTCCTCGCCCTGGTGATGAGGGGTATCGCGATCGTGGTGGGAGTCGGGCTGATCGAGCGCTTCCACGTGATCACCTACATCCTCGGCGCCGCGCTGCTGATCCTCGCCTGGCGGATGTGGGGCGGAGCCGCAGAGCACACCGACCCCGGCGCCAACCCGCTCGTCCGGCTGACGAAGCGCTTCTACCCGATCGGCGACTACAAGGGCAACAAGTTCTTCTTCAAGGAGAACGGCCGCAGGATCGGCACCCCGCTGCTGCTCGCGCTCGTCAGCGTCGTCGCTGCCGACATCGCATTCGCGATCGACTCGATCCCGGCTGCGTTCGCGATCACCGACGACGCGCTCGTGATCTGGGCCGCCAACGGATTCGCCCTGTTGGGCCTTCGCGCCCTGTTCGCCCTCGTCGAGCGCCTGCTGAAGAAGTTCCGCTACCTCAACCAGACGATCGCTCTAGTGCTCGGGGTGGTCGCGGTCAAGCTGCTGCTGTCGGGAGTCTGGAAGGCGCCCGCAACGGTGAGCCTCGGCCTCGTCGTCGGTCTGTTTGCCGCCGGGATGGCGCTGTCGGTCTGGGCCGACCGCAAGCAGACGCCGGTCTCCTAGCGACCTGACGTCCGCGCACCCGGCACCGGCCATCAGCCGGCCTCCTGGCCAAGCGGACGGGTAGGTTCGCCCCGATGACGAAAGCTCCCGCTCGATGACACTCGGGATCCTGCTGCTCGCGACCGACGTCGGCCCATCGGACCTCGGCCCGGTGGCCGCAGTGGCAGCGGTCGCTGCCGTGGCCGGCACGACCTCGGTGCTG
Source organism: Actinomycetes bacterium (assembly GCA_037131165.1). GTDB lineage: Bacteria > Actinomycetota > Thermoleophilia > Solirubrobacterales > Solirubrobacteraceae > WLNJ01. The sequence continues at coordinate 20,832 of JBAXRO010000021.1, read as the reverse complement.
TTGGGACGGCGAGGCCTTCTGCTTCCGGCGGTGGTCCTCGAACTGCTGCTCGGGGTCGCGATCGGCCCGGAGATGGCGGGACTGGAGGTGACGAAGCTGTTGGTCTTCATGCAGGCCGCGGGACTCGCCCTGCTGTTCTTCTTCGCCGGCTACGAGATCGACCCCGACCGGATCGGCGGATCGCCCCTGAGGCTCGCTGTGATCGGCTGGGGGTTCTCACTGCTGCTGGCCTATTCGATCGGCGGGGCGCTGGCAGCCGCCGGGATCGTCCTCTCACTCCTCTACACAGGCTCCGCCCTCGCGACGACGGCGATCGGCACGCTGATCCCGATCCTCTCGGATTCAGGCCAGCTCAAGACCCGGATGGGCACGAACCTCCTCGCCGCCGGCGCCGTCGGCGAGTTCGGGCCGATCATCCTGCTGACCGTGCTGCTGGCCGGCGGGCAGCCGTTGACCGAGGCGGCGATCCTCGTCGGCTTCATCGCCGCGGCCGTGGCCGTTGCGCTGCTTGCGGCCCGCTCACGCAGGCGGTCGCTGCCGCTGTTCGAATCGACTGTCGAGACGAGCTCGCAGATCGCGGTGCGCTGGTTCTTCCTGCTGGTGATGGCGCTGGTCCTGCTGGCGTCGGATCTCGGAATCGACCTCCTGCTTGGCGGATTCGCAGCCGGGATGATCACCCGGCGACTGATCGGCAAGCGCGAGGTGCCAGTGCTCGAATCGAAGCTCACGGCGATCGCATTCGGGGTCTTCATCCCATACTTCTTCGTGGTGAGCGGGATGCGACTCGACTTCTCCGCCCTGATGGACAGCCCGTCCGGGTTCCTTCTGATCCCGCTCTTCTTCGTCCTCTTCCTCGTCGTCCGTGGAGTCCCCGCCCTGGTCGTGTATCGCAAAGTTCTCGACCGCTCGGAGAGGCTGGCGCTCGCCTTCTTCTCGTCGACCCAGCTGCCGCTGGTCCTGGCGATCACCACTGTCGCCCTCGAGGCCGGTCACATGCGCAAGCGGACGGCCGCAGCCCTGGTCGCAGCAGCGGTCCTCTCGACAGTGATCTTCCCGCTGCTCGGCATGAGGATCAGCGAACGCCACTCGCGCAAGTCGGGCAGCCCCCAGCCGGCAACCTGACCGGGCGGGTCAACCGGCGATGACGTCGCCGAACACGAAGGCGAGCACGGCGGCTCCGAAGACGAGAGGGATCGCGAGCACCGCCCTGCGCCCCGGATCCGGGGCACGGATCGCAAGCACCGCGACGGCGCCCATCGTCACGAACCAGATCGGGACGAGCGGCTGGCCCCAGCCCTCCGGGAGGCGATGGCCGGCGAGCTCCGCGAGGCCCTGAATCACGCCGAGGATCGGCAGGAAGAATGCGGCCGCGATCGTCAGCCTGATCGCCCAGATCCCCTCCCGGCTGCGGAGCCTGTCACGCCAGAGGCTTACGGCCGCGATTCCGGCGGCGACCACCGGGAGGATCGCCGCGGCCAGCATCAGCAGCGAAGCAGGCATGCCCGCGACGAAGCCGCCCTCGGGCTTCGGTTGGTCCTCGCGGAGGGTGAGGATCAGGACCATCCCGGCAGCGAGGCAGGCAAGGGCCACCGCATCGAGGGTCAGGGTCCGGCGCAGCGGGGTCCAGCGGCCTCGATGCGCTGGTGCCGTCACTTGCCCGCCCCATTGCCCTGGCCTGCGCTCACACCGACGAGCGTAGGCCAGAGCCAGGTTTCAGTGGGATGGATTCAGCCCTGCTTGACGGCTGAGACGTCGAGGTGGAGCTTGACCTTGTCGGCGACGAGGACGTTGCCGCTGCCGAGCGCCTGATTGAACTTCATGCCGAAGTCGCCGCGCGAGATCTCGCCCGTGATCTCGAGGCCGACCCGGCTGTTCCCCCACGGGTCGGTCTCGGTGCCGTCGAGCTCGGCCTCGAGCTCAACCTCGTTGGTGACGCCGCGGATGGTCAGGTCGCCCCTGACGATGAATGTGTCTTCATCCTTGGCGGCGATCGACTTTGATTCGAAGCTCATCTCCGGGTGAGCCTCTGAGTCGAAGAACTCAGGCGAGCGCAGATGGGCATCGCGATCGGCCTCGTTGGTGTCGACCGATGCTGTCTTGACGGTCCCCGTGATCCTCGCCGACTCGAGGTTGTCGCCAAGCTCCAGCGTGCCGGCGAACTCGCCGAAGTGACCGCGGACAGTCGCGATTCCAAGATGCTTGACTGCGAATCCGACACGCGAGTGCCCCGGGTCGGCGGCCCACGCTCCGGCCGGGATCGAGATTGCTGCTTCTGGCATTTGTGACCTCCTGAATCGAACGACCAGCTGGCCGCCTCTGTTGGCTGACGCAGTTAACTTATCAAAAGTGAGCGCTGCCCGCGCACGATTAGTAAGCGGACTGCGTCACCGCACCGTCTTGTCTCGGTCGCCCCCTCCGATCTGCGCGGACAACCCGAACGCCCCGGCCGGGGACGCGGGGTAGCGTCGGTCAGTGGCGACCACGACCGAAGAGCGACAGCGGCGGCTACCGGACGGGGACGGCGACCCGGGATCCGGAGTGGCGGCGAAGCTCGCGCCTGCCATCGAAAAGCTCGACCGCAGGTCCCCGGAGGGCCGCGGATTCGCGATCTCCTTCTGGGACGGGAGCGTCCTGCCAGCGACAGGTGACGACGAGAGCGAACACCCCACCCTCCACCTCACGAACCCCGACGGACTCGCGAGGATCATCAGGGCACCGGGCGAGCTCGGCTTCTCCCGGGCCTGGGTGAGCGGAGACCTCGAGGTGAAGGGTGACCTCGAGCGCGCGCTGACCGAAACCGAGTCATGGCGGCATGCGGGCCTCAAGCCGGGCGACCTGATCGACACGGCAAAGGCGATCCGGGCGACCGGAGTGCTGAGACGCGGAGCGCCTCCCGCCCCGCAGTCCGAGGCGCGCCTGCGCGGAAGGCTCCACAGCGACAAGCGGGACCGAGCCGCAATCGCTCACCACTACGACGTCTCCAACGCGTTCTATCGCCGGATGCTCGGGCCGACGATGGTCTACTCCTGCGCCTACTTCGAGTCCGACGCCGATTCGCTCGATTCGGCCCAGACGCGGAAGCTCGACCTGATCTGCCGCAAGCTCGACCTCCAGCCGGGCGAGCGAATGCTCGACATCGGCTGCGGCTGGGGTTCACTGCTGATCCATGCCGCAGGGCACTACGGAGTCCGGGCAGTCGGGGTGACGATCTCCGAGGCGCAGGCGCAGCTGGCCCGCGAGCGGATCTCCCAGGCCGGGCTCTCCGACCTGTGCGAAGTCAGGGTCGAGGACTACAGGGCCGTGGCCGACGGCCCGTACGACAAAATCGCGAGCATCGGGATGTTCGAGCACGTCGGCCGCAGGAACCTGTGGCTCTACCTCGAGCGCATCACCGAACTCCTGTCACCCGAGGGGCTCTTCCTCAACCACGGCATCGTCAGGACCCAACCGGTGCGGACTAACCCGCGCAGCTTCTCGCGTCGCTTCGTCTTCCCCGACGGGGAACTGCAGACTCAGGGCTTCGTAATCGACACCATCGAACAGGTCGGACTCGAACTGATCGACGACGAGTCGTTGCGTCCGCACTACGCGAAGACCCTCCGCTGCTGGGCTGCCAACCACGACGCCAACCGGACAGCCGCGATTGAGGAGATCGGAGTCGAGCGAGAGCGGGTCTGGCGCCTGCACAACGTCGGCGCGGCTCTGGCGTTCGACCGCGGTGCCATCTCGGTCCACCAGGCGCTGACGCGGAAGCTCGCGGGCGAGCGGCGGCTGCCGGTCCGCCTGAGAACCGGGCCAAGAACGGTGGCAGCCCGCTCCGCCTGAACGCGATCCGAAGCAACCGCCGAGCGGGCAAACCGGGCGGGATGCCGATGCCGCCAGCCCGAACAGGCTGAAACCCCATCCCCACCACGAACCGCGAACAGTCAGTGGCAGTCGGAACCTGACTGCCGGGGAACCTTGGATCGTCCCGGCGCCCACCGATCCGGGCAGCTACGGCGTCGAGCGACGCTGGTACCTTCCCGCTCATGAACTCAAGACTTGCCCTGTTGCTGTGTGCGCTCGCAATTGCTCCCTCGACCCTCGTCGCCACCGGCTGCGGAAGCGACACGAAGACGGTGTCCAGCACCGGCGCCAACGGGCAGGTCACCTCGAAGACGGTCCCCGACGTCAAGTTCGCCAAGACCAAGTTCGTGCTGCACGCCGGGCTGGCCTTTGGCGCGATCAAGCGCTGGATCTACAACCCGTGGCAGGCCGGGACCTTCAAGAGCGGGGCCGAGGGTCGGACCAAGGCCCTCATCAAGGCGGCAGCCGCTGCGGCGTTCTCCGTCCAGCAGCTCAAGTCGGCCCGCAACGCTGCCCTCTCCGACGAGAAGCTCCGCGGGGTGGGCGAGAAGATGACTGGGATGATCAATCAGGTCAGCAGTCTCACTCCGGGTTTGAAGTCGGGTTCGTTCGACCCCGCACAGATCGCCGGCCTCGCGGCTGGCATTGGCGGCCTGACTGCGCTCGCAGGGGATGCCGGAGCGAAGGTCAAGGAGCTGAGCGCGCCGATCCCAGGCGGCTGATCGGGTTCGCTGGCGGGAGCACGGTCGCTCGCCAGCCTCCGCAGCTTGCATGGACAGTCGGCGAGCTGCTCGAAAGGCAGGGGCGGAGGCCTTCCAATCCAGTCATGCCCTGCTGAACCGGCCTTGGGGAAAAGTGCTATCAAGTGCCGATGCCCGTGAGTGACAGGCTGAGAGCGATCTTCGAAGGCAGCGAGGTTGCCAACCGCGACCGGATCGTCGAATACGTCCGTGACCTCGATCCCTTCGAGCGAATCCTCGATCTCGGCTGCTACGACGGCGCTTTCAAGAGATCGCCCACTCCGGCGATCCTGCGAGAACGACGTCGAGGACGAGTGAGTGCTGTGCGGCCAGGCGGACCTGCTCGTCGGTCCCTTCCCACACCCAGGAATCCGGCCCCGTCGGCTGCACGTCGCGCCAGAAGACCGGAGCGCGTACGCGCGAGATACTCGCCGCGTTGATCGCCTTCGCCGTGGCCGAATCGAGATAGGGCCCGGCATTGACCCCGGTCGCCATCCCGGCGCTGGCAGCGGCAGGCGCCCCGAGAGTCAGGATCATGGCCAGTGGGAGGCCGAAGCGAGCGACCAGCTTCATCGGCCGGCGACCTGACATCCGACGCGTATCCCCCATCCAGTCGATTGTGGCCGATCAGCCAAGGAATCGGGCCGGTGGACCGTCGTCAGCCGGATCCGCGGAACTGAAGCGAGAACGAGCACTCGCCAAGGCTACGCAACCGATGGTTTGGAAACGGTAAAGACGGTCGTGCCGGGAAACGAGTTTGCCGCCAGCGTGATCACCCGGCGGCGGCCAACAGCATCGCCGTCAGGGCCATGACGGCGAGCGCCATCGCGACCCCGACCGCGACCTGCCCGCGTTTCGCCCGCTCCGCCAGCGCCTCGGGCAGCAGGTCGAATGCGACGAGGGCCAGCATCGCCCCGGCAGCGAAGCCGAGCGACCACGGGAGCAGGGCGCGGATCTGCTCGACGAGCAGGAAGGCCATCACCGCCCCGACCGGCTGCGGCAGGCTGGTGCCGACCGCGGCCCAAAACTGCCTCGCCCTCGAGTAGCCCGCCTGGGCCATCGGGATCGCAGTCGCGGTGCCCTCCGGGATGTTCTGGATCGTGATCGCGATGAAGACGAAGAGACCGAGACCGTCCGCCCCGGCCGCCCAGGAAGAGCCGAGCGCGAAGCCTTCCGGCAAGCTGTGGACGAAGAGCACGGCGAAGACCAACAGGGACCGGCGTGCGTGCCTGCCGGCCTCGCCTTGTCCCTTCTCCCGGTGGAGCAGCATGCGCTGGGTCGCGACGAGGAACAGCACCCCGAGGCCGAAGCCGACCGCAACCGGCAGGTAGCTGGAGTCACCGAACGGCTCGACCAGCAGGCCGATCGAGGCGGCGGTCATCACGCCCGCGGTGACGCCGAGCAGCAGTGGACCGAAGCGGGCAACTCGCCCCGCGCCGATCCAACCGACGGGCAGCGCACCGAGGCCGGTCGCCAGGGCCGTCACCATCGCGACAGCGAAGACCTCGAGAACATCCACGCCGCAAGGCTACGTCGTGCGGCAGGCGACATCGAGGGGGCATGGGCGCATCGGACAGTCGTTTGGCGGGCCGCCGACCGCAACTTCTTGACCGCCGCCGTGTCAGAATCCGAGACATGAGCCTTGACCCCAAACGTCCAATCAAGCTCGGGCCGTCTGCCGTGCTCGCGGCCGTAGCCACCGGTGTGCTGTTGTGCGCGCCCGCTGGAGCGCTCGCTGCAGCGCCGAGCACGGTCATTGACCTGACCAGTTCGAGCGTCAATGCCTCGAAGAGTTCGGTCGGTGTGGCATCGAACGGGACGCGAACCGTCACATGGGTACAGAACCTCGGTCCAATAGCCGAACCCACGGGCTACGCGATCCGAGGCCTGAGGGTGAGCACGAAGATCGTCAGGGTCACGACGGGCACCGGCAAGAAACGCCGGACGGTCAACAAGGCCATTGAGGTGAAGACGCCGCTCGCGATCGTCTCGGAATCCGGCAAGACCGTCCGGGATGCCGTCTCCTCCACTGCGAGCAACGGGACCACCACGGTCGCATGGTCCTCACTCGACGAGAACGGCACCTCAGTCACAGTCCGCGCAATCCGGATCACCCCGACTGGCAGGGTCGGCGCCCCGATCGAATTGGCTGCCGCCGGCTCCCGCATCCGCTACCTGCAGATCCGTTCCTCAGCCAACGGCGTGACGACCGTCGTTTGGCGGCGGGACGACAGCCTGAAGTCGTGGATTGAAGCAAGGCGAATCGACGCCGCCGGACTACCCGGCCAGACCCTCGACCTGACACCGGACCACGGCGCCCACTTCGACCCCCGGGTCGCGGTCCGCCCCAACGGTTCGGCCGACGTGGTGTGGAGACGAGAAGGAGTCTCGCGCGCGGTCATGCAGGTCCGCCAGATCGGACCGACCGGCGAACTGGGGGAGATCATCGACATCAGCAACCCGGACCGGCCTGCCGCCGAAGAGCCGGTGATCACCATGGCGCCAAACGGGCGCTCCAACATTGTCTGGACCGAGTGGACCGGGTCGGCGTACGCGATGCGCCTCGTTCGCCTGGATTCGACCGGCGCAAGGGGACGCTACGTCGAGGTCGCCTCGCAGCCGACGTCGCCAAGCCCTTCGGTCGGAGTCGACTCGGCCGGCACCGCGACGGTCTGTTGGACCTACAGGAATCGCGCGGGGCAATTCAAGCTGCGCCTCAAGCGATTCAGTGCGACCTACCGCGCGGGTGCCCTGGTGGACTTCGGGCCTGCCGGCAAGGATTCGCTGGTCGAGGGCTTCGGTCCAACCATGACCGTGGCTCCTTCGGGGATGACGACGGTCGTCTGGTCGGCCGTGCAGGGGACTGCCTTCCCGCCCCAAGTCTACCTTCAGGGTGTGAGGATCGACGTCAAGGGCGGCAGGGGAGCAACCTCCACGATCGTCAGCCCGGGACGAGCGGGATCGGTTCCCGATCTCCTCCACTACCCCACCGCCTCGGTGGGTGGAGACGGCACTGCCGCGATCGCCTTCACGCGCCAGAAGGCGGTCACCGGGTCGCCCGCGCTGCTGAAGCTCATCGCTTGGAAGTAAGGGCGTTTGCGGCAGTCCCGCTGCCGGTAAGCGGCAACCCGGCAGCAACCTGACGGTTCCCACTTGGCGCTTCCTCGGGAAGTCTGTATCGTTAACGATGAAACGTACTTACAGGAGCAGGTTCCGTGGCTGGCTTGACCAGTTCCAGAGCTCGGCCAAGCCATTCATCGACGATTGAAGAGGAGACCATGATTCGTTTCTCGACCACCACCCTGACCATCTCCAAGGCAACAGCGGCCCTGGCGGCACTCGGAGCTGTCGCGATGCTCGCGCTCGCCGCTCCTTCCGCGCACGCCGCAGGATCCGGAGCAAACGCCGACGGCCCGATTCACACGCTTGCGTATGACGGCAGCGGTGGTTTCTACATCGGTGGCGAATTCGGCACGGTGACGGTCGGTAGCGTAACCACCGACCGCATAAACGCTGCCCACATCCTCGCCGACGGCAGCGTCGACCCGAACTGGGCTCCGAACCCCGACGCAGCGGTGCGAGCACTCCACGTCACCGGTGGCAACGTCTACTTGGGTGGCGAGTTCGCGAACCTCCTCGGATCTGACCTCGTCAATGGATCGACCATCGTCAGAGCCACGAGCCTTGCCCGCGTCAGCACGGGCGGGACGATCGACTCCTCCTGGACCCCCGCGATCTCAAGCCGCGACTCCGTGACACCCGTTGTCAGAGGAATCGACTCGGATGGAACCAACGTCTACTTCACCGGTTCGTTCGACGACAAGGTCGGCGGAGCCTCTCGTAACAACGCCGCAGCGGTCTCCGTCTCCAGTGGCGCCGTTCAGAGCTGGAACCCGAACCTGAACGGGGCCGGTCGGGCGATCGCTCTCTCCAGCGGCAACGTCTACCTCGGCGGTGACTTCACGACCGTCGGTGGCACGACCCGCAACCGGGCAGCCGCAGTCGGCACCAACGGAACACTCGGGTCTTGGAACCCCAACCTGAACGGGGCCGTCAACGCGCTCCATCTCAACGTCAGCGGCTCGACCGTCTACCTCGGCGGCGCCTTCACGACGGTCGGTGGCACCACGACCCGCAACCGGGCAGCCGCGGTCGGCACGGACGGAACACTCGCGTCTTGGAACCCCAACTTCGACGGGGCCGTCAACTCGATTGACACCGACGGATCGAATGTCTACCTCGCTGGAGCCTTCACCACGCAGAACGGCACGGCACGCGGCAAGGCCGCAGCTGTGACCACCAGCGGTACATCCGTCAACTGGAACCCCAACTTCCTCGGCGGCGACGTGAGCACCATCTTCGCGGTTGGTGGCGTCGGCATCGCAACTGGAGGCAACTTCAGCTCGATCAACCTGACGAGCACCTCGGGCCAGAACAACAACACCCCGCAGGACAACTACGCAGGACCTGCGATCACGGCTGCGACGATCAGTCAGAACACCAACAACAACCCGGTAAGCCTCCTGAGCTTCATCGACAACAAGGCGCAGCTGAAGGGGCAGAACTGGTCTTTCTTCGACGCCGCGGGTAACGCGACGAGCCTCTACCAGTGGCAGCGCTGCACCACGCTGAACGACGCCTCCTCCTGCAGCAACATCGTCGGCAAGGCTGTGACCGGCGCCTGGTACGGCGTGACCGACAACGACATCAACTACCAGCTGAGGCTCAACGTGTACTACAACACCGTGAGCGGCCTGATCCAGTCCTTCACGGCGATCACCCCGGTCGCCATACCGGTCCGCAACGTGGCTCCGGCGATCGTCAGTGGCCTCACTAGCGGTGCCCCGAAGAGGAACGTTTACCTGAAGCCAAGCTTCGGGGTCTGGAACGGCTACGTCAATGGCACCTCCACCTACGAGACCGTCTGGCAGCGCTGCCTTACCAGTGGCTCGGCAACCTGCTCGACGGTTACCGGGGCAGCCGGATCGGGATACTGGTTCAAGCCCACCACGGCCGGATCGACCTACCGCTACCGCTTCGGAATCAAGATCACGACGCGCGGCAGGACCACCGACTGGGCCTACACAGCCATCACGGGCGCAACTACCAACTAGTAACCCCGCCGAACACGGAAGAGTCGCCAAGGGGCGGACCACACGGTCCGCCCCTTTTTCTTTGCCCGGCTCGCCTCCGAGTCGCCGCCGTCAACGGTAAGACTCGATCTCGATGCATCAAGCTGAAAGCAGCAAGGTCCGGGCAGCCGGAGTTCAGCGCCGTTCACACCGAACGGCGCTGACCCTCGGTCTCGCCGTCCTCACGGTCGCCGCCATCACGGCTGCCCTCCTCCCCGGCCTCGGTCACGATGCGTGGTCATGGATGATCTGGGCGAGAGAGATCGCGCACCTCGAACTGGACACGACGACCGGCTCCACGATCAAGCCTCTTCCGATGTTGCTGATGGCTCCGCTCGGGCCGGTCGGGGAGCTGGCGCCCTTCACCTGGTTGGCGTTGTCCCGCGCGGCCTGGCTGGCGGTCCCGGTGTTTGCCTGGCAGATCGGCGACAGGCTCGGAGGCCGGCGGGCCGCTGCGTTCGCGGCCGCCGGCGCGCTGCTGGTCCCCGTTCTCTTCGATGCCTCCGTCAACGGCTACTCGGAGCCGCTCACTGCCTTGGCTTTGCTGGGCGCGATCCTCGCCCTGCTCTCGAACCGCCCGACGCCGGCGCTGGCACTGATTACCGCAGCGGGGCTGATGAGGCCGGAGGCGTGGGCGTTCTCGCTCGCCATTGGCGTGTGGGGCATCCATTCTGGTCGGGTGCGACCGGCGACCGCTATCGCCCTGTTCGTGGCGCCGATCGCAGTGTGGGCTGGCCTGAGCTGGTGGGGCTCGGGGGAACCGTTCGGAGGAGCGTCCGGCACCGAGAGCATCCGGGCGGCCGGCGGCGTACTCCTGCCCTTCTTCAACGGAATCGCACCACTGGCGGCGGTGGGGCTCGCCGCCGCCGTGGTTCTGGCGGTCCGTGACCGCAACCGGTCCGTACTGATGCTTCTGGGGGCGAGCGCCGCGTGGGTCGTCCTCGTCGCGGTCCTGATCCAAATCGGCTTCTCCGGCAACGCCCGCTACCTTGTACCGGCGGAAGTCGTTGGGAGTGTGGCGGCCGGTTGGGGCCTCGCCCGGGCGTGCGAGCTGCTCGAGCGGACTCGCCTGCGTCAGGCCGCGACAGGCGCGGTCGCGGTCGGCTTCGGCGCCTCGCTCCTCTTCGGCTTGAGCTTCGCCGCCGACTCGATCTCGCGCTTCAGAAGCGGATCGGAGACCGCGGCGGCGATGAAGGCGGCCGTCAACCTCGCTGGAGGGCGCGACGCGATCGTCGGGGTCGGCGAGCCGATAGTGATGAATTGGTCACGGCGGACGGCGCTCGCCTGGCAGCTCGAGGTCCCGATCACCGGCACCCAGGTGATCTGGGGTCCGAACTGGACCGGCAGCCTCGAACTGCCAGCAATCCTGCTCGCGAGCCCGTCGCGTGAGGGCAACAGGCGCGCCCCGTTGCCGACCAACATCGCCCTCGAGTCGATCGGCAGGTCAGGCGAATGGTCCGTGTACCGCGCGGCCCGCGCTGGAGTCAGTACCGCTCGGGCACGAAGCGCTGCTCGCTGAAGGGCGGGCGCACGTAGCTGCTGTCGTCGGTCCGGGGCGGCAGGTCGATCGGCCCGGGCGTCAAGTCCTTGTAGGGGACCATCTCGAGCAGATGGCTGATGCAGTTGAGCCTCGCGCGGCGCTTGTCGTCGGCGTCGACGACGTACCACGGCGCCTCCTCGATGTTGGTGTAGCGGAACATCTCGTCCTTGGCACGTGAGTAGGCGCTCCACATCTCCCGCGACTTGAGGTCCATCGGGCTCAGCTTCCACCGACGCATCGGATCGGTCGCCCGAGTCTGGAAACGGCGCTCCTGCTCCTCGTCGCTGACCGAGAACCAGTACTTGATGACCGTGATCCCAGAGCGAACGAGCATCCGCTCGAACTCGGGGCACGAGCGCATGAAGTCTTGGTACTCGTGGTCGGTACAGAAACCCATCACCCGCTCGACTCCGGCGCGGTTGTACCAACTGCGGTCGAACAGGACCATCTCCCCCGCTGCCGGCAGGTGGGTGACGTAGCGCTGGAAGTACCACTGCGTGCGCTCGCGCTCGGTCGGGGTCCCCAATGCGACGGTGCGGCACCAGCGCGGGTTGATCCGTTCGTTGATCCGCTTGATGACTCCGCCCTTGCCGGCAGCGTCGCGCCCCTCGAAGATCACGACGACCCGCAGGCCCTCCTCACGGATGTAGTTCTGCTGGATCACGAGCTCAGTCTGGAGGTGGTGCAGTTCCTCCTCGAACTTCTTCTTGCTGATCTTCGACATTGGCTCTCCGCTGCGATCTCAGCCCGTGTAGGCCGGAGCCGGCTTGAGCTTGAAGTCGACGGTCGCGTCGTTGACGGCAATCGAAGCGCCCTTGGTGGTGGCTCCCGACGCGGTGTAGCCGGAGGGGACCGCCATCTTGACCGTGTACCCACTGCGCGCTGCCCAGTTCGGGAACGAGTAGCGACCCCGGGCGTCGGTGCGGATCCGCTTGGCCGCGGTCTTGCCTCCCGGTGCCTGAAGACTGACGAGCACGCCACGCAACGCTCGGCCTGTCGTCCTCGTCACCTTGCCCGAGATGTCGTTCGAGAGCGCTGCAAGCCACGTGCGGTAGGAGTGGTTCGAGCCACCGTAGCCGTCGCTGCCGGTGAACTCGAGCGTCAGCTGCCTGAGTGCAAAGGTCGGCCTGAACCAGCCGGAGGCCCCGTCGGAGTCGTCACCGGTGCCCCTGAGGATTCCGGCGAACGGGCCAGGGTTCCAGGTCGGGACGTCCGTGTCAGAGCCGCAGTTGTCGGGCTTGGGATCCGGCACATTGCAGAAGTTGAAGGGAACCGGCGATGCGCTGCCTTGGATCGCGCTGCCCGACTTCAGGCGGAACGCGGAGTCGGCCGCGCTCACGGTGACCTCGTCGACGTCGAGGTCACCGACGGCGATCCCGACCAGGCCGACGGGAACGGCGGACGGGAAGGTGATCGTCGTGGTCGAGACGTTCCCGTCCCCCGAGGAATCCTGAGCGACCCTGAGGTACTGGTTCGAATCGCTCGGGCCGCTAGGGCCGAAGATCTTGCCGAACGGCGTTGCCGCCGTCAGCCAGTCACCTCCTCCGTTGGAGGTCTCGAGTCGAACGCTCCGGCCATCGTCGTTGTCCTTTTCGACCTTGTAGGTGGCGTTCGGGATGCCGTTCACACCGAACTTGATCGTTCCTGTGTGGGTCTGTGCCCCGGGCGAGTCCGGGCTGATGGTCCACTTCGGGTAGACGCCCTTCGGCGCCGCGACGGCGACGGTCGGCACGAGGAAGATGGCCCCTACGAGAGGCATGAAAAGTCGCTTCATGGCGCCAACCTTACTGCGTGCCACCTCGGGTTACACCGCGGCACCCCGGGCCAACTCGAGCGGGGAACTCGCCTCCGAACTCGCTCCACGGGGCCGATCGCGAAGAGCTGACCACCGGTCGATTGCGACCGTAGGATGGTTCGGTGAGTGCGGTGATCGAAACGGATGCTCTGACCAAGCTCTACCGGGGCGGAGCGGGCATCAGGGACCTCACCCTCACCGTCGACCGAGGCGAGGTGTTCGGCTTCCTCGGCCCGAACGGCGCGGGGAAGACGACGACGATCCGCACCCTGTTGGACCTGCTCCACCCGACCAGTGGCAACGCCACGATCTTCGGCCTCGACACGCGCCGCTGCAGCCGTGAGATCCGAGCCCGGGTCGGCAACCTGCCGGGTGACTTCGCCTACGAGGACCGGCTCACGGGCGAGCAACTGCTGCGGCTGTTCGCCCGCCTGCGGGGAACGAACGACCTCACCGGGGCAAGGTCACTCGCGGAGCGCTTCAAGGCCGACCTGAACCGCCCGCTGCGCCAGCTCTCCAGGGGCAACCGACAGAAGATCGGGATCATCCAAGCCCTCTTCCATAACCCCGAGCTGCTGATCCTCGACGAGCCGACAACCGGGCTCGACCCGCTGATGCAGGAGGAGTTCCTTCAGCTGATCGCGGAGCGGCGCGAGCAGGGAACGACCGTCTTCCTCTCGTCGCATGACCTGCCCGAGGTCGAGCGGGCGTGTGACAGGGTCGGGATAATCCGAGCCGGTCGTCTCGCTGCGATCGAGTCGGTCGATGAGATGCGGGCCCGCGCCTATCGCAAGGTGACTCTGAAACTGAGGGAACCGGCCGACCCGGCCGAGTTCGCAGCCATCGAGGGCGTGGATTCGCTGGAGCGGGATGGCGACGAGATCACCTTTCGCGCGCTCGGTCCGCTCGACGAAGTGATCGCCGCGGTGGCAAGGCACCAAGTCGCCGACCTGGAGATCACGAAGCCATCGCTCGAAGAGCTGTTCCTGCTCTATTACGACGGGACGGCTGGACCATGAGCGCGACAGAGGCCAGTGGGCGTTCGAGGACGGGCGTGTTGACGGCCGGACCGCCGTCGACTTGGGAGTCGTTCCGGGCGATCCTGGCGAGCGACCTCCACTTCCATCGCGCCTCACCCCTGATCTGGGGCGGCAGCCTCGGCGCCACCTGCGCCCTGGTGGCCGCAATCTGGCCCTCGGTCGCCGACTCGATCGGCCGGGCAATGCAGGGCTATCCGGACTCGATCAAGAAGGCCTTCGGGATCACGACGCTCAGCAATGTCGACCAGTACGTCGATGCCGAGATGCTCAGCCTGATCGTCCCCCTGGCTATGGCCTGGTTCGCCGTCAGGGTGGCGACAAGAAGCATCGTCTGGGCGGAGGAGAACCACCACCTCGATTCGCTGCTGGCGCTCCCGATCTCACGACGGGTCCTCGTCGCCGGTTCGCTGCTCGCCACCGCGCTGCTGCTGGCCGCATCACTGTTCCTGATGTGGGCGATGACACTCGCGGCCGCCACTGCCGTCGACGCTCACGCCTCGGCGGCGACACTCGCCTCCGGCTTCGCCAACGTCTGGCCGATCTCGATCGCCTTCGCCGGGTTTGGCGTCTTCCTCGCCGGTTTTCTTCACAGGTCGGCGAGTGTCGTGGGGATCGCCGGGGGCACGCTGGTCGCGATGTACGTGATCGACCTCGTCGGGAAGATCTCGCCCGACCTCAAGCCTTTTCGCGTCCTCTCCGCGTTCCGCTGGTACGGCTCTGCCGTGCAGGACGGCTTTGACTGGGGGCACGCAATGACACTCACCGCAGCCGGCCTGCTGCTGGCAGTTGTCGGGGCGGAGCTGTTCCGCCGCCGCGACGTTCTCTGACCCGGCCCGGGCGCTGCCCCGCCGTCCGTCAACATGGCGGGCGATGAGCGTTCGGCTGCAACTGGACGGGACCGAAAACCAGCACGCGCAGGACAGGCTGGTGGTCGCTGTGGCCCTGATCCTCGGCATCCTCTCGGCGATCGCCTTACCGTCGCTCACCTACGACTCATGGGCATGGATGGTCTGGGCGCGGGAGTTGGCTTCATTCGCGCTCGACGAGAGCGGAGGCCCGGTCATGAAGCCGCTCCCCGTGATCCTCACAGCACCCCTCGCGCCGTTCGGCGATCTCGGGCCGATCGCGTGGATGTCCCTCGTCAGGACCTCGTACCTGCTCACGGGGTGGATCGGCTGGCGGATCGGGCTGCGCCTTGGCGGCCCAGCCGCTGGCGCCATCGCCGCAGTCGGGCTTCTCGCCCTGCCGGGGTTCTTCACCACTGCCGTGCAGGGGTATTCGGAGCCCGTCTTCATCCTGTTGAGCCTCGTGGCGGTCCTGTGCCTGCTGGACGGCCGTGCCGGCTGGGCCCTGATCGCTCTCTCAGCAGCCGGGTTGCTGAGGTCGGAGGAGTGGCCGATCCTGTTGTTGGTGGCGGCGTGGGCGGCAGCGACTGGCCGTGTCGGGTGGAAGGCCGCCGTCACCCTGGCCTTCGCCCCGGTGGTGATCTGGGTCGGGATCGACTGGGTCGCCTCGGGAGACCCCATGCGATCACTCAACCACGCAGCCGGAGGGCGAGGCCGCACCCCCGGTGAGGCGATCGACCACCTGATCGACGACCTCGGTCCCCTCACCGTGATCGGAGCCGCCATCGCGAGCGCGTTGGCGATCCGGGAACGAAACCGGGCCATCGGGCTGATGCTGGCGACGGGGGTGATCTGGGTCGCATTGATCATCGGCAAGGGACTGGCGGGCTACCCGATCGGCGCTCGCTATCTGATTCCCGGAGCTGCCCTGTTGATGGTCTGCGCGGCGTGGGGCGTCGCGCGCGTCCTCCACACCACGCTCCGACCGCAGTTGCGCCTGGCGACGGGAACCCTGTTGGTCTGCGTGATCCTGTCTTGGGGCGCAGCGAGCCAATTCCGCGAGACGGTGAGGATGGCTTCGAACCAAGTGAAAGCGGGACAAGCGCTTGACCACGCGATCAGAGAGGCGGGAGGCAGGAAGCGCCTGGGCTCACTGTCCGGGCCGACCGTGATGGCCAACACGCCGCTGATGACGGAGCTCGCCTGGCGGCTCGGCGTGCCACTGCGGAAGGTGACCACCGTTTGGAAGCGGCATCCCAACGACCAGATCTCAGCACCTGCCGTCATTTTCATCGCACCAGCCGGGCTGACCGGCCGGATTTCGCCCCTGCCCGAACGGTTCAGCGTGAACAGGATCGGTTCCGCATCACCGTGGACGATCTACTCGATCAGTGATCGCCGGGCGACAGGGGATCGGCAGGCGAGACTCCCGTCGCGAACGTCGGCGCCGTGAATCCCGCCCCATCGGATCTGAGCGTAACCGCCGATCAAGAGCAGCGGTTGCTCAGGAGGTCAGCGCTTCTCTCAAGAGACTGAAGCTGGCAGCAACCAGAGCCTCACGCGCCTGCGAGGGTCCCTTCGAGCCGCCCCTGGATGATCTGCTCGGCCTCGAGCAGGATCCGCTCGACCAGCTCGGCGACTGTCGGGATGTCGTCGATCAGCCCGAGCGACAGGCCGGCGGACCAGACGCCCGCGTCGAGGTCGCCCGTCTCGTAAACCTTGCGTCCCCGTGCACCGGAGACGAGCGGGGCGATCTCGTCGAATCCGCCGCCGCGCTTCTCGATCTCGACGACCTCCTCGGTGACCTTGTTCCTGACGACCCGTGCGGTGTTGTGCAGGGTGCGGAACATCAGCTGCGTGCTGCGCTCGTCTGCCTGAACCATGAACTGCTTGACGGCGAGGTCGGCCGGCGCTTCCGCCGTGCACAGGAAGCGGGTCCCCATGTTGACCCCGTCCGCCCCCAAGGCGAGTGCCGCGACCAGGCCGCGTGCGTCGGCGATACCGCCGGAAGCGATCATCGGGATCTCGATCTTGTCGGCTGCCGCCGGGATCAGGACGAGGCCGGGGACGTCGTCCTCACCCGGGTGACCGGCGCACTCGAAGCCGTCGATCGAGAGGCCATCGACTCCGAGGGTCTGGGCCTTGAGCCCGTGGCGCACGCTGGTGCACTTGTGGAGGATCTTGATCCCCGCCTCCTTGAAGAACGGGACGTGCTCGGCCGGGTTCATGCCGGCCGTCTCGACCACCGGCACCCCGGACTCGCAGATCACCTGGCGGTACTCGGCGTAGGGCGGAGGGGTGATCGCGGGCAGGATCGTGAGGTTGATGCCGAAGGGCTTGTCGGTCAGCTCACGGGTGCGGGCAATTTCCTTCTCGAGCGCCTCAGGGGTGGGCTGGGTCAGGGCGGAGAGGAAGGCGAGGCAGCCGGTGTTGGCCGTGGCCGCGATCAACTCTGCGGTACCGATGGCCTGCATTCCCCCGAGCACGATCGGATGGTCGAAGCCGAAAGTTTCGGTGAATCGTGTCTTAAACAAGCTTCTGCTCCCTTGGGTCTCGGTTGGTTGGGCGAGGCTACAGGCTGCCCAATCGGGACACCGGGCCGACTCGGTGCCGGCAGGGCGTGGACTGGCTGACCGACCGGTTCCCGATCGCAGCGCCCCGCGCCCCCTGCGCCGTCATCATTCCGATTCCAGCAAGCCGCGCAGCCAACCTCCGGAAGGAATCCAGCGAATGAGTACCTCCTCCCCATCGACATCCTCGACCCTGATCGACCGCCGCGACATCTCGTTCCTGCTCTACGAGTGGCTCGATGTGGAGAAGATGCTCGAGCGTCCCCGCTACGCCGGCCAGTCCCGCGACGTCTTCGACGACGTGATCGACCTCTCGCAGCGGATCGCGACGGACCTGTTCGCTCCGCACAACCGGGAGGCCGACGAGAACGAGCCGCACGTTGGCCCGGACGGCAAGGTTGAGCTGATCGACGCCATCGGCCCTGCGCTGGACGCATTCTTCGAGGCCGGCCTTGCCGGAGCCGCGATGCCCGAGAGCGTCGGCGGCATGGACCTCCCGAGCGTGGTCGGCAACGCCGGCTTCTCCTACTTCCACGCCGCGAACACGTCCTCCGCCGTCTACGCGATGCTGACGATCGGGGCAGCGAACCTGATCGTCGCCAACGGCTCCGACGAACAGATCGAGCGCTGGGCGACACCGATGGTCGAGGGTCGCTTCTACGGGACGATGTGCCTCTCAGAGACCCAGGCGGGCTCGTCCCTGACGGACGTCACGACCCGAGCGGAACCGCAGGCCGACGGCACCTACCGGATCTTCGGATCGAAGATGTGGATCTCCGGCGGTGAGCACGAACTGGCCGAGAACATCGTCCACCTCGTGCTCGCGAAGATCCCCGGCGGACCTCCCGGGGTCAAGGGCATCAGCCTCTTCATCGTGCCGCGCTACTTCGTCGGTGAAGACGGCGCGGTCGGTGGGCCCAACGACGTGGCCCTGGCCGGCCTCAACCACAAGATGGGCTTCCGCGGGACCGTCAACACGGTCATGGCCTTCGGCGACGGCGAGCACAAGCCGGGAGGCGAAGCCGGAGCGATCGGCTGGCTCGTCGGCGAGGAACACCGTGGCCTCGCCTACATGTTCCACATGATGAACGAGGCCCGGATCGGAGTCGGCCTCGGTGCGACTTCGCTCGGCTACGCCGGGTACCTGAAGTCGCTGAAGTACGCGAAGGAGCGCCCGCAGGGCCGCCCCGTGACCGGCAAGGACCCGGCAGTCCCGCAGGTCCCGATCATCGAGCACCCGGACGTCCGCCGGATGCTGCTCGCCCAGAAGAGTTACGTCGAGGGCGCTCTCGCCCTGCTGCTCTACTGCGCGAAGCTCGACGACGACCAGCGCAGCCTCGAAGACGAGGAGGAGCGCCGCAAGGCTGGCCTCCTGCTCGACCTGCTGACTCCGATCGCCAAGAGTTGGCCGTCGCAGTGGTGCGCCGAGGCGAACTCGCTTGCGATCCAGGTCCACGGCGGCTACGGCTACGCCCGTGACTACGAGGTCGAACAGCACTACCGCGACAACCGGCTCAACCCGATCCATGAGGGCACGCACGGGATTCAGGCGCTCGACCTGCTCGGACGCAAGGTGACGATGGAGGGCGGCGCCGCGCTCGGCCTGCTCGTCGGCGAGCTGACCGGGACGATCGAGCGGGCCAAGGCCGCGGGCGGCGAGGCAGCCGAACACGGAGCGACCCTGGAGGCCTCACTCCAACGGCTGCTCGCGGTGACCGGCGCGCTCTGGGCCAACGGAGCGGACGGAGCCGAACAGGCCCTTGCGAACGCCACCGCCTACCTCGAGGCGACCGGCGACATCGTGATCGCCTGGGTGTGGCTCGAGCAACTGCTGGCAGCGGAGGGCAAGGAGGGCGAGTTCTACGACGGCAAGCGAGCCGCGGCCCGTTACTTCTTCCGCTGCGCGCTTCCGCGCACCGGCCCACAGCTCGACCTGCTCGAGAGCGGCGACCGGACCTCGCTCGAGGTGGACCCGGCCTGGCTCTGAGTGGGCGGACCGGGTCCTCAAGCCCTGCGCACGGCGGAGGGGGCCAGCACCGCCACGCGACGCCAATTCACCTGCAGTCCGCTGCAAGCAACCAGTTCGAGCGAGGATCTTGGGAGCGGGCGGCGGCTCTGCGAGCCGGATCCCGAAGGAGCGGATGCTGGAAATGAAGTTCCGTTACCCGAACGAGACGAGGGTCAGGAGCTTGATTCTCCTTCTCGGCCTGAAAGGGGCCGATGAGCCGTAGATGGTCTCGCGGCGATACCTACCGGTCAGCCGCCGCCAATGGTGAGCGTGTTCACTCCCGAAGCGGGGGTAGGGCCCCGCCAGCAGTGCATCTTGGTCCTCGCCGAGCTGGCCGAAGGTGCGCTTCGCCCGGCGGAGAAACGAACGCCGGCGCCAACCGAAACGGTGGTCCGACCTGACCGCAGCACGTTGGCCCGGGCGACGCCGGCCGAGAGGGGTACACACCCGCTGAACACCACTCCGGCCCGAGCCGTCCAGCGCAGCACGATCGAACCGCGATCCGTGTCGGCTGCGACTCGGATCGACCCGGCTACCGGAGTCGACCCGGCACTGGTCCAGCTGCCGTTGAGGACGAGGGCATCCCCGTCGGCCCGTACGGACGTCGCCCGGAACGGCAGGGACTTGCGACCTCGGATCAGGGTTGGACCGGCCTCCCCGGCGGAAGTGCCGAGCGGGCGTGCCTCGAGCAGGTCGCGCCAACCCTCGGAGCCGCCGACCTTGACCTGAACCAACCCGGATCCATCCCGGACATCCGATGACCCGGGGGCCGCCAGCCACTGCCACCAGACAGTCCCTGCACGTGCGGCAATGAGCCGCGATCCTTCAAGGTCGGCCCAGAACCCGTCCGCGTCCGCTGCCACTCCGTCTGCGGACTGGACGGAATCTCGCCAACCCCGGGCAGCCTGCTCGAGGAACATAAGGCTCAAGCCGTTGTAGGTGACGGGGAAGGCATAGGAATCGATCCCCGACAAGGTCTGTCCTCGCGCCGATGGAGTGATGGCGAAAACCCCTGTGCGGTCGCGGTACTCGCGACCCGAGAGTCGAGCCAGTGACCGGTTGCCGAGTTCGCGCCACTCGGGAGCCTCAGGCCCAGTCATGCGAGAGGCGGCGACGACGGCCACCGCGGCGAGTGTCCATGACTGCAGCTGGCTCCGACCTGCGAGCGCCACGTCGCCATCCGGAGCGACCAAGGCGCGCAAGTACTGCCCCTGCTCCTCAATCACCTTCCGGGCCGAGGGGCCCACTAGGTCCGGAGCTACCTCCTCAAGCATGCTGAGGAGCGCGGCCGAATAGACGTGGTAGGCGGGTGGGTT
>JBAXRO010000020.1:0-31134 GCA_037131165.1 Actinomycetes bacterium | reverse complement strand
AGGGCGTGTACGAGGCCGTCGGTGGGGAACGCGCGACGCATTGCGATGCGTGCTTCACCGGCGATTACCCGGACGGGACCGGCAACGGAACAGGGAAGTTCTCGCTCGAGGGCGGCGCCCCGAGCGCTCAGGGTGACGCCTCGTCGGTTGTCGCAGGGGACTCGACAGTTCCCGCGTGAGCGAACTCGACGGCCACACGCTCGAGCTGCTCGGCCGCTTCGGCCACAGCGGGTTTCGGCCCGGCCAGAGGGAGGCGGTCGAGGCCGCCCTCTCGGGCCGCGACGTCCTCGGCGTGATGCCGACCGGCGCAGGGAAGTCGCTCTGTTACCAGCTCCCCGCCCTGGCAGCAGGCGGCCTGACGCTGGTGATCAGCCCGCTCGTTGCGCTGATGGAGGACCAGATCCGCTCGCTCGAGCGGGTCGCTCCGGGCGAGGTCGCGGCCGTCCACGGCCTGCGTGACCCCGAGGACAACGACCGCTCGCTCGACGATGCCGCAAGCGGCCGACTGAGGCTCCTCTACCTCGCTCCCGAGCGGCTTGCCAACGTCCGCACGGCGAAGGCGATCCAGTCCGCGCAACTCGAGCGGGTCGTCGTCGACGAGGCTCATTGCGTCTCGTCGTGGGGGCACGACTTCAGGCCCGAGTACTTCCGCCTCGGGGAGGCGGCCAGGCGCCTCGGAGCGACGAGCATCTCGGCCTTCACCGCCACCGCCACGCCACGGGTCGCCAAGGACATCGCGGTCAGGCTCGGCCTCGACTCGCCGGCGATGGTCGGGACAGGCTTCGACAGGCCGAACATCTCCTTCGCCGTCGTCACCTGCGAGGGTTCGGCAGACGAGGAGTCACGGCTGATCGAGGCTCTCTCCGACCCGGCCTCGCGACCGGCGATCGTCTACGCGGGCACCCGCAAGCAGACGGATGCCCTCGCCCCGCTTCTTTCCAGCAAGCTCGGGGTCCGCGCGGAGGGCTACCACGCTGGTTTGGCTCGCGATGACCGCGGCGCGATCCAGGGGCGCTTCATGGATGACGAGACCGAGATCGTCGTTGCGACCAACGCCTTCGGGATGGGAGTCGACAAGCCGGATGTCCGCACCGTCGTCCACGTGGCAGTGCCTGGATCGCTCGAGGCCGTCTACCAGGAGGCGGGCCGAGCCGGCCGCGACGGCCTCGCCTCGAAGGCGCTGCTGCTCGCCGAGCCGCGCGATCGCAGCCTTCACGTCCACTTCATCAAGTCGGCCACGGTCGAGGACTCGCAGCTGAAGGCGGTCGTCGACCTGCTGGCCCGCTCGGTTGGCGAGGACGGGATCGCCAGGGTTGCCTCGCGCGACGTAGCCGCCGCTTGCGGCGGCGGGGCTGAACGGGCGACTGCCGCCATCGGGCATCTCGCATTCGCCGAGGTGCTCGCTCCCGTACCCGCCCCGCCCGGGGAGATCGCCGCCCGGCTCGCCGGCGAGCTCGACGGCGTCGCGATGGCCAAGGCCCGGGCGGCAGCCCGCACTGCGGAACAGCTGCGCTGGCAGCGCTACCGCGAGGTGTGGGGGTTCGTCGACTCCGAGGACTGTCGCCGTGGCGCCCTGCTGAAGTACTTCGGTGACACCCGCGAGCCGGCTTCGATCGGGGCCTGCTGTGATCGCTGTGACCCGTCGCTCGTGCCGGTCGGCAAGCCGGGCGTCGCAGGCCGGAAACCCAAGGAGCGCAAGTCCGGGGAGGCCCGTGCGGCTTCGCGCGCTTCGCTCTCGGCCGAGGAACTCGAGGCGCTCGAGGCGGCGATCGTCGAGACGGTCCGCGATGCGAAGCCCCAGGTCGGCAGGACGAGGCTCGTCGAGGTGCTCCGCGGCAGCCGCAGCAAGGCCCTCGTCGGCAGCGGTCAGGATTCGCTTCCCCACTACGCGGCCTTCGAGCGATTTGGCAAGGACCCGGTCCTGGCCGTAATTGATTCGATGCTCGAACGGGGTGACCTCGTCTCGACAGGCGGCCAGTACCCGAAAGTGAAGCTTCCGTGACCGGGAGCCGGGGATTTGCCGCCGCCGGCACGGTCGTGGGGAGGAGCTGATCGTGGCTCTCGACCCGAGGCGGATCGGCGTCCTGGTTTCCGGCGAGGGGACCAACCTCGGCGCCCTGCTCGAGCGGGTGCATGGGACCGACGGCTGCCGGATAGTCGCCGTCGCAGCCTCCAAGCCCGGGATCGCGGCGCTCGAGCGATCGGCTGCCGCCGGGGTCGAATCGGCGGTGTTCGCGAAAGCCGATCACCCGAGCCGCGAAGAGCGAGACGGCACGCTCGCCGGCTGGTTGGCCGAACGCGACGTAGGCCTGGTCGTCACGGCAGGCTGGATGGAACTGCTGACCGGGACGCTGCTCGACCGATTCCCCAACAGGGTCGTGAACGTCCATCCTTCGCTTCTGCCCGAGTTCCCCGGGATCGACGCAGTCGGCCAGGCCGTGGCCGCCGGCGTGACTCGCACCGGGGTGACTGTCCATCTCGTCGATGCCGGGGTCGACACCGGCCGGGTCCTCGTCCAGGAGGGAGTCGACCTGCCGCCGGGAATCACCGCGGCCGAAGCCGCCGAGCTGCTGCGCCCGGTCGAGCACCGCCTGCTGCCCGAGGCGGTCCTCGCCCTCAGCCGTCGGGCCGGTTACATAGGTTTCGGCGAGTGAACGAGGGAAACGGCAACGAGACTGTCCAGCCCGGCGAGGTCGTGGTCCGTCGCGCGTTGCTGTCGGTGTCCGACAAGACGGGCCTCGAGGAATTCGCCAAGGGACTCGACGAGCTCGGTATCGAGATCGTCTCGACCGGCGGGACTGCCAAGGCGCTGCGCGAGTCCGGGATCGAAGTGCGCTCCGTATCCGAGCTGACGGGGTTCCCGGAGATCATGGACGGACGGGTGAAGACCCTCCACCCGCTGCTCCATGCCGCCCTCCTCGCCCGTCGCGACGACCCTGCCCACATGGCCGCAGCGACCGAGCACGAGGTGCAGTGGATCGACCTCGTCTGTGTGAACCTCTACCCGTTCGAGGAGGTGTCGAGCCGGTCCGGAGTCTCGTTCGCCGAGGTGATCGAGAACATCGACATCGGTGGGCCGACGATGATCCGCGCCTCGGCAAAGAACCACGCCTTCGTCGCCCCGGTCGTCAACCCTGGCTCGTACCCCGCGGTGCTCGAGGCGCTTCGCGCCAACGACGGGCGGATTCCGCTCGAGCAGCGGCAGGGCCTGGCCGGTGAGGCCTTCGCCCGCACGGCCGCCTACGACTCGGCAATCGCCTCATGGTTCGCCGGGCCGGCCGCCAACGGGAGCGCCGAGGACTCCGGGCACCCCGAGCGGATGGTCCGCACGTTCGAGAAGCGGCTCGACCTCTCCTACGGCGAGAACCCCCACCAGAGGGCCGCCTACTACGCGGTGACGGGCGCGACGGACGATCTGCTCGGCCGCTTCTCCAAGCTCTCGGGCAAGGATCTCTCGTACAACAACCTGCTCGACCTCGACGCCGTCCGTCGGATAGTCGACGACTTCAGCGAGCCGGCCTGCGTGATCGTCAAGCACAACAACCCGTGCGGGGTGGCGGTCGGCGAGACCGCCCTCGACGCGTATCGCTCGGCTTTCGCCTGCGACCCGGTCTCGGCGTTCGGAGGCGTGATCGGATTCAACCGCGAGGTCGATGCCGAGCTCGCGGCGGCGTTGATGGACCAGTTCGTCGAAGTGCTCGCCGCGCCGGGCTACACGGACGAGGCGATCGAGGTGATGTCGGTCAAGCCGAACATCCGCATCCTCACCGATTCCAACCCCGGCGGTGGCCAGCCCGCCCCGGAGCGCCGCGAAGTGCTCGGCGGCCTGGTGATGCAGGA
Source organism: Actinomycetes bacterium (assembly GCA_037131165.1). Classification (GTDB taxonomy): domain Bacteria; phylum Actinomycetota; class Thermoleophilia; order Solirubrobacterales; family Solirubrobacteraceae; genus WLNJ01. Next base: position 27,294 of record JBAXRO010000020.1, on the reverse strand, counting down.
CCGCGACCTGATCCCCGACGATCGCTCGGCGATGGAGGTCGTCTCCAAGCGCCAACCGACCGAGCAGGAGTGGGAGAACATGCTCTTCGCATGGGTCGTCGCCCGCCACGTCAAGAGCAACGCGATCGTCTTCGCCAAGGAGGGCCGGACCCTCGCGATCGGGGCCGGCCAGATGAGCCGGGTCGACAGCGCCAAGATCGCCGTCAGCAAGGCCCCCGAGAGCCTCGAGGGCTCAGCTGTGGCGAGCGATGCCTTCTTCCCGTTCGCCGACGGGCCGAAGGAAGCAATCGATGCGGGAGCCAGCTGCGTGATCCAGCCCGGGGGAAGCATCCGCGACGACGAAGTCATCGCCGCTTGCGACGAGGCCGGAGTCGTGCTGGTCATGACCGGTCGGCGGCACTTCCGCCACTAGCGTCCGGGTCGACGGACAATGGCCGCCTGGCCGAGCGGACGTCCTCCGGGACCCGACGCGACTGATCTCCGTCGGTCGTCGCTCAGCCGTGGGTGACCGACTCGTAGTCCTCGATGACCCAGCCGCGAAGCTCCTTGGCGAAGTCGGACTCGAGCACGATCCCGTCGAACAGCACGTCGTCGGTCAGCAGCGCCTGCATCCGCAGGCGGTCGTGACCGCCGAAGCCGAACGGCATCAGCCCCGAGAAGAAGAAGTCGTGGCTGCGCAGCAGCTCGATCGCAGCGTCGAGCTCATCCGAGGAGAGGAGGCGGAGGTCAAGGTCGCAGATCGTGAGGTCGTCGTGGCGATGGATCGAACCACGGATGGCGCTCAGCAGTTGCTCACGTCCGTGGCCTTCGAAGCTGTGGACGGTGATCGTCGTCGTTGAACGGTGTTCGTCTTCGGCAATCCTCACCGATGGCCACTCGGCCGACTCGTTGGGAGTACCGACAGGCTGGGCTGCGTTCATCCCGTTCCGCTCGAAGATCGCTGCCAGCCATTCGGAATAGCGTTCGGGCAGGGTCACCTCGCGGCTCGGGTCTCCGAGCGGCAGGACCGTGATCAGCGAGGCGCCGCGCAGCTTCGACTCGGCGTTGGGGCCGACGGGGACGCTGCCGAGCAGCAACGCCGTCTCGCGGTAGCCGCGCTTGAGTTCGGCCCGCTGGCTGTACGGATGGGTGGTGACCGCGCGCGCAAAGACGCCGTCGAGCGACCTGTCGTTCGCTCGCCCAAGGGTGCGCTGCTGCATCTTCCCGAGGATCCCGAGACCTCGGTAGCCGGGGTGGACGACCGCGACGCCCGTCTCGCCCATCCGCTCGCCCTCGGACACCATCAGCGCGTGGTGTCCGACGATCTCATCGGCGATCAGGGCGACGCTCGAATCCAGCGAGCCGGTTTCGATCTGCCACGCAACCCACCTCGGCAGGTAGAACTCGGGATGCCCGTAGCCGAGGCCGTAGTTGGAGAACAGCAGCCTGCCGATCTCGTCGGCGTCGTCGGGTGTCGATGCCCGGACGACCAGTTCGTCAGCCGTGTGGAGAGCGGAGTCCGCCTCGCGCTTGACCTCCCCGAAGCTCGCGAGCGGCGTGGGCTCGACGGCCTCGGCGGGGACGGCGAACGAGGTGCGCTTGCCGTCGCGGCCAAGGTTGACGAGCCTCAGGTCATGAGCTCCGAGAGTCACGTTCGCGAGAGCCTCCGGCACGGGGCCGATTCCGCCGCCAAAGGCGCGGAGCGGCTCTCCCCAATCCTCGATCACGACCCTGACCGCGCCGGAAGCGAGCTCGAGCTGGACGGTCACCTCACCGAGGGCGTTGTCCGGATAGGCGTGGTCGATCAGCCACGAGCAGGTGCCTTCGACGCTCGCCAGCAGGGTCCGGGACTCGTCCTCGGCGAGACCCCTGCGTGCCGCGAACTGCGCAACTGCGCCGCCGACGATCGCGAGGTCCTGCTTGTCGGCGCCGATCGAGACGCGCACCCGGTTGCTCATAGTGGCGGAGCCTACCTGTCGCCACCGGGCCGGCCGGTCCTTACTCCCTGACGAGAGCCGACACCGGCACCGAAGCCAGTGACTGCAGGGCGAGGGCGCTTCTGAGGGAGTCGAGCGCACGCAGTGACCGGACGCTGCCATCGAGGTTGACGACGACGATCTCGCCCCGGCCGAGCTCGCCGATCACAGACCGGCTGTCGATCTCGACGTGACCCTTGACCGGGCGTCCGCCGACCGACTTCGCCGCCTCGTACTCACCGATCGAGAAGCCCGTGGGCGGTGGTTCGTAGGGGAACGGTTTGACGAGCCCGAGCTCGCGCATCATCCGCGCCAAGCGCCGCTTGGTCGCGATCCAGCGCACGGCCCCCGACTTGCCCAACTGCGGGATCGGCTCGGAGCCCGCAGCCCTGATCGACTGGACCGTCGCGGTCCCGGGCGGCTGAGTCACAGCGATCGAGACTGCCAAGCCGCGGTCCTTCGCGGCCGCTGCAACTGCAGCCACCTGACTCTGGGGTGCGTTGACGATCACGCCGACGACCGGCTCGCTGGTCGGCAGGGCGTCGGCCGCCTTGAGCCGCAGCGGCCCGTCGAAAGCGTTGAAGCCGAAGCCGCTGCCGAGGACGACCCAGACGAGGAGCGCGGCGACTGCCAGCCCGCCGACCGCCCTCTGGGCCGTGAGCCTCCAGGCGGGAACGGGCTCCACCCAACGGTGCATCTGTTGCGAGAGCTCAGCGGTCGAGGGCAGTTGGGCGTAGCGCGGGTCGCGGGGGATCGGCTCCTCGAGTGCCCTGTCGATCGCCGCCGGCAGGTCCTCCTTGCGCTTGACGACCTGGGCGAGGCCGAGCCTGACGTACTCACGGTTGTTTTCGCGGACATGCCCGACCCCGAACCCGTAGGAGATCACCTGCGTTCCGCAGATCATCGCCTCGAGGGCGGTGAGACCCCCGGTTGCGTGGATCAACACGTCCCCTGCGGAGAGGACGGTTGCCATCCGATCGGTGAAGCCCATCACAGTCAGGCGGTCGTCGCCGGGGAACCGCTCCTCCAGGGCCTGCTTGACAACCTCGTTTCGCCCGCAGAGGGCAATCACCCTTGCCCCCGGGCGGGCGAGCGCAGATTCGATCCCGCCGGCCACGTCGCCGACTCCCCATCCACCACCGGAGACGACGATCACCTCGCCTTCGGTCGGCAGCCCGAGGTCGTGCCGCGCCTGTTCGCGGCTGGGAGGGTCGAGGAAGACGGGACTGGTCGGTGGCATCGCCCAGCGAACCGAACCTTCGCCCGCGATCCGTTCGACCGTCTCGGTCGATTCACGGTGTGTCACGGTGTGCAGGTCGATCCCCCTGTGGGCCCAGTGGTGAAGGCCGGCAAGGTCGGTGATGCTGGCGATCGTCGGCACCTTCAGCTTGCCCTTGAGCCGCATCTCGCCGAGCACGACCGTCACTCCCGGGTAGGTCGAGATGATCAGGTCGGGGTTGTGGGCGTTGACGATCCGCATCAACGGCCGCGCACCGAGCCTCGTCAGCAGCTTCTGGCCGATCCAGCGGGTCGGTGGGAACTTCATGATCAGCCGGTACTGGATCTCGAACAGCCATGGGAACCAGGTGAAGGTCACCTCCGAGCCGTCGCGCACAACGCTCGTCAGGACGCCGCCCATCGCGGTCAGGCCGTTGGCGATCGAGACCTTGGCATCGGGCTCGATCTCCTGGAACTCACGCTGGATCGCGCGGGCGGGAGCGTCGTGCCCCTCGCCGATGTCCGCGGAGAGGATCAGCACCTTGCGTGGCTCAGCCGTCATCGCTGCCGAGTGTAGGTCAGCGTGTGGCCGCAACCCGACGGCCGCAGGTTGCCGCGGCCGGGAACGCCCGACGGGCTGCCCGGAGCGGTGTGCCGGACTGCCCGCTTGGCCCGCATCACCGGCGGGTCTGTAGTGCGATAGCGGTCAGGCGGTTGTCTCGCTGCGGGAGCGGTGCCACTCGACGTAGCGGCGCGCCCCTTCGGCGAAGTCGGTCTTCGCCGTCCAGCCGAGCTCGCGCTCGGCTCGCTCGCCGCTGATGACCGCTCCGGCGAAGTCGCCCGCACGGCCCTCGGTGATCACGATCTCGGCTTCGCCGAGCAGCTCCTGGACCTTCTCGGCCACCTCGCGGATCGAGGTCTCCTCGCTGCCGACGAGGTTGTAGACGCGGTTGGCCGCCTCCGGCGCGAGCGCAGCGACGCAGCCGTCGGCGATGTCCTCGACGTAGACGAAGCGGCGGGTCTGGGTGCCTCCACCGGCCAGGGTGATCGGCTCGCCCGCCAAGGCCTTCTTGACGAACAGCGCGAGGACGGTCGCTTCGCGCGCTCGCGGGCCGTAGGGGATCCCGAACCGCAGGATCGTGTGGTCGAGGTCGTAGAGCGCCTTGTAGGAGGTGCAGTAGGCCTCGCCGGCGAGCTTGCCGGCGGTGTAGAGGTGCGACGGCAGGGCGGGGTTGACGTCCTCGTCGATCTCCATCTCATCGTTGTCCTGGTAGACCCAGATCGTCGACGAGTACACGACCCGCTTGACGCCGGCGCGCCTTGCGGCCTCGAGCACGCAGGCGGTACCGCGGGCGTTGAGATCCTCGGCCCAGAGCGGGTCGGCGTTGACCTCGTTGACGTCAGCTGCGGCGGCGAGGTGCATCACGGCTTCGCAGCCGAGCATTGCCCGCTCGAGAGTGTCGACGTCGGTGATCGACCCTTCGGCGAACTCGACGTCGTCACGCCACGGCGAGGGGCGCAAGTCGTAGTTGAGCGGCTCGTGGCCTGCTTCGGCGAGCTTGTCGACGACGTGAGAGGCGATGAATCCGCTGCCACCTGTTACGAGGACCTTCATTGGACACCCTCCGGGAGTTCGGGGCCCGCGTAGTAGATCGGCGGGCAGGAATGGTTCTGTGCGACCCAGTCGCTGTTCGGCAGGTCGACGTGGGTGTGCCCCATGATCCGGTGGCACGGCTCATCGTAGACGCGGCCGGTCGACTTCTCGAGCATCTCGAAGACGATGTACTTGTAGAGGCCGCTGGTCATGCCCTCGGGCAGCTGCAGCTTGGACCCCTCGAACTGCGGGTCCATCAGCGCCCGGGCGACCTTGTTCTTCCAGGCGATGATCTCGTCGAGCCGTTCGATCTGCACGAGGCCAAGGGCCGCTGTGAATTCGCTCATCCGGTAGTTGAGGCCCGAGACTCCGTAGTCCGGCTTGCCGTAGTTGCGGAACGACTTCGCGAACTCGGCCAACTCCGGGTTGCCGGTCACCAGCACGCCGCCCTCTCCGGTCGAGACGGTCTTGGTCGCGTAGAGGCTGTAGACGCCGGCATCGCCCCAGGTGCCTGGGCGCTTGCCGTTCCAATCGGCTCCGTGGGCGTGGGCGCAGTCCTCAAGCAGGACGATCCCGTTGGCCTTGCAGTATTCGGCGATCTTCTCGCTGTCGAAGGCGATGTGGCCGCCGATGTGGACGAGCCATGCCGCCTTCGGCTTGTGCTCTTCGGCCTTGCGCTCGAAGTCCTCGAACGACATGCAGAGGTCCTCGCGGTTGCAGTCGACGAATTCGACCTTGCCGCCTGCGTTGACGACCGACAGCGGGGTCGCCATGAAGGTATTCGACGGGCAGAGGACGACCTCGTCCTTGACCCCGACCCATTCGAGAGCGGCCATCGCGCCTCCCGTCCAGCTGGAGGTGGCGATCGCTTCGGACGAGTTCCATTCGGTCCACTTCTGTTCGAACTGCTCGATCACCGGGCCTTCCGACCAGCGGTTGCTGTCGAAGACCTGCTCGCACAGTTCGTGGAACCGGGTCCTGTCGCGCTGGTCGAAACCGATCGCGAAGGCTGTGTGGTCGGGCGACCCGGGCGAGGGTGAATCGGGAGTCATTCTCGTGTCTTCTCCGTGGCGGTGTGAGGGCGAGGGTCGCAGCAGCGGGCGCTGGCGCAGCCGCCCGGTCAGGGGATTGCGACCGTGCTAAGACTACGCATTTCGACGGCGTCGAGGATCGCCGGCAGAGCCGCGACTGTCCGCCTATGGGATCCGGCGGCCGAGTAGTTGTCGCCGTCATGGAGCAGCACCACGTCGCCCGCCTTGAGCGTTGAAGTCGAGTCGGCGACGATCGACTCGGCGGTCGCCCGCGCTCTCCAGTCGCGCCCCCACTGCGACCAGAGCCACGGCTGCAGGCCCGCTGCCCTTACCTCGGCGAGGAACGGGCGGGTGTAAATGCCGAGCGGCGCACGCTGGATGTCGCACTCGACGCCGGTCGCCGTGGCGATCGTCTCGCGGGCTCGGGCGAGGTCGTCGCGGACCCGGGCCGCCGTGAGCCGCAGGGCGTTGCGGTGCAGGTCGCAGTGGAGCGCGATCCGGTGGCCGCGCGCTGCGATCTCCGCGGCCAGCGCAGGCTCGGCCCGCACCCTCTCGCCGACGAGGAAGAAGGTTGCGACCATCCCGCGCTCGGCGAGCAGGTCGAGCACGGCCGGGGTTCCCTCCGGGTGAGGTCCGTCGTCGAACGTGATTGCCACCTCCTGGCCGCCGCCGGGCAGTGACAGGGGGATGTCGAGTGACTTGGCGAGCTGCGGGATCAGCGGCGCGAGGGCGGGAAGAGAGCGCGCCACCCCGACGGCTCCTGCCGCCGCTGCCAATGGGAGGACCGCCCTTTTCACCGACCCATCCTGACAAGTCCAGTCCCGTCCGGGCCAAGCTCGGCCGTGGATGCACGCTCGGCGGCCAGGGCAGAGTGGGTTGCCGGCCGACCGGTGCGCCCGGCAGTCACCGGGAGTCGCGCCGCGCTGCGCGACGAGCCGTTCACGGCCGCAGTCTGCGGACCGCTTCGATCAGCTCGACAGTCGAGGGGTCGTGGTCGGCCGACGACGCCCCGTCCTCGATCTCGGGCCCGATCCTGCGTGCCAGGTCCTTGCCCAGTTCGACTCCCCATTGGTCGAACGAGTCGATTCCCTGGATCGCGCCTTCGATCAGCACCTTGTGTTCGTAGAGGGCGATCAGCTTGCCGAGGGTCCTGGGGTCAAGTCGCTCGGCGAGGACCACGGTGACCGGCCGGCCGCCTTCGCAGGCCCGGTGGGGGGCCAGCTCCGGGTCGCCGCCTGCTGCGACGATCTCCTCCTCGCTCCTGCCGATCGAGAGTGCCTCGGCCTGTGCGATCAGGTTCGCCACCAGCAGGTCTTGGCGGTCTTGGTCCTCACCGTCAGCGCTCGTCGCGAAGCCGATCAGGTCGCACGGGACGATCCTCGTGCCCTGGTGGAGAAGCTGGTGGAATGCGTGCTGGCCGTCGGTGCCGGGCTCGCCCCAGACGATCGGCCCGCTCTCGATCTCGAGTCGTTCGCCGTCGAGCCTCACGCGCTTGCCGTTGCTCTCCATGTCGAGCTGCTGCAGGTAGGCGGGGAAGCGCTGGAGGTCCTGCGCGTAAGGAAGGACGGCGACCGTGTCGTGGCCGAGCAGGTTGCCGTTCCACAGCCAGGCCAGCGCCAGCAGCCACGCGAGGTTGCGCTCCGGCGGCGCTTCGCGCAGGTGGGAGTCGATCTCGTGCATCCCCGCGAGGAACTCGCGGAACTGCTCCGGTCCGATCGCCACCATCAGCGAAAGCCCGACAGCCGAGCCGACCGAGTAGCGCCCGCCGACCCAGTCCCAGAAGCCGAACATCGAACGGTGCGGGTCGATCCCGAACTCCTTGACCTCCTTGGCGGCTGTCGACACTGCGACCATCTGCGCCGCGACCGACGATTCCGTCCCGGTGCCTGCGACCAGCCATTCGCGGGCGGCGCGGGCGTTGGTCAAGGTCTCGAGCGTCGTGAACGTCTTTGAGCAGACGATGAACATCGTCTCGCTCGGGTCGAGACCCTCGAGGGCGGAGTCGAGGTCGGCGGGGTCAACGTTGCTGACGAACCTCACCTCGAGGTCCGGGTGGGTGAAGGGTCGCAGCGCAGCGGTCGCCATCTGCGGACCGAGGTTCGAGCCGCCGATCCCGATGTTGACGATCGAGCGAATCCGACGGCCGCCGTGGCCGGTCCGCTCGCCCGAGCGGACCTCCCGGGCGAAGACGGCCATGCGGTCGAGCTCCGAGTGGACGTCGGCTGCGATATCGGTTCCCTCGACGACGAGTCTCTCGCCCGGGGGCAGGCGCAGCGCGGTGTGGAGGACCGAGCGGTCCTCGGTGACGTTGATCCGCTCGCCGGCGAACATCGCCTCGATCCGCTCCTGCACCCCTTGGCGTCGAGCGAGTGCGATCAGGGTGTCAAGCGCCTCGACCGTCAGGCGCTGGCGGGTCAGGTCGAGCCTCAGCCCACAGGCGTCGACAACGAGCCGCTCGCTCCTCGTGCGGTCGGCCAGTGCCGATCGCATGTCGAACAGCCGGTCAGCTGCGGCGATCGCCTCGAGTACCGCCCATTCCTCGGTGCTCTCGGCCGGCTCGGGAGTCGGCGGCAGCGCCCCGCTCACAGTCGCTCTCCCGACCTGCCGGTTGGCTGGCCGTCAGCCGGCAAGCGCCCCGGCCTTCTCGGCGAGCGTCCCGAGCACTCCGCGCCAGGCATCCTCGAACAGCACGACTCCCTCATCCTGCAGGCTCTGGCCGAGGGCGACCACGTCGACCCCCTGCTGCTCGAATCGGGCCAGTTCAGCCTCGGCCGCCTCGATGTCCAGCCGCGGTGCCGGTGCTCCGCTGTCGGCCGTTGCCAGCAGGGTCTTCTCGGGCATCGTGTTGACGGTCAGCGGGGCGGCGAGCTCATCGACGTAGAGCGTCTCCGGTGCCGCAGGGTCCTTCGTCCCGGTGCTCGCCCAGAGCAGTCGCTGGGGGCGCGCGCCACGGTTCATCAGCGCCCGCCAGGCCGATGCCTCGAGCGCTTCGCCGTAGGCGGCCCAAACCCGGTTCATCACCGCGACACCGAGCCTGTTCTTCAGTCCGTCATCGACCTTGTCCGCGACGGCCTTGTCCCAGCGCGAGACGAACACCGAGGCAACGGATGCGACGTCCGGAGCGAGGCCGTCGGCGACCCTCGCCTCCAGCCCGCGACGCACCGCGTCATTGGCTGCACGGAACTGACGGTCGTCGAACAGCAGGGTGACGTTGACCGGTACCCCGGCGTGGATCGTCCGCTCGATCGCCGGCAGCCCCTCGGGAGTGCCGGGGATCTTCACGAACAGGTTCTCCCGGTCGGCCCGTGCATGGATCTCCTTCGCCTGCTCGACCGTGGCCTCGGTGTCACGCGCGAGCAGTGGCGAAACCTCGAGCGAGACGAACCCGTCCACTCCCGCCGTGCGCTCGTGGACCGGGCCGAAAGCGTCGGCTGCCCGCTTGAGATCCTCGAGCATCAGCTCGAACAGCAGCGCTTCGCCGTCGCTGCCGCCTGCCTGGAGCTCGCCGATCCTCGGGTCGTAGGCGTCGGAGCCGCCTATTGCGGACTGGAAGATCGCGGGGTTGGAGGTCAAACCGGTGACGTCGAGCTCGCCGATATAGCGCTCGAGGCGGCCGTCGTCGAGCAGCGGCTTGGAGATGTCGTCCAGCCAGATGCTCTGGCCAAGGTCGGCAAAGGCGCGGGTCGGTGTCACTGGTCGGTTCCTCTCACTTGGGTTCGTGCGCAACTGGATCGTGCCAGCCACCGGCGTCGTCAGCGAGGGTGCCGGCCACATCCGGCCCCCAACTTCCGGGGACGTAGGGGTGCGGGGCTGAGTCGGGGTCGAGGACGTCTCCGACGATCCTCCATGCCGCCTCGACCGCGTCCTCCCTGGCGAAGAGGGTCGTGTCGCCCTCTGCGGCGTCGCCGAGCAGCCGCTCGTAAGGCGTCAGCTCGTCGTGGGGGTGACGGGCCACCCGCAGCTCCACATCCTCGCCGTGCATCCGCTCACCGGGTGTCTTGGCCCTCGCCGCAAGTGCGATCGCGACCTCCGGCTGGAGACGAAATCGCAACGCGTTCTGGTGGCCGGGCCCCTGTTCGTCGAAGACGGTCTGAGGCGGCTTCTTCAACCTGACGAGCACCTCGGTCGCCCGCACTGGCAGGTGCTTCCCGGCCCGCACGAGGAACGGGACCCCCTGCCAGCGCCAAGTGTCGAGCTCGAACCGGCAGGCCGCGAACGTCTCGATCTTCGAGTCCGGTGCCACCCCGGGCTCGCCCCGGTAGCCGTCGTACTGACCGCGGACGACGTCGCCCTCCATCAGCGGCCGGACGGCCTTGAGCACGGTCGCGTGGGCATCTCGGCCGGCCTCGGCGTCGCGGCGCGTCGGCGGGTCCATCGCCAGCAGTCCGACCAGCTGGAGCATGTGGTTCTGGATCACGTCGCGGACGGCTCCGGCCTCCTCGTAGAAGCGGCCGCGCCCGAGGGTGCCGAAGTCCTCGGCCATCGTGATCTGGACGGAGTGGACGTGGTCGCGGTTCCAGATCGGCTCGAGGAAGGAGTTCGCGAAACGGAAGTAGAGGAGGTTCTGCACCGCCTCCTTGCCGAGGTAGTGGTCGATCCGGAAGATCGCCTCCTCGGGGAAGGCCGAGTGGAGCGAGCGGTTGAGCTCGCGAGCCGATTCGATGTCTCGGCCGAACGGCTTCTCGACCACGACCCGTGCCCCTCGGTTCGCGCAGCCGGCGTCAGTGAGCCGCTGGATCACCGTCTCGAACGAGCTCGGCGGGATCGCAAGGTAGTAGAGCGGCCGTTGCGCGTCCCCCAGGGTCTTGCGCAGCCGAGTGAAGGTGGCCGGGTCGGTGTAGTCGCCGTCGACATAGGAGAGGCGCGAGCAGAGCCTCGCGTACGCCGCTTCGTCCACGCCGCCGTGGGCCGCGAGGCTTTCGCGCAGACGGGCTTGGATGCCTTCGATCCCGTGGCTGCCACGGGCGACCCCGATCACGGGCGTCTCCAGTGTCCCGTGGCGCTCCATGGACTGGAGGGTCGGGAGGATTTGCTTGAACGCGAGGTCCCCTGTGATCCCGAAGATCACCAACGCGTCGGCCGGTTCGTGGCTCAACTCTTCTCCAGGTGCCCGCCGAACCCGTAGCGCATCGCCGAGAGCACCTTGAGCGCGATCTCGTTTTCGTCGCGCGACGAAAAGCGCGAGAACAGGGCTGCTGCGAGGACGGGGGCCGGGGTGCCGGTCGCGACTGCCGCCTCGATTGTCCATCGGCCTTCGCCCGAGTCTGCGACCCGGCCCGCGTAGCCGTCGAGCTTGGGGTCGGTGGCGAGCGCTTGGGCGGTCAGGTCGAGCAGCCACGAGCCGACGACGCTCCCCCTGCGCCACAGCTCGGTGATCTCCGCGAGGTCGAGGTCGTACTGGAAGCGTTCGGGGTGCTCGAGCGGGGCGGTCTCCGCGTCGGCTTCGCGTTCGGTCGAGCCTGAGCCGGCGTGGGCGAGGATGTTGAGCCCTTCGGCGTACGCCTCCATCAGCCCGTATTCGATCCCGTTGTGGATCGTCTTGACGAGGTGGCCGGCGCCGCTCGGGCCGCAGTGCAGCCAGCCGCGCTCGGCGGTGGACGGGTCGCCTTCGCGGCCGGGGGTGCGCGGTGCGGCTTCCACGCCGGGGGCGAGCGCTTCGAAGGCCGGCTCGAGCAGCGCGATCGCCTCGTCGGGGCCGCCGGCCATCAGGCAGTAGCCGCGCTCGAGTCCGTGGACGCCGCCGCTGACGCCGCAATCGACGTAGAGAATGCCCTGATCGGCGAGCTCACCGGCGCGGCGGATGTCGTCCACGTGGTTGCTGTTGCCGCCGTCGACGATCACGTCGCCGGCCTCGAGATGCGGAGTGAAGTCCGCGATCGAACGGTCGACGAGCGCGGCCGGGACCATCAGCCAGACCAAGCGGGGCGCTTCGAGCGCGGCGACGAGCGAGGCTGCGTCGTGGGCTGCGACGAGGCCGTCCTCGGCGAGCGCCTGGGCGGCCACCGGGTCGGGGTCATGGCCGACGACTTCGATGCCTGAGCGCAGCAGGCGCTGGGACATCGCGCCTCCCATCCTTCCCAGTCCGACCATCCCGAGTTGCATCCGCCTGAACCTCCCGTGTCGTCGGTTGGCGACGCTAGCACGGGGTGCCGGTAGCCTCACTTGCACTGTGAGGAGACTCGGACCAACCAAGAGAGCGGCGCTGGCAGCCATCGTCTGCCTCGTCGGAGCGGCCGGACTGACCGGCTGCGGCGGAGGCAAGACGATCCCCGACGTCAAGGGCCAGCCGACCGAGGTCGCAAAGCGGGTCCTCGCGACGGCCGGCTTCGACGCCCGTGTCAAGGAGGTGCTCTCGCCCTTGCCCAAGGGACTGGTCGCCGGCACCGAGCCGGCAATCGGGCGCGAGACATCGAGCGACGGAGTCACCCTGCGGGTTTCGCGCGGACCGCTCAACGAGTCGATCCCGGTGCTCGTCGGGCTCCAGGCCGACCTCGCGACCGAGGCCCTGAGGGACATGGGCTTGACGGTCGAGCAGACGACGGTGACCTCGGCTCTCGCGAGGGCGGGGCTCGTCGTCAGGTCGTCGCCTGCCGCCGGGACGCAGATGCCCCGTGGCGGGACGGTCGTCCTGCTGGTCAGTGGGGGAGCAAGAACGACTGCGATCCCCGAGGTGGCCGGCCAGCCTCTCCGCGCGGCGCTCGAGTCGATCCGGTTGGCCCGCCTTCAGGCTTTGGTGATCCCGGCGCCCGGTGTCGGAAAGCCCGGCAGGGTCGGGTCGCAGGCCCCCGCGCCCGGCCAGGTGTCGGCGGTCGGATCGACCGTTCGGTTGTGGGTCAACCAGAACGCGAAGCCGGTCACCCTGCCAAAGGTCACTGGGCTGTCCGGCGGCTCCGCGTCGATCGTGCTGCAGCAGTCCGGGATCGAGGTCCGCTACGTGTCGCGGCTGGCGAACAACCCCGCGGAGATCGGATCAGTGCTGAGGCAGTCGCCCGGGCCGGGGACCAGGCTGAGTCAGGGCCAGAGCGTCACCCTTCTGGTCGGCACGCTTCCGTCGAGCAGGAATCGCAAGCAGCCTTCGATCGCCCAGTCGTTCGGCCTCGCACCCGACCGCGAGATGGCCTTCTCGATGGTCTACTCGAGGGTCGATTGCCCGACGGGCCGTGGGTTCGCTCAGATCAACCCGGATCTGATCGTGCCGTTCAAGCAGGGCAGCGCCAAGGTCACCCAGCAGGGCCCGGTCGACCTCGGCGACGGGCGGATTGCCCAGCTCGCGGTGGTCAAGACCACGAAGGGCTTCGTCGCAGGCTCGGCCGAGGTCGCGATCCGAGTGCAGCCCTGCCCGGTCAAGGGCTAGTGCGCCCCCTGGGACTCGAACCCAGCCCGCCGGATTAAAAGTCCGGTGCTCTAACCAGATGAGCTAGAGGCGCATCTGCGATGGTCTCACAGGCGCTCGGCGGCAGCTAGGCTCGCTGAGGTGGGTGTCGAACCGCGCGGACGAGGGTAGGGTTCCGACAGGGGGCGGTTGAACACACTCGTCGCAGCAGCCGTCTTCGTTGCCGCGGCCAGCGGGATGGCGGTGCTCCTCCACGGCGGCTCGACCGATCCTTCCGCCACGAGCTTCCTCGATGGACTGGAAAAGCCGTCCTGGCAGCCACCCGATTCGTGGTTCGGGCCGGTCTGGACGACTCTCTACATCTCGATCGCGGTCTCGCTCGTGCTCTGCCTGACTGCACCCGGCGCGGACCGCGGTCTGGTCGGCAGGGTGTTCGCAGTCAACATCGCGCTGAACGCGGCGTGGACCCCGCTGTTCTTCGGCGTCGAGCTGCCCTGGCTCGCGGGAGTGGAGATCCTGCTTCTGCTCGCGTCGTGCGTCTGGCTCGTGCGGACCGCCTGTGCTGTCCGTCCGGTTGCCGGCGCGCTGCTCGTCCCCTACGCCGCCTGGGTCTCGTTCGCGACCGTCCTCAACTGGTCGATCGTCTTCCTCAACCTCTGAGCGGCTCGCGGCAGCCTCGGATCCGCGCGGCGAATAAACTCTTGCGCTCGCAACTGCCCGCCCCCATGGTGTAGCGGTTAGCACGCCAGGTTTTCAACCTGGTAGCCGGGGTTCGATTCCCCGTGGGGGTACCAATCTTGAATCAGATGTACCGGAACCGTCCGATCCCAGCCTGTGCCAAGGGATTTGGGCGGTTCCAATCTTTTGGTCTCGAATGACTAGGCCCTCTGGGTACATGGCAGCGACGAATCGCGGCCGGACCTGGGGTTCCAGTCGGTTCCAACACTCGGGTAGGTCTGTCAGCAAGCCTTGGCCGAAGGCGAGACACGCATTGACATCGATCGCGGATTCGGCGTTTGTCGCCAGCTGGGACTGGATCTTCGACTCCTCGCTACTCAGCCGCGCTATCTGTCCTTGGTAGGTGTCCTTGTCGATTAGCTCCTGGTGGATGAACGCGTCGAGTAGCCGCTGCTTCTTAGATTCGATGTCTGCCAGCTTCTTGGCGAGGCGAACATCCTGCGAGGCCGAGATCCTCTTTTGCGCTTCCACAGAGTCCCGCACGATGGCATCGAAGAGTTCGAATGTTCCCTGAGGAATCGATTCCTCTTCTAGGAACTCGACGAATTGAGCCTCAAGGTCCTGACGCTTGATGTTCACGCGGCATCTCGAGTTCGGGCATCGGTAGTACGGGTACTTCTTCGTGCGTCCGGTTGACCAGCTTCCAGTGAGGGGGCGATCGCATGAAGGACACCTGACGACACGTCTAAGAGGAAAGTCCGGGTTCTCAGTCCGGTAGCTGGGGGTCTGTGCTCGGTTGGTGGCTGTCGCCACCTGTGCCCGCTCAAATAGCTCTTGCGACACGAGCGGCTCGAAGTCACCCCAACCCTCGAACTCGAGTGATTCGGAGACCATCCACCCGAAGTAGATCCGATTGCGGAGGAGCGAGTTGAAGCGTTCAGGACTCAGAGGCTTTCCGGTGCCCGCGAGAAGTCCCAGCGACGTGGCGTAGTTCCTTGCGTCGGCCTTGCTGTGGCCTCCTCTGGCAGCGAACTCGAAGACCTCACGAACAATCGGCCCCAGCTCTGGATGCGGTTCAAGGCTCGGAGCTCCCTCCGCTCTTGAGGGGGTCTTGTAGCCCAGCGGAGGCCTCCACAGCCACCTGCCCTTGTGCAGCGCCTCCAGCATGCCTGTCCTGGTGCGCCTAGCCCGAGTGTCATTGTCGAACTGTGCGAATGACGCCATGAGGTTCTCCACGAGCATGCCCTCAGGGGTCTCGTCGATGTTCTCCTGCACGGCGCGGATCCGAATCCCTGCCTTCTGCAGCTGGTAGCGGATCATCGCGTGGTCCCCGGTATTGCGAGCGAGCCGGTTGACCTGAAGCACAACAAGGGTGGTTATTCCGAGCTGAGGACCCGATGTCCGAAGGAACTCGAGCATCTCTTGGAGGACCGGCCGATTTGCTGTCTTGGCTGACTCGCCTTCCTCTCTGAACACTCGGGTGACCTGCATCGAATGGGCTCGGCAGTAGTCGCGACATAGGCGCTCTTGGCTGTCCAGCGAATGATTCGAGACTTGCTCCTGGGTGCTTACGCGTATGTAGATGACGGCATCGTTCATCGTCAGGAGGCCGCCTCTGTGTCAGGTTGAGGCTTGGAACAGGCCAAAGCGAGCGCTGCCAACTCATACAGGTGGTCTCGAAGGGTCTTGATCTGCTCGTCGGTCAAGGCCTCAGCCCCTCCCAAGATTCGTCGACAGTCGGTTATTGAGAGCATGAGAACTCCTCCACCGCAACCAAGGAAGTCGCAGCGATAGGCGTCGGCTCAGGTCTCTCCTGTCACCTCCGTCGAAATGTTCAGATGATCGGCTGGGAGAGCTTCCCTCACCGCTGCAGTGACGCTCGCCAACGTTTGGAATCATGGCTTCTCGGTCACCGCTTGTTCCAGCAGGACAACCTGTCCGTCCTGGACGTTGAGTCTGATCTGCTGGTAGTCGTTTGACTTGATCAGGTCTCCGACACGTGTGGTCGCATCGATCCTCTTGGACTTTCTGATTCGCTCGACCTCGCCGTTCCGGAGGGTGATCTCGATCGAGTCGTAGTGTCCCTCTCGTAGAAGCTGAAGAACTTGCTTCTCGACCGGTGTGAGGGCTAGGGCGTTCGAGCGCCAGTCAGCCAGAAGCTTGTAGCCCAGACCGTGATTCTCGAGCTCGGTCGGCTCCTCAAGAGCGCCCAAGAGCTTGTTGACGATCGTGTTGACCTTCAGGACCACGTACCCGTCAACCCCAGCACCGGCTACGCCCATGCCAAAGAGCCCTTGAATCTCAAGGTCGGAGTCCATCATGAAGGTCGACTCGAAGTCGGTCAGGATCCAGACATCGACTCCTAACGCACCCATCATCTGCACCGCCGCTGCGAGGTGGTTGGCCTCGTCTTGAAGCATCCAGTCCTTCGCCACCTTTAGCTTCTCGACGGGTACACCGAACCGCTTCCGCATCTCGGCGAGCACCATCAGAACGAAGATCTCGCGCATCGTGAAGCGCCTCCAGCCTGCTTCCCCCTCGCGCTCGTGGGGAAGGGCTCCTCGCTTGTCCCAGTCGTTTAGCTGTCTGGAAGAGAGTCCGGTGGCACGGCGCACATCTCCGGCGGAGTAAGGAGCCTGATCATCCGACTCAACGGGCATCTGACGAGACTAACAAACTGAACGGCGGTGTTCAGTTTCGCTCGGTTCAGGAGACCGCGTTGCCCTCTGAATCCGCTTCTCAACACTCACCAAATAGAGTGCCAGCGGTGTCCGTTGCCGCCCGCCATCTCCAGAGCCTGAAGGGACGTCACTAGTTGGCGGCCCTTGACGATCTTCTCGCCCGCATCGAGGATCCGGCGCTTCGGGCGGACATTGAACGCGAGCTAACCCCGCTGCGTGGCAATCAATCCCTAGGACTCGTCTTCGAGCGCCACATGCCCGAGCGAGTCCAGCTCTTCGGGCATCCAATTCGACGAGGCGTCACGGTATGCGAGCGGACAGCGCCCGATGGTCCGGAATGGAAGGTCTTGAGTGTCAAGGGCAACACGGCAAGTCTGCGGCGGGTGGCGGAAGACGGGAAGATCGTCACCGGCGAGTTCGACATGCGGGGACTGGTCGCCGTCAGACGGTTTGGCGATCCAATTTTCCCGGGACTGAGGAGTGTGGCTCGGCTGGACGGAGGCGGAGATCGGCCCTATCACAGCGTGATCAACGCGGAGAACTTCCACGCACTGGAGACCCTTCTCTTCACGCATGAGGGCCAGGTTGACGCGATTTTCATCGACCCCCCGTACAACACCGGCGCTAGGGACTGGAAATACAACAACGATTACGTGAACTCGGATGATCGCTATCGCCACAGCAAATGGCTCGCGATGATGGAGCGCCGCCTGAGGGTGGCTCGGCGACTGCTTCGCCCATCAGCATCTGTGCTCATAGTCTCCATCGACGAAAACGAGGTTCATAGGTTGGCGCTTCTCCTCGAGGGGCTATTCCCGTCGAGCAAGATTCAGATGGTTACCGCGATGATCAACCCGGCGGGCGCAACCATCATCGACCAGTTCTCGCGGGTTGAGGAGCACCTCTTCTTCGTGCACATCGGGGCAGCACGTCCGAGTCGCACTACAACCGACACGACCCCCGGGACCTCGAAGTTCAAGGACGAGGACGGCAACGCAAAGCCGTTTCGCTGGTCAGCGTTCCAGCGGTCCGGTGGAAACTCTCGAAGACAGGACACGAAGGAGAAGTTCTTTCCCGTCTATATCCACGAGGAGAAAGGCACGATTGTCGGCTGTGGTGATTCAGTCCCGCTAGGGGTAGATCGCCAGTCTGCTGAGAAGCCTCCCAAGGGATGCGTTGCCCAGTGGCCCTTGAAGAAAGATGGATCAGAGGCTTGCTGGCAGCTATCGCCGCCCACGTTCCGCAAGTACCTGGAGGAGGGCCGAATTCGCATCGGGACCCGAAAGAAGAACACCGGGCGTTGGGGGCTCTACTTCCTCGGTAAGGGCGACATGAAGGCAATCGAAAACGGCGAGCTCGTGGTAGACGGACGTGACGACCACGGCGCTCTCATCGTTAGGAACTCCGATGACGCAGAGCGAACAATTCTCGGGAAGACGCTCTGGACTAACGGCGCGTACAGCGCTCGCGAGCACGGATCTCGCCTGCTGCCCAATTTCCTTCCCGGACGGCAGTTCCCGTTCCCAAAGTCTCTCTACATGGTCGAGGATGCCTTGCGTTACTACATCGGCGGAAACCCTGATGCGATTGTCCTTGACTTCTTCGCGGGCTCCGGGACAACCGGACACGCCGTCTTCAGACTCAACCATGAGGACAGTGGTCGGCGAACCTCTATCAGCATTACGAACAACGAAGTCTCCGAAGAAGAGGCGGAGGCCCTGAGAGAAGCTGGGCATTGGCCCTCGGACCCTGAGTGGAAGAGTCGAGGCATCTTCGAGTACGTGACGAGACCACGAATCACAGCCGCTGTCACAGGGAAGACTCCCGATGGGAAACCTGTCGAGGGGAGCTATCGGTTCCGAGACGAGTTCCCCTTCAGCGATGGGTTTGAGGAAAACGTCGAGTTCTTCGAACTCACCTATGAAGACAAGGACGCTGTCAAGCTGAACGCGGCGTTCTCTGCGGTCGCGCCGATCCTTTGGCTCAAGGCCGGGGCCGTTGGGCCAAGGGTCGACAAGATCGACGGACCGTGGTCGATGCCTGAGGGTGGAAGGTACGGCGTTCTGTTTGAGCCCGACAACTGGCCCGAGTTTGTCGAGGCGGTTCAGGAGGAGGAAGAGGCCACCCACGCGTTTGTCGTGACGGATTCCGACGCGGTCTTTCAGCGCGTTGCGGCTGAATTGCCCTCCGCCGTTGAACCGATGAGGCTCTACGAGGCCTACTTGACCTCGTTCGCGATCAACACCAGGGGAATCTCATGAAGTTCGAGCTAAAGGACTACCAAGAAGAGGCAGTGATCAAGATCCTTCAGGGATTGCGGGTCGCAAATCGCAATTTTCACGATGAAGGACTCCATTCCGCCATTTCCCTTTCAGCGCCTACTGGGTCAGGTAAGACTGTGATTGCTGCCGCAGCCATCGAACAAGTTCTCTATGGCGATAGCGAGGGCAATCAGCCCGCTGACCCTGAGGCGGTCTTTGTCTGGCTCACTGACGATCCAAGCCTGAACCAGCAGACTCGGAAGAAGATTCTTGAGGCCTCCGAGAAGATCCAGCCTGGTCAGCTTGTAATCGTGGATGAAGGCTTCGATCAACCGGAGTTCGATAGGGGCAAGGTCTACTTCCTGAACATCCAGCGGCTCGCCAAGTCCTCGCTCTTGGTGAAGTCCGCGGAGGGAGGTCGTAAGTTCACGATTTGGCAGACGATCTCAGCGACCATCGAGAACGCGAGAGGGCACTACTACCTCGTTCGTGATGAGGCTCATCGGGGTGCGAAGCAGCGCCCGGCCACGCAGCAGACAATCGCGCAAAGGCTGGTTTCAGGCGAAGGAGGTGTCATTCCGCCGTCCCCAGTCGTCGTAGGAATCTCGGCGACACCAAAGAGGTTCGAGGAGGAGATGGGAGTCGCTACACCGCAGCGAACCCTCTACAAGGTCCCCGTCTCCGTTGAGCAGGTCAAGGCGAGCGGCTTGATCAAGGACGTTCTGTCGATCCACGCTCGCGGCGAGGGCCAATTCATCAAAGACACACTCATCCGTGAAGCGGTGAAGGCATTCAAGGCGGTCGACTCATCATGGCTCGCCTACACCGAAGCCGAGGGTGAGCCTCCAGTGCGGCCAGCGATGGTCATTCAGATACCGCCCGAGGGTGAGGATGAAGTGGCCGCGATCCTAGATGTCTGCAAGGAGGAGTGGGACGTCCTTGAGGGTGACGCCATTGCACATTCTCTCCAAAGCCACACAGCTGAAGAGTTCGGCTCCCACACTGTGAAGTACGTTGCCCCACAAGACATTCATGACCATCCAACAGTCCGGGTGGTGCTCTTCAAGGAGGCGTTGACTACCGGCTGGGACTGCCCTCGGGCCGAGGTTATGTTGTCCCTAAGAGTCGCGAAGGACGACACCTACATAGCCCAGCTAATCGGACGGATGGTTCGATCTCCGCTCGCGCGGCGTGTCGAGTCGGACGAAGCGCTCAACCGGGTACTTCTCTACCTGCCGCAGTTTGATTCGGCTGCAGTGAAGGCGGTGAAGGCACGCCTGGAGTCTGACGAAGGGCCCCCGACTGACGTTGAGATCAACTCCGTCGATGCGGTGCGTAACAAGTCGTTGCCCAAGAAGACTTTCGAGCTGTTCGAGAGCCTTACCTCGTATGTCGTTCCTGGTCCTGTGCATCGTTCACAGGTGAAACGCCTTCACCGTATGGCCTCGTTGCTGGTTGGTGACGAGCTCCTGAGCGACGCGATCTCTAATGCCGATGAGATGTTGGTTTCCGTCTTGGAGGCAGAGCGAAAACGGCTCGAGGCCGACGGGACTCTCGAAGCCGCTGTGACTGAAGTAGAAACCGCCGTAGTCAGCGTGCTCGAAGTTGACGTCTTCGGCCAAGACTTAGACGGTGGCGAGAAGGACCTGCATGTTCAGACAGACACCGGAGATGTCGACCGAATGTTCAGGTCAGCCGCACAGCGATTCAGGGATGGTCTTGCCGACCACTACTGGGGGTGGCGAGTGATGAATGAAGCGGATGATCCCTATGACGCGAAGATCCTCGTCATCGCGCTCTCGAATGATCTCGATGCTGTCGCGAAAGTTGAAGCCGAGGCGCAAGACAGGGTGGCCCAATGGCTCAGTTCTTATGGCAATGAGATCGCGGCCCTTTCGGAGGACAAGAAGGCGAAGTACGCCGAGATCCGGGCGATGGCGCGAGAGCCGGAGAGAGTCAACCCGGGTCTCCCGTCGGTGATCACGATGCCGAAGGTTGGCGACGAACCGTCTTTCGAGAGCCACCTGTTCGCGGACGCTGACGGGCTCTACGCTCCGAAGAAGCTCGGCGAGTGGGAGGCGCATGCGTTGAAGCTTGAGATGGACCGTCCCGGCTTCGTTGCCTGGTACCGAAACCCGATCGGCGGCCAGCGGGCCCTGACGGTGCCCGTTGAAAGGGCCGAGGGTCAGTTCACGAAGATGTTCCCGGATTTCGTGTTCTTCCACAAGGACTCCAAGGGGAAACTCCGTGCGAGCATTGTCGATCCCCACGGGCACCACCTCGGCGATGCCGGACCCAAGCTTCGAGGTCTGGCGAGTTACGCCGAGGCGCACGGCGGGGAGTATCAACGAATCATCAGTGTGATCAAGGCATCAACCGGTGAATACCGCATGCTCGACCTAACCGAGGAGACTGTCCGCAAGGCGCTGGCATCAGTCAACAGCCAGGACGAGATCGAGAAGGTCTTTAGCGATCACGGGGCAAGCTACAGCTGATCGCTTGGCCGCTCGCGTCGGCACTACTCCTCAAGGTACTCGATGAGGTCGGCCTCGGCCTCGGCTGTAGAGCGCTCGAAGCCGATTCTCATTCCAGAATCAAATGTAGAAGGCATGCCTTGCCTGTGATCCTCTACGAATTCGCGTGAATCTCTCGGGGAATCAGCCTGATGGGTCGCACGAGAAGCAACTAGCGGTACTGCGATTCGCAGCCATCGAAGAGCGATCTCGCCGTCGTCGTCTTGAAGGGCACGGCTCAAGACCTCCATTGCTGACGCCGTGAGATGGAGAATCTCGGCAGAGCACGCTGCGACCGTCTCTTCCTTGAGCCGGTTCAGTTCAGCGACGAACGCGGGGTGGTGGTTGGCCCACCGCGTGATCGTAACCCGATGCGTCTGCGCTGCGGCTGCGGCTTCGGCATGCGTGCCCCCTGAGCTGATGATTGAGAGCGCCTTGAGCTGCTTGGAGCTGAGTGTGTGTAGCGATTGGTTGCGGTCCGTAGCTTTCACTTGAAGCTCTGGCTCTTGGTTCGAATCTCTGAACGCACGTCGTCAGCCTGCGGATGCGAGTGTGATCGCTCCTGAAATGGCGAGGACTCCTCAAGGCTGGCAAAGGCCTTCCGAGTCGCTTCCATTGAGAACAGCCACGATTCGAGGTGGTTCCAATCTGCACCCGTTGGGGGTACTCCATCCGGTCGCCGCTGCACTTCGCCGACCCGAGAGTCGCGGTGACCGGACGCACGCCGTCCTGACCGCGGTCGGTCCGGGCTGGGCAGACGGCTCCGATGGTCTGCTCCCGGCCGTGGAGTGTCGTGATGCTCATGCCGCACGCCTCCGAGGAATCAAGCGTGATCTGTTGTGATCTTGCGTGGTGCGGTTGCTACGATCGGACGATGAGTGACCACTTGACACTCAGGGTCCGAACCGGCACCGCCGATCGCCTCGAACGCAGGGCGAAGGCGACGGGCACGCCGGCACGCACGCTGGCGGCGATCTACGTGGACGAGGGCCTCCGTCGCGACGACCATCCCCTGATCCATTTCGTCGCCGGTGAGACCGGTCGGCGCGCGGCCCTGATCGGCACCGGCCTCGACGTCTGGGAGGCGATCGAGTGCATCCGCGACAACGGCAACGACGTGTCAGCCGCTGCCGGCTACCTGGGCGTTTCCGAGGGCATGCTCGAGGCTGCGGTTGCCTACTACGGCGAGTTCAAGGACGAGATCGAAGCCGAGATCGACCTGAACCGTGCCGAGTCCGCCAAGGCGCTCGCCCAATGGCAGGCGGGCAGGGCCGCGCTCGCCGGTTGAAGGCCCTGCTCAACTCGCATCTCTCGCCCCGGCTCGCGGGCCTGCTTCGCGACGCCGGTCTCGACGTGACCGCCATCGTCGAGCGGGAGGACCTGCCGGACGATCTCCCCGACGCCGCGGTCCTTGAGGTTGCAACCGCCGAGGGGCGTGCCGTCGTCACCAACAACGTCAAGGACTTCAGGCCGATTGCGGCTCGCCGGCTCCAGCGCGGCGACGGGCACGCCGGACTGATCCTCATCCCGTCCACGACTCCCCGCAATCTGGCCGCGACCGGCCGCTTGGCCGACGCGCTTGGACAGCTGATGTTGGAGAGCCCCGCCGGGATCGCCAACAGCGAACGCTGGCTCACCGACCAGCCAGATTCCTGACCTTCCCGACCGCCCCATGGCGTAGCGGTCAGTCCGCCAGGGGTCTTCGAGCCTATTGCGGGGTTTTGATTCCCCCTGTGCTCACTTCAGGCCGTTGCAGTGTCGGGCGATTCGACTGAGTGCAGAGATCTCACGGAGAAGTCCTGCCGGGCCTCGCTAGTGATCGTTCGCCTCGGTCTCCTCGGTTCCAAGTGGATCAGGGCTCGTCGTGACGAGGACGTCAGCGAGCTCCTCACTCGCGAGGGCGTGGATATCGCAGATCGTGCCCAGCCTGACCAATGCCCGGGTCTCCTCGGCGATGTCGCCCTCGCGGATCCGCAAGACGACAGGTAGCGCCTCCTGAGCGGCACGCGCCGCCACTGCGATTTCGACGTTCACCAGTTCGTTCGAAGTGACCGATGCCAGGGCCCGCGCGCGCTGAGCCGAGAGGCGCTCGAGGAGGCCGCGATCCTCGCCATGGCCGATCACCACGGGAATGCCGTAACCGCGGGCGAGGCGGACGTTCGGCGCATCGGGATCGACCTCTACGCCCACCACCGGGACATTCATGCTCGTCAGCAGAGTGCACAGTCGCAGTCCGACTTGGCCCAGCCCGATCACGATCACGTGGCCTCGCCTCGGGATCGACCGGCGCCCGACAATCGTCGCCAGGCGAGGGTCGAGCAGGCGTTGCACGAGGCCTGCTGTGAACATCGCCGCGAAGGCAACTGTCAGGAGCATGCTCGCAGCAGAGACCAGTTTCAACCACTGCGGACCTGATGCGATCTGTGGCTCGGCAGCGACGGTCGTCAGAGTACGGGCGGCGCCGTAGATCGCGTCAACTGGGCCGATCCCGAGGACTGAGGCGAGCAGGACGGTGTCCAACGTGAGTACGACGAGCAGGCCGATCAGGCCGGCGATCAGAATTCTCGCTCCGGCGTAGGCGGGATTGAGGGCGCCGAGCGCCTGATCGAGGAGGCGGACCGCTATCGACGGTCGGCGGGGAGGCCGACCTTCGAGACACGCGTCGGCCAGAGACGGCGCGGCGATATCGGCCGGAGATATCACGGAGCACTCTGGAACCGACCGGCGGAGCTCGCCTGCCACGGTGCGGTCAAAAACAGTGACCACCATCGGGACTCCAGGCGCGAAGTGCTCGACGACCAGGGCGAGGCGAAGGGCGACAATGTCGTCCCGGGCAAGTACGCCGACCGCTGAGAACTGCGACTTCAGCTCCCGTGCAACGTCCCGGTCGGTCGGCTCGCGGACGAGCCTTACCGGTATTCCCCGTCGACGGAGAACGTCGGCGGTGCTGATTCCCACAGGCAATCCGTCAGTGAGAAGCAGAACCTCCACTGTCCAAACCTAACAGTGCAGTCGAACGCCTCGACTGCCACTGAACGCCGCATTGGATGTAGTCACTTTCGCCATCCCAAGCCGGGGTGAGGCGATGTGCTGTTCACCGACATCGTCGGCTCCACCGAGCGAGCCGCCGCAGGATGCGGTGAGGATTGCTCCCGAGCTCCCCGCCGGCTCCAAGCCGACCCGGTCTTCCACCGGTCCGGCCAGCAGGTAGCGTTCGTCGCCGTTGACGAGCGAACGAGGGGGAGGCAGTCCAATGTCGAGCGAAGGCGATCGGATCCCCCGGGATCCTGCAGACGACTACACCCGTGGGGCCGCGGCGGCCCGAGTCGAGTTCGCCGAGACGAAGACGGGGGCGAGCCTTGACCAGGTCTCCTCCTACTCGATCGACCCTTCGGTCTTGCCCGGCAACGTCGAGGGTTTCATCGGTACCGCCCAGGTCCCGATCGGCCTCGCCGGCCCACTGCTGGTGGACGGCGAACACGCCCGGGGCGAGTACTGGGTGCCGATGGCGACCACCGAGGGCACTCTCGTCGCCAGTTACAACCGTGGCATGAAGCTGACCCGCGACGCCGGCGGCGTCAAGACGACGGTGATCGACGACTCGATGCAGCGCGCACCTGTGTTCATCTTCGCCAGCGCCCGCGAGGCCCGCGACTTCGGCATCTGGCTCGAGCAGAACTTCGACCGGATCAAGCAGGAGGCCGACTCGACCACGAGTTCAGGCAGCCTCCGCGACATCCAGCAGTTCCCGGCGAGCAAGATGGTCTTCACCCGCTTCAACTACACGACAGGGGACGCCGCCGGCCAGAACATGACGAGCAAGGCGACCGCCTTCGCCTGCAAGTGGATCGCCTCGCAGCGGCCGGAAATCGAGCACTTCATGCTCGAGTCGAACTTCGCGACCGACAAGAAGAGCTCGCAGGTGAACATGATGCACACCCGCGGCAAGCGGGTCGTTGCCGAGGTCACGCTGCCCGCCGAGCTCGTGCGCGAGCGGATGAAGCTGACCCCGGAGCGGATGTTTCACCGCCGCAGCGTCGCGAATCTCGCCGGCTTCATGGCCGGT
The DNA here is from genome assembly GCA_037131165.1 of Actinomycetes bacterium. Classification (GTDB taxonomy): domain Bacteria; phylum Actinomycetota; class Thermoleophilia; order Solirubrobacterales; family Solirubrobacteraceae; genus WLNJ01. The sequence goes on along the minus strand of JBAXRO010000020.1, from coordinate 1,964 downwards.
GTCCACAACAACGGCGCCCATGCCGCGAACGCGATCGCTGCACTCTTCATCGCGACCGGCCAGGACGCAGCGAACGTCGCCGAGTCCCAAGCCTGTTACGGCTACTCGGAGGTCCTGCCGAACGGCGACTACTACGCGTCGATCACCCTGCCGTCGCTGATCGTCGCGACCTATGGCGGCGGTACCGGACTGCCGACCCAGCGCGAGTGCCTCGAGCTGCTCGACTGCTGGGGGACGGGAAAGGTCAACCGACTGGCGGAGATCGTCGCCGCCACCGTCCTCTGTGGCGACCTGTCGCTCGGCTGGGCCGTCCTCGTGGACGAGTGGGTCACCGCCCATGAGCGCCTCGGGCGCAACCGGCCGGACGAGTCCTCGTCGGCTTCCTGATCAGAGGTCGCAGTCGGCAGGGCCGTCGAGGCCAGGGCGCGCGGGCGTTCGCCTGCCTGCTGATCTGCGCTCCGGTCCATCATGTGCTATTCATTTCAGGCTTTCATTGTCTGTAAATCAACTTGTCACGAGAGGATCACGATGGGTGCTGCCGCAGGAAACCTGATCTCCCCCGGGGTTCTCTTCTTTGCGCTGGGCGCTTTCGCGGCCGCGGTCAAGGCCGACATCGCCTTCCCGAAACAGATCGCGCAGACCCTCGCGATCTACCTGATGGCGGCGATCGGGTTCAAGGGCGGCGCGCAGCTTCGCAAGTCGGGCCTCGAGGTCGAGGCGTTCCTCGCGCTCGGCGGTGGCCTGATCCTCGGCGTAACGCTGCCGCTGATCGCCTTCGCGATCCTCTCGCGGCTGAAGAAGGTCGAACGGGTCGATGCAGCTTCGATCGCAGCGCACTACGGCTCGGTCAGCCTCGTCACCTTCGGCGCGGCACTCGCCTTCTTCGAGGAGGTCGGGGAGCCGACGTCCGGCTACATGCCCGCAGTGCTCGCTCTGATGGAGGCGCCCGCGATCGCGATCGGGGTGATGCTCGCGCGCAGGGGATCGGAGGGGGCGGCCGGAGGCCTCAACGCCCTCAAGGAAGCGCTCACCACCAGCAGCGTCCTGATCCTGCTCGGCGCCACTGTGATCGGGATCCTGCTCGGCGCCGAGGGCCTCGACGACCTCAACGGCTTCTTCATCGCGCCGTTCGCGGGGGTGCTTGCCTTCTTCCTGCTCGACATGGGGGCGCTCGCCTTCAGTCGGATCGGTGCGCTGCGCCAGGCAGGCCCGCAGTTGATCGCATTCGCTCTTGTGATGCCGCTGATCAGCGGCTCGATCGGGACGATCGTCGGGACCGCGCTCGGCATGCAGGTCGGCGACGTCGCCCTGCTCGCGACGCTGGCGGCCAGTGCCTCCTACATCGCAGCGCCGGCGGCGATGAGGGTCGCGGTACCCGAGGCGAACCCGGGCATCTCACTGCCCTTGGTCCTCGCGGTCACGTTCCCCTTCAACCTGATTCTGGGGATCCCGCTCTACCTCGAGATGGCGAGGATGCTCGGCGGCTGATCGGCGGTCGAGCGCGCCGGCTTCACGGCCGGTCCGCCCGAAGGCTCCTGAGGCTCCGGCTCGGGCTCGAACTCCTCCCACCAGCGCCAGCCGTCGTCCGGTCCGTCAGGGTCGATCGGCTCCTGAGGGATCGGCAGCGGTCGCGGGCGGATCGCGTTGCGGACGGAGATCACGAAGAGGCTGATCTTCCCGAAGGCGATCAGTGTCAGGGCTGTCACGGCGAGGGCGTTCGACATCAGTACCCAAGGTACGGCTGTCGAGGGCTTCCGGTGCTCCGATCGGGCTGGGTCCTCGCCGCCCGTCAGTCCCAGGACCTGCGGCCCTGACCGTTGGCCGCCTTCTCCTTGGCTTTGGCTGCGGTCTTCGCCTGCTCAGCCTGCCGCTTCGCTTGTTCGGCCTGCTGCTTTGCGGCTTCCCTGGCCTGCTCGGCCTGCTGCTTGGCCTCCTCCGCGGTCTCCTTGGCCCGTTCGGCCTGC